>NZ_QVFI01000001.1:0-474076 GCF_003433845.1 Absiella sp. AM09-50
TATTCAGTACGTTTTAATTATTTGTACTGTCTACTTTTGAGAATCGTATCATATTTGTAACTTTTTTAGATATGATAAAGCTTATTCTTTGTCTTTATCAGGAAGCTCTTTTGTTACGATTTTGGATAACTGAGTTAAGATATCTTCATTTCCATTCAACGTAATACTTTCGACATTTTCTGAAATCTTTTCTAAATACTCTAATTCTTTTAAATGAGATAGTGCTTTACTATCTTCCATCATTTTGGCAGTATCCATCAATGTTTTTGTGGACGCAACATCTGCTTTCTGGGAAATGATAGATGCTTCTGCTTTTTTCTCCGCTATCAAAACAGTATTCATGATATCACGTATTTCATTTGGCAACGTAATATTTGTGATTCCAGCATCACTGATCTCAATAAATAAAGAAGCTCCTTTTTCTTTTAAACGTTTCGCAAATAAATGGTTAATATTTTCTTTCTCATCTATGAATTCTTCAATACGATAGTTCCCAATGAGTTCACGCAGATTTAATTGAATCAATGAGTATAACTGATGCACATAATTGTCAATTTCTGTATAAACTTGAATATAGTCAATTAGACGATAACGACATACAATATCCAAAGAAATGGTAACTTTGTCTTTGGTCAAAACTTCTTCATCATTGATACGCAGCTGTTTTAAACGTATATCAAAAATATCGACATGTACTTTTGTCTTAGTATTCCAAAAATAATAGGTACCTGCATCCAAAATACAGATAAGTTTATTATCATAGAATAAGCGTGCTTTTTCAAATTGAGATACTTCTATTTTCTGATACAGCGTATCTGGAATTGTATGGAAGATATAGCGTGGTACATCATCACTTACAAGTGGATGTGATATATCAATAATGGTAAAGGTATGTTTTTCCAAGACATTCCAAAATGCATGTTTTCCTGTAGACAGACAGTCTTTGAAAATTCCATCAATGTAATGCAAGGCCAATTCTTCATCTTTCACTTCCACAATTGTGATAAATGGCATCACTTTTTCGTTTTTTATCAATAATTCCATTGGGCAATGGGCAGAAAACACTGGACGTTTCATCCATTGTACCTCTAAATCTACACGTGTCTTTGATTTCCAGAAATAATAAGTACCTGTGTCCAATAATGCCTCAAATACGTTATCGTAAAATAAGAAGGCTTTTTCATCCTGTGATATTTCTTCTTTTTGATAAAGTGATGGATCTAGCAAATCAAAGATATAGCGTGGAATATCATTTGTTGCCATAGGATTTGAGGTATCCACCAGTGTAAATTCATGATGATCAAGCGTATTCCAGAATGCATATTTCCCTGTCGTCAGACATTCTCTAAAAACACCATCCACAAAATGTAATGCAAGTTGTTCATCCTTGACTTCCACCATTGATATATAAGGCGCAAGTTTCTCATTTTTCACAAGCAGTTCTAATGGACAGTTGATGGATTCAACTGGTAGTTTCATGGATAGAATTTCTAAATCAATATTGACTTTCGATTTCCAGAAATAATAGGTGCCGGCATCTAAAATATCCGTTAAGACATGGTCATAAAACAACAACCCTTTTTCATCCTGGTGGATGTCACCTTTGTGAAAAAACTTTTGATCCATTTGATCAAAGATATAGCGTGGGATATCATTTGCGACCATTGGTGTTGAGGTATCCACAATCGTAAATTCATGGAAATCAATGCAGTTCCAATATGCGTATTTTCCAGTTGTTAAACATTCTTTAAATGCACCATTGATAAAATGTAGTGCCAACTGTTCATCCTTTACTTCCACAACGGATGCCTGTGCTTGCAGTTCTGGATCCTTCAATAAGATATCCAAAGAACAGTTTTCTGAGTGAATTGGCTGGTCTAAAGATACGACTTCAATATCGTTATTGCCAAAGATATGATGATTGCCACTTTCCAGCAGTCTTGTAAATTTATTGTTTTTGAATAAAAAACCTTTCTGATTTTCATTAATGATGACTTTCATAAAATTCCTCCCATCATGATTTCTATATGTAGGATTATACTAGAAATTAGAAATGAAAACACGTATATTTTAAAAGTTCCTGTGAAATATGGAAATGGGTTGTAAAAACAAGGCGAATTGTACAGATTTGACTAGTGATTTATGGAAGAAAAAACAGGTGGAATACACCTGTTAAGATGATGCTTTGAAATTATACAAAGGATGGATCGTTTTTATAATATCTACGGTATCTGCGATATTTTTTGTGATATCTTCCATGGATTTATAAGCCATAGGGCATTCATCCAGCGTATCAGAATTAATAGATGTAGAGAATATTCCATCCATTGTATTCGCAAATTCATCTACCGTAAACAATTCTTTTGCTTTACCACGGCTATATAAACGTCCGGCACCATGAGGCGCAGAACAATTCCATTCATCATTGCCTTTACCAACACATATCAAAGAGCCATCACGCATATTGATAGGAATCAATAAGATTTCACCTTCTTTTGCGGAAACTGCACCTTTTCGTATCATATTATTTTCATGATCAATATAATTGTGTATTGTTTCAAAGTGATCAAAATCATCCAGTTTCATATCAAACATATGCTGGATTATGGTTTCCGCAATCATTCGACGATTTAATTTCGCAAATTCCTGGGCAATATTCATATCATGTAAGTAATCATCACGATAACTTCCTTCCAAGTAACAAAGCTCTTTTGGTGTTTTGATTTCCTTTGCTTCAAAGCTGTTTGCCAGTGCAACAAGGGCAGCTTGTATTTCTGATTTACGACCAGCTTCTTTATATTCTTTGATAATCTGTTCACGCTGTTCAAATAATTTATCTTTCCCACGCATAAGATCATAAGCAAGATTCTGGTAGTAATCTGCGATTTGTTTACCTAAATTACGGCTTCCTGTATGAATCACAAGATAGTGATTTTCATCATCATCTATATCAATTTCGATAAAGTGATTTCCACCACCAAGTGTCCCAATACTACGTTCAAAACGTCGTGTATCTTTTAATGAACGATAACAGCGAAGTTCTTGAATTGCTGGGAAACGTGTAATTCTTCCTGGATGTACATCAAAGCCATTAGGGACATATTTACGAATAACTTCATCCAGCTTCACAAAGTCAATAGGGGATTTTCCCAGATTGACACATAACATACCACAACCAATATCCACACCAACAATATTAGGGATAACACGTTGATTTAAATCGGCAGTAAAACCAATGACACAGCCAGCACCTGCATGTACATCTGGCATGATTCTGATTTTACAATCTTCCACAAAGCTTTGATCACAAAGGGTTTTTATTTGCTCCAACGCAGTATCTTCCACAACATCTGTGTATACAATGGCATTGGTATATGTTCCTTTAATTTCTATCATGATAATACCTCCTGTTTCTGTATAAATGCTGCTAATTGTGTAAGGATATCACTATTCCCATTTAAGGTGATATTTCCTACATTTTCGCAGATTCTTTCTAAATATTCTAATTCTTTTAAGCGATATAAAGTTTTGTTCTCATCTAATAATTTAGCGGTATTCAATAAAGAACGTGTTGACGCAACTTCTTCCCTTCGTGTAATGACATTGGCCTGTGCGCGTTTTTCTGCGATTAAAACCGTATTCATAATCTCACGCATATCACCTGGTAAAATGATATCTTTGATACCAGCATCTGTGATATCAATGTAAAGAGAAGCAGCCCGCTGTTTTAATTGTTCAAAAACATACGTACCGATTTCTTCCTTGTTTTCTAACAGTTCCTCCATCTTATAGTTGCCAATATATTCACGTAATACCAACTGTGCCATGACATATAATTGTGTTAAATAATCATCAATTTCAGTAAGAATTGCGACACAATCAGTAACACGATAATGAGCAACCATATTGATACGTAATGTGACTTTATCTTTTGTCAATACTTCCTGTCCTATGACATCTAACTGTTTCAATCGCATATCTACAATATCCACATCAACCATTGTTTTTGTATTCCAGAAATAATAAATACCAGCATCTAAAACAGTTATGAACTTCTGATCATAAAACAAGCGACCTTTTTCATATTGCGCAATGTTTACTTGTTGATAATAAGAACGTGGAATGTTCGCAAAGATATAGCGTGGAATATCATCCTCTACCATTGGTTCTTTTACATCTATATATTGTACTTTATGATTGTTTTCTATGTTCCAGTAAGCATACAAACCAGTAGGCAGACATTGTGAAAATTTACCATCGATATAGTGTAATGCATATTGTTCATCACCAACATCTATAATGGTAGCGTTCTTCTTGATTTCAGGAAACTGAATAAGTTTCTCCAAGGAACAATACATGGATGAAATTGGCTGGTTGATAGATAATAATTCTACTTTATCATTTGCGAAACAGTGATATGTTCCTGCATATAATAACTTAACAAATTTACTTTTCCGATATAATAAACCTATTTGATTTTCATTAATTTTAATTTTCATATTTTTCTCCTTTTATTTGATGATATGCATTCGTTTCAGCGGCAAAATCATTAAGATTATGAATGTATCCTGCGAGTAAAAACTGGCAGAATAGATGCATAATCGATATCCTAACTTTGGCAAGGCTGAAACAAATGAGATCTGTGAAAGCATCCAATCATCTTTTACTTAATAATTAGTCCCAAACTAATTGCAGGAGTCGAACCTGCGTAACGCCATGTTAAACCATTTTTTTAATAAGCGGATAGTTTCCGAAATACACACAAGTAAAGTTACTAGTGCATCGTTGTGGGATGAGAACCACTTCCTTGACCGCAAGGTTATTATAGGAAATATCAGGAAATAAATCGTGAAAAAAAAGTTGCGAACGATAAATATATGAAATTTTTTACCGATTATACTCGAAAACGACAGATTAGACTCAAGGCATTGACAAATAGCTTTGATTATGAAAAACTCAAATGAAAAAATACCGTTGACAACCATAGAAAGCCCGTTTAGAACCAGCCTATTGACAAAGATATAAAATAGTGAATGAATAAATTCATATTCCTGTTTACCAATTAACCTCAAAAGCTAACCAGTTATCCCTTTTCTATTGACATAGAAGGAAATACTTGATTGAAATATATATAAACAGAATACAGATTATCCTCGAAAATTACAGATTAGACTCAAGCTATTGACAAAAAGGGTCACACATGATTTCTATATACAGATACTTTAAAACATTATTTACACATAAAAAACCTTGGAACTAACCAAGGCTTATACATAGTGATTCATTATTTTATAGATAATGCTTTTTGTGACAATAAACGCCTTTTAATCTGATTAATAAAATGATTTGGTTCTATGACTTTCACAAATGGACCAAAAGATAAAACGCGAATCAATAGTTCAGATTCATCTTCTCCATCATAAAACACTTTGACTTGATAATGGTTTTCATCTAACCGTTTCGCTTCTTTTTCAAAATGCGCAAAGTGTAACATCACACGCTCTAACGCATTACGCTCATCTACTAATTCCATCACAAAGTATTTCTTTTCTTCTGTACGCACATCTTTTGGATAATGGAATGCTTCTTTGATTTCTACCTCTAATATACGAGAAATATTAATTGTATATTTTTTATGATGATATGCGATAATCAAACGGAACTTATCATCTTTTTGTGAATATTCTAATTGAAGTGGCATGCCATGAATGTTAGCACGTTTGCCTTTTCCTGTCACAAAATAGACGGATACAGAGGATTGATCATGCAAGGCTTTGCGAATTGTCTTAAAGTTTTTAATATAAGCGGGATCAAAGTAATCATCATGATCATGGTACTGATCAAAATAGACAATGTCATCCATTTGATAAAGTGGCATAATATCATCCAAGCCTTTAATAGACACATCAAATAATTGAATACGAGGATCAAGCAAAATAGCTTTTAACCAGCGTTTTTCTATGAGTGTAAGCGGCATAGTAGAAGGGTGTTTTACAGGTGTATGCATATCATCACATAAAAGCGGCCATTGATGATTCTTTAGCGCAGGCTCTATCGTTAAAAAGCTTTCAGAGAAGGCTGTTTCCTGAATGATGGAATGCATGATTTTCTCATTCAGGGTTCCTTTTATGGCTTGATCAATGATGCGAGCAACACTTTCATAGTAGCATCCATATATCTCATGAAATAACATTATGCATCACCTCCAATATCATATAATTCATACATTGCTTTTAAGTCAGCGCGAAACTGATTTTCAACAGTACGGTTTGAAAAATCCAATTGTTTTATACGACAGATAAAGGTACGAATCCAGGGAATCATTTCGTTTGTATCAAAAACATCAGCACGGAAAACTGCGGTATTTTTATCTAATCGTTCCACTTCACCAATCCGCTTTTCACGAACTAAGCGCTGATAGATAAATTCTTCATAATCAGAAAAGTAAATCTGAAATTCTACATGCTCGAGATGAATATTATGACTGCTGCAGCGAACACCCCACATATGTTTCTGTAGAGAAGATAAAAGTTCACGTTTTTTATCAAATTGTGAGGAAGGTTCTAATAAGGTCACATGATCCATATAATCCATACGATAAGAAGAAATACGATGATAATGTTTATGATATGCGAATAAGTATTGTCGACCATTTTGTGTACTCACAAAGATTTTTAAGGGAATCAAATCCCACAAGATATTTTTTTGATGCTGCTTATGATGAATACGCACTTCACGTTTCTCCTGGATTGCGCACAAGAGTTGATATAAAATTTCACTGTCTAATGCGTGTGCGATATAGTAATGTTTAAAAGTAAAAATGGAATCTTGAACAGATAATTGATGCATCAGATAATTACCAATAACACCCACCATTCCCATCTGTGCAAAGAAGCAAATAGCATCATGACAGGAAGAAAGATCTAGCGTATCGGCTCTGTGGTAGGATAATTGTTTACCTGTTTTTTCACTGACAATCAATCCAAGCTGTGTATACTCCTTTAACTTTTTTCGTACTGTAGCTTTATCAATCATCAAAGGATCCACAAAGCAGGAGAGGTGGTCCTGATCGATTTGATCTATGATTTCATTTAATGTATAGCATTGCTCTGGATCATAAAGGATATCTAATAAATAAAAATGCAGTGTGATATCAATATCTGTAAATGATTTGGCAAGAAATGCCTGATACGAAGGATTTTGTGTAGTATGACGGCTGTCTATGGATAAGAATACATTTTTTCCTTCTTCACTCTGAGTAAATCGCATATAATCTTTTAGATAACTTTCAATTCTTCTTCGTTCGTTATCATAAGAGCGCAAACTTTTCTGATCAAAATCCTGTCTACTTTTAAAACCATATACATAAAAATCAATCATATATGTTCTGATTTTCTCAAAGTTTTTTATTAGTTCTTGATATGCCATATCTATCCCTCGCAATCTTTTCTAATCATAGCAAATAACCAAAAGAAAAGAAAGCACTCTTATGCTTTCCTTTATGATTATCTACGATAATTTTCCATTTTCTCAAAAGTTTCATCACTGATGACATGTTCGATATGACAAGCATCCTCATCTGCATTTTCTGCGCTGACACCTAGCACATCCTGTAAGAAATTGGAAATTGTCTGATGACGATGATAAACACTTTTAGCGAGTTCTCTACCAGCGTCTGTCAAATGGATATCCCCATAACTTTCCTGTAAGACATACCCTTTTTCTTTTAATACATTCATTGCTTTATTTACAGAGGGTTTACTGACACTCATACGATTAGCGACATCCACACATCGAATTTTACCGGTACCTTCTAAAATCAGCAATGTTTCTAAATAATCTTCTAAAGATTCACCTAATAACACATTGATCACCTCAAATTTGTATACGTTTACTATAGCATAAATTTAGGCTTCTGCCCATAAGTTATCATAATTCTTTTCCTGAAAACCTACTAGAACGATATCACCATCAATTAAAATGGGGCGTTTGATTAACATACCATGATGACTTAAGAGAACAAGTTGTTCCTCTTCACTCATTGATGATAGTTTATCTTTTAGCTGCATTTCTTTATATAGATTACCACTTGTGTTAAAAAATTTCTTTAAGGGCAGTCCACTTTTTTTCCATAACATTGTTAATTCTTCCACACTTGGTGTTTCTGTGACAATATCACGAAAAGTTACTTCTATACCATGATTTTTAACGTATTTTACCGCATTGCGACAAGTACTGCATTTTGGATATCCTATGATTTCTACCTTTTTCATTTTCATCACCTGTGTATCATGATATGGTTTTTTGTGTTAAATTGCAATTATTTTGACTGATTCTTTAAATCATTTGCGCAGGCGATATAATAATTTCTGCCACAAGCACTGGTTTCTTGTTTAGATAAGGCCAACAGACAGTCGATTTCCCAGGAAATGATGGTATCATCTATTGTCTTGGTATTATCAAATAATGCACATAACTGTAGCGCATATTGGTATTCTTGTTGGGAAATAGCACGTGGTATTTCATTTCTTAATGTATCCTCAGATATCAGATTCATTAATTTAGAAGCCCATTCTTGATCACTTAATGGGTGCAGGTTGACAGGATTTCCATCAAACCATCCAACGTATCCACTATAAATACCTTTTACAGCCCATTCCAGACTGCCATAAAATTCTTGAAGATAAGGCAGTGAAGATAAATGTTCAGGTAATGTAACATGTGATACTGTTTCAGAAACAGACATACCCAAATTCATACAATGCAGGGTTTCATGCAGGATATAAGAGAGTGCTTCTTTATATTGGGAAAGTGTTTCCTGTATGTTTTTATGTGTAAAGATTGGTTTCATATGTCCAGGCAACAGGACTTCTGCAGGATAAGACATCAGAACTTCTAAAGAATGTATCCATTGCGCAATATCACGATACTGGCTTCCTCTTAATGCATAAAGATTAGGGAAGCAGGCATAAAAGTTATCTCCACAACATAATACACCATCATCTGGCAGCCAGATGAGCATTTGATCATCGGTTTCACCAGGTACACGGACAAGCTCCATTTTTATACCATCGATTGTGCGTGTGGTATCTTCTGTATATAAGGTAGTGATTGGCATAAAATCATAGCTGCCATCATTTACATATACACCTTCGCGCATACCAAGACCCTGACAGATACACTCATCATTGGTTAATCCACGCCCGAATTGTCTGGCAGTACGTTTCATTAAAACATCGTTTATTTCATTATATCCCTGTAAAGCAGGCGTTGCGGAAGCAAACATGATTGTTTCTTCTACACTGTCTTTAAATGCACCACTTCCTCCACGATGATCTGGATGACTGTGTGTGAATATGATTGTTTTTATCGGTTTATCTGTGTTTTCTGATAAAACGCTTTTTAAGCGTTCTCCACGGGCATTACTATCTAATGCATCAATCAGTACCGTAGACTTATCCCCTTCGATGACAACGCAGTTACTGTGTCCATAGCCACAATAATAAGTGATACGATCATTGATTTTATAAGTTTCTTTCTGAAACATTTCATCATGAAATTGTTTAAGTTGTTTTTCTCCATCATTTTTTAACATATATTCGACCTTCTTTCTTATCTATTATAATACGAATATGGTAAAAAGAGTATAAGGCACCTTTTGGTAACTATGGAAATATGAAGGCAATGCATAACGAAAAATAAGAGATTTCATAAATGACGGTGTATTCATCATTTTGAAATCTCTTGTTGTTAATCTATTAAATCTAAGCGCATATAGATCGAAGAGGCCATTGGGCTGTCATTATAAGGTTCACATTCAAAGAAACCATATTTACGATATAAATGAATTGCTTCTTTCAGGTAAGGAAGTGTATCCAAATACATTGTATGATAGCCGATGGACTTTGCTTCCTTCAGAATGGCTTCCATTAAGCGATCAGAGAGATGCTGTCCACGATAAGCTTCTTTTACATATAAACGTTTTAATTCACAGTGGCCACCTTCCATATGTTTTAAGCCAACACAGCCAACGATTTCATTATCCACTTTGACCACAAGGAAGCGACCAAGTGGCAAGCCATATATTTCTTCTAAATGCTCACGTTCATAATCATAATTTTGTTGAAGCAGGTATTGTGCTGCTGTTTCGTCTTGCTGAATCAGCATATTGGTATAATCTTCTAATAGTTCTAAGATACCATCATCCTGATATGCTAATTGGATTTCTGTCATAATGCACGCTCCTTTCAATGAGAAAACCAGGGCATTGTCAGCCCTGGCAATTCATTAATTTTTAGTAGATTTCATCCATTCATCAAATTCTTTATCTGTTGCTAGAACATAGTGTGTACCATCCACCAGATGTTCACTGCCGGCATGGTAATCCACGCCTGCTTCTTTATAATCGTAAGTAAAGGATTTACGTTTCTTTTCCAAAACTGGATTTGGGGATGGAATAGCACTTAATAAGCTTTTTGTATACGGATGAATAGGATTTGTAAAGATTTCTTCTGTAGTACCTGTTTCCACAAGATGACCTAGATGTAAAACACCGATACGATCAGAAATATATTTGACCATACTTAAGTCATGGGCTATAAATAAGATACTTGTACCAGTTTTTTGCTGGATTTTTTTCATTAAATTGACAACCTGTGCCTGAATAGAAACATCCAAAGCAGAGATTGCTTCATCTGCGATGATTAAATCAGGATTCATAATCAATGCACGGGCAATGCCGATACGTTGACGCTGTCCACCAGAGAATTGATGTGGATAACGGTTGGCATGCTCCTTAGAAAGGCCTACAAGCTCTAACATATCATAAACTTTCTGGTTACGTTCTTCTTTAGTCTTATATTCATGATGAATATCAAGCCCTTGTGCAATGATATCTAAAACTTTTTCTCTAGGATTTAAACAAGCCATAGGATCCTGGAAAATCATCTGCATTTTTGTACGTAGTAATTTTAAATCAGCATTGCTCATTTTCCCAGAAATATCTTTTCCCTGAAAAATTACTTTTCCATCTGTAGGTGTATATAATCGTATAATACTTCTACCCGTGGTGGATTTACCACTACCAGATTCACCTACAAGACCATATGTTTCCCCAGGATAAATTTTAAAAGAAATGCCATCTACTGCTTTAACAGTATATTTACGGCTGACTTTAAAGTGTTGTTTCAGATTATCAACAACCAGGATTGGTTCTGCATTAGTTTCCACTTTCTTCAGCCTCCTTTTTCATTTTCAAAATACGTTTTTTCAATTGTTCTGGCATTTCCACTTTTGGTGCTTTTTCATGACACAGCCAGCTGGCACATCGATGTGTACCTCCTAAATAAAACATTGGCGGATCTAAGCGTAAATCAATATTCAATGCATATTGATTACGTGGCGCAAAGGCATCTCCTTTGACCTCCACTGTCAGGTTAGGCGGCGTACCAGGGATAGTATACAATTCAGTATCATCAGTATCCAAATCAGGCATAGCGCTTAATAATCCCCATGTATAAGGATGACGAGGATCATAGAATATTTCATTCACACTGCCGACTTCTACAATTTTTCCAGCATACATGACATTCACAAAGTCCGCAACTTTCGCTACAACCCCTAAATCATGTGTAATATAGATTACAGACAGGTTTTTCTTTTTCTGAATATCCTGTATAAGCTCTAGAATCTTTGCCTGAATGGTAACATCCAATGCCGTTGTTGGTTCATCACAAATTAAAATATAAGGATCACAAGATAGTGCAATTGCGATAACAACACGTTGACGCATACCACCAGATAATTGGTGTGGATAGTTTTTCATACGTTTTTCTGCATCGGTAATTCCTACCAGATTCAATAATTCAACAGCTTCTTTATAAGCTTCTTCTTTAGATTTGTGATAATGATAAATCATTGGCTCCATAATTTGTTTACCAATGGTCATGGTTGGGTTTAAAGAAGTCATTGGATCCTGGAATACCATTGCGATTTTACGTCCACGAATCTCTTTTTGTTTCATTTTTTCGGACATTTTTACAATATCCTCTGTATGTTTTTCACCTGTGAATTCATCATACCATGTATATTCAATAGAACCACTTTCGATGGTACCATTATTCGCAAGGATACCCATAATCGCTTTTGTTGTGACAGATTTACCTGAACCACTTTCACCAACAATAGCAAGTGTTTCACCTTTATATAAGTCCATGTTTACACCACGAATTGCGTTTACATGGCCACTTTCGGTTTTAAATGATATAGATAAATCACGGATTCTTAATATTCTTTCTCTTTTTTCATTCATATGATTCACCTACATTTCTTTCATCTTTGGATCAAATGCATCACGAAGTCCATCGGCCATCAGGTTGAAAGACAACATTAAGATTGCCAGTACGACAACAGGAATAACCAATAGGAATGGTGTAACAAGGAATGATTTGAATCCATCATTAATTAATGTACCCAAAGAAGCCTGAGGACCTGGAATACCTAAACCAATCATTGCCAGTGTTGCTTCATAGAAGATTGCATTTGGAATAGACATCATTGCCATAATAATAATTTGTCCGAAGATATTTGGCAGTACTTCTTTGAATATAATGAAAAAGCTGCTGGCACCCAGTGTTTTTGAAGCAAGAATAAATTCTTGTTCCTTTATTTTCAGAACTTGTGCACGTGTAATACGTGCCATACCAACCCATTCAGTTAATGCAAGGGCGATAATAATTGTATAAAGGCTGGGCTTCATCAATAACAATAATAATGTCAAAATAACAAGTGTAGGAATAGAGTTTACGATTTCTTGGAAACGCTGCATCAGATTATCAACTTTTCCACCAAAATAGCCGGATACCATACCATAAATCATACCAATGAATACATTGATTAATACTGCGGCAGCAGCAACGAACAATGAAATACGACAGCCACTCCATACACGTACCCATAAATCACGTCCTAAGTGATCAGTACCGAAAAAGTGGTAGGCATTGGCATAAATACCTTCATAGGTGTTAACACCAGATTTTCCATTGAAGATACCAATATTTTCGATAAATGGGATACAAGGCCCTAAGAACTGACGTGGGGCATCTACACCATCATACGTATATTGGGATAACATTGGGAAAATAATTGCACAGATAATGATAATCAAAACGATAATACCACCAATAATGGAGCCTTTATTCGCTTTAAAGCGTGTCCATACATCTCTTAGAAAAGATGTTGCGGGTGTTACGGCTTCACTACTGATTTTTTCAATATCACCAATAAATTCAAAATCATTTGGCTCAAAAACGATATTTTCTAATTCTTTATTTTCCATGATTGCCATGATTAATTATCCCCCTTTCCTAAACGAATACGAGGATCGATAATACCATATAGAACATCAATCACAAGCATGATTACGATATACATAACACTATATAAGAAAGATACTGCCATGATAACATTATAATCACGTACTTCTATTGCTTTAACAAGTAAAGAACCAAGACCAGGCACAGCACAAACACTTTCTACAACCATACTACCAGTCATTAAACCGACAATTAATGGTCCAAGAACTGTAATCACAGGTATCAATGAGTTACGTAGTGCATGTCTGAAAATAAGCGTTCTTTTATCCAAGCCTTTTGCTTGTGCAAGCAACATATAATCACTACCCAGTACTTCAATCATTTCCGTACGTGTAAAACGTGCCACGTTTGCGATAACGCCCATAGATAGGGCAACCATCGGCAAGAATCCGGTTTTGATAGGATCACTGGAATTAAAGACGATAGGGAAAATAGGAATTTCCACACCGAATATAATTAATAAGAAAAATAAGAAAACGAATGATGGAATACTGACACCTATAACAGAGAGCACTGTCGCAAAACTGTCCCAGAAAGTGTTTCTCTTTAGAGCTGCCAATATACCTAAAGCAATACCAACTACAGCACCAATGATTACGGCGCCAATACCTAGCCCAAAGGAAATTGGAATTGCAGGTTTTACAAGGTCTACAACGTTCATGTTTCTTGCGATACCAAAGGAAACTCCGAAGTCACCTTTTACCATGTTTTGTAAATATATAAAGAATTGTTGCCACATCGGCTTATCAAACCCGTACTTATGATAAATCATGGCTTTTTGCGTTTCTGTTAGCTTTTCATCATTGAATGGAGTACCAGGCATGAAACGAATCATTAAAAACAGTACCAATACGATGATGAATAAGGTCACGATTGAAATCAGTAGTCGCTTGCCGATATACTTCAATGTTGACTTATCCATATTTTTCCTCCTTATGAAAATGAAAGAGGCTGTTATAGAGAATGTCTAAGGTTAGTCATTCTAGTACAGCCCCTCATGTATATTCTTAACCTATTCTGCTTTATCTAAGTTTTTATAGATAAATGGTACACCAACTGTGTGATTTTCAATACCAGTTACTTTTGGATTGATCAATGATGCGCCACCTGTCTGGAATACAGGTGATACTGCTGCATCGTCCAGAAGGATTTTTTCTGCTTCCTGTAATGCTGTCCAACGAGCTTTTGCATCAGCTGCATTAGCAGCATCCTGCATTTTAGCGTTATAAGCTTCACTTACATAGTCACCATAGTTATAAGAGTTGCCTTTTAACATTAAGTTCAAGTAAGTAGTTGGATCTGCATAGTCAGGTCCCCAACGTGTTAATGTAATATCTGTTTCACGTTTTTTCTGCATTTCAATACGATTGTTCTTTTCCTGTTGAACCATTTCAATTGTTAAACCAGGAAGATTTTTCTGTAACTGAGATTGTAAGTATTCAGCAGCTGGTTTAGCTGGATCACTTGGTTCAAATAATAATTTTAAAGTGATTTCTTTAACACCTAATTCCTGAAGACCTTTTTCCCAATATTCTTGAGCTTTCTTTACTGAATCAGCAGCGTTTTCTGTGTAATAAGCAGGTGCTGTTTCACGATAATCTTTTCCATCAGGACCTGTAGACAATTCTTTTGGAATGAAACCTTCAGCTGCGATAGAGCCATCTTTTAATACAGTATTTGCTAATTCCTGACGGTCAAATGCATAAGACAGAGCTAAACGGATGTTTTTGTTTGCAAGATATTTATTTCCAGTATCTACTCCATCACCAATGTTATACTGTAAGTACCATAAGTAGCCTTCCAGAATGTTCTTATATTTGTCTTTATCATTTTTATATTTGTCAACTAAAGCTGAATTCAATTTTGTATAATCACAGTTGCCACTTTCGAAGTCTGCAGCACTTGTAGAAACCTGTGGTACGATGTTAACAACAAAGTTATCTACTTTAACATTTGCAGCATCCCAATATTTTTCATTTTTCTTAAATTCAACTTTACTCTTTAAATCATGCTTTGTCATTTTGAATGGACCATTTGCAAGCATGTTATCAGGTGTAATTGCATATTGATCACCTTGAGCTTCTGCGAATTCTTCATTTACTGGGAAGAATACAGGGAATGCCATCAAGCTTAAGAAATATTCACATTTCTTTGAAAGTGTTACTTCTAATGTTTTATCATCAACAGCTTTAACGCCTAATTGATCTTTTAATTTTGCTTTTTCTTCATCAGTTCCAGCTGCTACGATATCAGCTGCCCCTTTGATACAAGCTCCATCCTCTGTAAATAAATATGCATATTCTGCATCTGAACTACTAACTGCACGTTTCCACGCATAAACGAAATCTGCAGCTGTGACTGGCTTATCGTTATCCCATTTTGCATCTCTTAATTTGAAAGTATAAGTTAAACCATCTTTACTCATTTCATAAGATTCTGCTAGTGCGGGAATGACATTTCCATCTTTGTCTACTGTTTCAAGACCTTCAACGGTTGCTGCGATCATTTCAAGGGACATACCATCTGTAGCATAAGTAGAATCCATTGAAATAAGGTCATTCTCTTTTGCAATCGTTACGGTTTTACCTGAGGTTGAATCTTTTGATGAACCACAACCTGCAAGTGAGAAAACCATTAGCGCACATGCTAAGACTGACACTAATTTTTTCATACCAATTCCTCCTCTTTTTGATTGATAATAAAAATGTTCAAGGGTCTACAGTATATAATTGTTAGCTGTTCTCCATTGAACATTTTCATATTTATCATTATAAGTGCTTTTCACAAATTTGCAATACTTTTTTCACAATTTTACAGACAAAATGTAAATAATTTGTGATAATTTTATGAAATGTGTTACATTTTAACATAAATATAACAAAATGTATTTTCTAATAATAAAAGTGCTAAATTTGTTCAACAATCAAAATCATTTGTTTTTCAATCGTGATATATTTATGTGATTCACATCATATTCTTTTCCTGTCAAAATGAAAAATTCTTACATTATGACAAGAATATATAAAAAAGCAGTAACATCTACGTTACTGCCTAGTTACGGTCTGCGTCAAATACAATACCGCCATCTTTTCTTGCTGTTTCATAAACTTCCATGACCATTTGAGAATAATCTAACAATTTCCAACATGTATCATAGTCTTTTTCATGAACGATTTTCACAAAATCTTTCAATTCATAATATAACGCATCTTCATTCTGACTAATCGCAAGAGATTGATTTTCATTTCCTACATTCAACATTGCATTTGCACAGCGGCTTGTTTCTGAATCAACCGTGATATATCCTTTTTCACCTTGAATTTGCGCAATACAATGACTCTTTGTATCTTTACAGCCAACACACACAGCTTTAAAGCCATCATATTCTAAAATCGCAACACCACTGGTATCAATACCATTTTCATGTAAATTAGGATAATAATGAATCTGTGCAGGTCTGCCAAATAATCCCATCACAAAGTGCAGATTATAAATATTGATATCGGATAACGCACCTCCACTAAATGCTGGATTAAATACATTTGGCGTTTCTCCAGCTAAGAATTTATCATAACGGGAAGAGTATTGGGAGAAGTTGCACTGTACCATGCGGATTTTCCCAAGGCGTGATAAATTTTCTTTCACTGCCAGATAATTTGGCATATGAATTGTTACGATCGCTTCAAACAGAAATAACTGTTTTTCCTTAGCCAGCTGTTTTAATTCCATAAATTCTTTTACTGTAGATGTAAACGGCTTTTCACAGATGACATGTTTTCCTGCCAATAAAGCTTCTTTCGCATAGCTATAATGCAAACTGTTAGGGGATGCGATATACACTGTATCAATATCGTTATTCGCAAGCATTTCCTTATAATCTGTATAAATATTTTTTATACCGTATTTCTCACTTAATGGGCGTGCACTCTCTTCTTTTCTGGAATACATGCCAACTGCTTCTACTCCTTCATTTTGTTTTACTGCATTTAAAAACCAATCCACAATAAATCCAGTACCAATTGTTCCAACTTTCATTTGATGATCCTCCTTCTTTCAGGTTTCTTTCCTTTAATATATCATAGAAATCCTCCCTCAAAAAGGATTTTCGAGAAACATTTCACGATTGTTTGATTCTTAACTTTTTCTAACATATCTTAATATTTTCCTGCTTATGGTAAATTTTGATTGTGTTTCTTCACTTGTTTTGTATAATGTAGGTAAGAGAGGTTACGCATATGAAAATAATGGAAGTTGTTTGTGGGGTAATGAAAAAAGATCATCAAGTTTTCATTGCCAAAAGAGGCAGTGGTGTACATGAAAACATGTGGGAGTTTCCAGGTGGCAAGGTAGAGCCTGAAGAAACAAAAGAAGAGGCAATCATCAGAGAATTAAAGGAAGAACTGGATATTGATGTGGAGGTAGAAAGATTTCTTGTGGATGTATTGGATAAACGAGAAGATATCTGTATTCATGTCAGTGCATATTTATGTAATATAAGGAAAGGAACGCCTGTTTTGCATGTACATCATGAAATGGCCTGGGTCAGTGCTAATGAGTTAGATTCTTACACATTTGAGGCCGCAGATGAAGCAATTCTACAATGCGTAAAAAGGGAAATCACATGAAAAATAAAAAAGCAATTCTTATCTTTATCATCGGGGTCGTATTAACATTAATCTCAATCCCATATATGTTCATAAAGCTTTTGATGTTTACATGGTCTACTACACAACAATGGCTATCTTGGGTGTTGTTTGCTACTGTCATGATATGTTATGTCTGGGTATGGCGTAATATCATACATTTTATTCATTTTCAAAAGCTGCTTGTATGGAAAAAGCAGCTGATCTATATAGTATGTATTCTACTATGTGGTGGGACTGTGGTATCTTTTCAGTTATATCATGCATGGGAACATCGCTTTGAAACAATATCCACAGAAGTAGATTTAGAAGAATATAAACCATTTGCATCTGATCGAATCGCAAAACTAGATGAAGCTTCATCTTTACAAATCAAAGCACCGCTTCCGGTATTAGATGGCGCAACTGCTTTATATCCGATTTATTCAGCTTTTGCTCAGGCGATATATCCGCAAGATACTTATTCACCATATGATTCAAAAGTCATTTGCGCAACTACCCCTTATGCTTATGAAAATCTATTGAATAAAACTTCTGATATCATTTTTGTTGGTGGTCCTAGTGAGAAACAGAAAAAGATGTTTTCTGATGCGGGGGAAGAATTGGTTTATACACCAATTGGAAAAGAAGGCTTTGTATTCTTTGTGAATAAGGATAATCCTGTAACTTCATTAACATCCCAGCAGATAAAAGATATCTATAGTGGGAAAATCACGAATTGGAAAGAAGTTGGTGGAAAGGATTCTGAAATACGGGCATTCCAGCGACCTGAAGGCAGTGGCTCACAAAGTGCCATGCTTCGCTTTATGGGAAATACGCCATTAAAAGAACCTATTACAGAAGATGTGCCAGAAGGAATGGGTGGTATCATATCACAAACCGCAGATTATCAAAACCGTGAAAATGCGATAGGATATTCTTTTCGTTTTTATGCCAGTGAGATGGCTTCAAATGATAAAATAAGGTTATTAGAAATTGATGGAGTCGCACCAACAAAGGAGAATATCCAAAATGGCACTTATCCATCCAGTAGTTTTTATGCGATAACATTAAAAAGCAATACAAATGAAAAAGTAAAACAAATATTAGAATGGATCGTTTCGAATCAGGGACAAGAATTAGTAGAAAAAACGGGCTATGTAAGTGAATCATTCAGTAATAAATAAGGCAGGTGAAGCATATGCAGAAAACAGATGAAGTAAAGGTTATGCGTGATCCCATTCATGGATATATTCATGTAGATGAACAGGTGATTTGGGATTGTATCAATGCAAAAGAGTTTCAAAGATTACGAAGAATTCATCAATTAGGCGGAGATTTTCAGGTATATCATACCGCAGAGCATACCCGGTTTTCTCACTCACTTGGGGTGTATGAAATCGTTAGACGAATGGTTGGTGAAATTCCACATTTAAAGGAAAGTCTGAATGAATATGAAAAAGTAACCGCAATGCTGGCGGGCTTGCTACATGATATAGGACATGGGCCTTTCTCTCATGCTTTTGAAGGTATCTCTGCACTGAAACATGAAGAATATACAGTTAAAATCATTTTGGAAAATAGTGAAATTCATCATATACTTGAAGCAGTTGATCCTAATTTGCCGAAGGATGTTGCCAGTATCATTACCTATCAGCACCCTAAAGAATGCATGAATCAGTTAGTGAGTGGACAGTTGGATGCCGATCGTATGGATTATTTGTTGCGTGATGCTTATTTTACAGGTACCAGTTATGGAAATTTTGATCTGGAGAGAATTCTTCGTACCATTCGTATGGTAGATGGAAGAATCGTCGTAAAAGAAAGTGGTATTCATAGTGTGGAAGATTATATCATGGCTCGTTATCATATGTACTGGCAGGTGTATCTACATCCTGTCGCAAGAAGCTATGAGGCATTATTAACCGTATTGTTTAAACGTTTAAAGGATTTGTATCGAATAGATACATCTATTTGTGAAGCAGTCCCTATGTTTGCACCGTTTTTATCAGGAGAAGCTGCCAGTATTGAAGCGTTATATGAACTGGATGAAGCAGCTGCTTTGTATGGCTTATCCTGCTTGATCAAATGGAAAGATGATATTGCTAAAGATTTATCATATCGTATTTTAAATCGAAAACTGTTTGAATACAAAACGATAAGAAACTCAGAAGATGATAAGGATATCATTTCAGAAGTAGAAAAACTGGGATATAATCCTGAATATTATGTATTTCATGATGCAGTATCACAAACACCTTACTCACCATATGCCAGAAATGAAAATGGACATAACATCTGGGTATTAGAAAAAGATGGTTCTGTTGTGGAATTATCAAAGGCCAGTGATATTGTTAAAGCATTAACGAATGCTGATTTAAAAGAAGAAAAAAAGGTTTATTATCCAGTAGAACATCTGGTTCTATAAAGGCAAGTTGGAAAAGATTGCACATCCACTTTTGATCAGAAAGATTTAACAGCTGCCAGATTACAGTATTTTATGAGAAATGATATCTGGAAGGATCGCTTTAGCGAAAGTTGTGAAAATGGATGAACTTTTAAAAATGATAAAGGAGTTGTAATGTTATGAATCATAAAGGCAGTGTGGAACTATTAACAAAACGATTGTTGTTGCGCCCTTTCCGAATGGAAGATGCATATGCTATGTATGAAAATTGGGCAAGTGATGAGGAAGTTGTAAAATATCTTCGCTGGCCTGCACATCAAGATGTGACAATATCTCAAAAGGTATTATCACAATGGACTTCTCATTATCATGAACCTGATTATTATCAATGGGCGATTGAATTAAGAGAAAGTCATCAAATCATTGGAAGCATAAGTGTTGTAAGTAAAAATGAAGAAGTTGGTATGGTACATATTGGCTATTGTATTGGCAGAACATGGTGGCATCAGGGGTATACAAGTGAAGCGTTAGAACGGTTGATTACATTCTTTTTTGAGGATGTGCAAGTCAATCGTATTGAATCACAACATGATCCTAATAACCCGAATTCTGGTCGAGTCATGGCACATTGTGGAATGAAAAAAGAAGGAATCCATCGTCAAGCGGATATCAGCAATCAAGGTATCGTGGATGCATGTATGTATGCGATACTCGCAAGTGATGTAAGAAAATAAACTACCCCATGGCAAACCCGTGGGGTAGTAATTTTTGTTGTACTTAATCTTTGAATTCATTATGTTTATCAATATTTAATCGTTTAGAATAGGTCCTTTTACAACTTCCATATCAATTTCTTTGTATGTTACATTTCCATGGCCATCACTGGCTTTAATGATGATTTTATGATTACCAAGATTCTTTGTGTTAATTTCTTGATTATCAGTTCTTTCATAAGCCTTTTTGTAATCACGTTCTAAATCGGTATTTGAGAAGGTCACAATATATCCAGGATAAAAACGATTGAACTCTTTATTTTGAACAAGTGGAATTTTTTCTTTACTTTTCATATCATAAATATCAAGATCTTTTGTGATATCATAAGTCTTACCAGCTTCCACTTTGATTTTATCTTCACCTTTATAATTGATAATAGGAGCTTTTGTATCATCGATCAATAGAGTATACTTGTGTTCATACTTTTTATCTTTATACTCAACAGAAACATTTAAATCAATAATTCTTCCAACGTTATTTTCATCATAGGTGTAGTTAATCTTGCAATCTTCTTTTTTTACATCACTTCTGAAAGTATGATACATTTCGGTATCTGGAATAGCTTCACCCCATTCAAGAACGATTGCTCCATGTCCATCAATTCCACCGTTTAGTTCAAGGAATGTAACAGGGGGTTGTGTTTCCTCTGTTTTGGCATTCTGACATCCACTTAACAATGCCATAAAACAAGGAATTAGTACAAAAATAGTTGTCTTTTTTAGTTTCTTCATAATAAAAACCCTCCTTTTTTGTTTTATCATAGAGCCTCCATATATAGACTTAATGAACTTTATGCCCATCGTGTAAGTCTTTAATTGATTAGTCGTAAGATGATAATTTGTGTTTTTGATGAAGAAGCTAGTGAATGATAGCTTTTTTATAAGTCATTTTAAACTATTTTTTGTAAACGTTTTCTAATATAATAATACCATATAAAGGTTGTTTGTCAATGATGTATATATCGTAAAATATTTATAATAAGTTTGACAAGGAATAAAAGGAATACAATAATCTAAAAACATTTTTTATATAGGAAAAGAGAATATTCATGAACACAAAAAAACGTTAACTTTTATTTATTGAATAATTATATATCAAATATTTAAAAATAATAATTTTAGTTTCCCTATTTTAGCGCCTATAATCTTAATATTAGAACTTTTCACAATCAATAATAGTGATTCTAGTGAAATACTGATATTATCAATATTATAAATTTATGCTACATATTGTTATTATTGATGTTTGCAGACTTATATTCATTAGTAATATTTTAATCAGTATTTTTCAATAAATGAATAAAAAACGTTAAAAATCATATAATAAAAATGAATATTTGCATAAAATATGCAAAATTCTTTGACAAAACAGTTATATGGAGGTATTATGAAAATGAAAAAGGAGATGGATATCATGTTGTTAGAGTTTTCTTGTTCAAATTATAAATCAATTATGAATAAAGTTACATTTTCATTTTTAGCAAGTAAAGACGACACGTATGAAGATGAACTGAAATCATTTTCTAATTTTAAGGTATTAAGATCTGCTGTGATTTATGGACCAAATGGATCTGGGAAAAGTAACTTTTTGAACGCGATTGAATTTATGCAAGGGCTAATTCTAAATAGTATAAATTATCAACCCGGAGATGATATCTCGCAATACGCACATAAATTAAGTGGAGATGAAACACCTTCTATTTTTTCAATGCAGTTTATAAAAAATGATATCCGATATGCCTATGGATTCTCATTACGAAATAGGTCAGTTGACGAAGAATATCTATATTATTTCCCTAAGAATAGACAAGTTAAAATTTTTGAAAGAAAAGGAATTAGCATTAAACCTGGCGATAAATACAAATCCGCATTTGAACTAAGTTATGAAGTTTTAAAAGAAAATAGATTGTTTTTATCATGTGCAGCTAATTTTTCAAAAATAAAAGAGATTGAACAAGCCTTTTTGTTCTTTAAGGAAGATATTGTGGTCTATAATCCAGAAGTAAATAACTGGACAGAATACTCCATGAAGCTAATACAAAAAAATGAAAAAATTAAGGAGATTTTTATTAATATTTTAAATTCTCTTGGTACAGGAATCAGGGACATCGATACAAAATTTGAAAAAAGAAATATTAGAGTTACAGATTTATCTAAGGAAATGCCAGATACTTTAAAATCTTTGCTATTTGGTGAAACAAATCAATTAAGTGTAAAGTTAATTTATGATCATTTTGAAACAGATTTAGTGAGTGAAGAATCAAGAGGTGTTAAGAAATTATTTGAAGTAATTTGTCCTATCATAGATATATTAAAGAATGGTAAAATTCTTATATGTGATGAGATTGAAACCAGTCTACATGAATCCATCGTTTGGGAAATAGTGTCATTGTTTAAAAAAGCACAAACAAATAAATTTGCTCAATTACTTTTTACTACTCATGATACTAGTTTATTAGACTCAAAGCTATTTAGAAGAGATCAGATTTGGTTTACTGAATTAGATGATAGTAGATCAACTGATTTATATTCGTTAGCAGAAATCAAGAATGTAAGAAAGACAGAAAACCTTAGAAATGGATATATGTTAGGCAAATATAGAGCAATGCCAATCATGAGTCAGAATATTTATTCTTTATTTAACGACGATAAAAAAGAAGGTGTTTAGATGGAAGAAAGGTCATTAGATTTACTACCGAGGTTGGAGGATACTCGTGATAGGCAAATTCCCCAAATTTTGAAATTTGAATTAAATGAAATAAAAGCACATTTTGATGAGGACTTATCTGCAATATCAAGTTTGTTTACAGTATTTAAGCAAAATGAGAAAAATGATGTTTGTGCAAAGTTAATCTTGAGATCGCAAGTTGTTTTGTTGGAAAGTGCTTTTGATTTTTACTTACATGAAATAACAAAATTTGGTGTAAATAAAATCTTTGAGGGATCATGGGTGTCAACAGAGAAATATAAAAACATAGTCATAAAATTAGAAATGGTTGAAAAAATCTTAAACAATGAAGTTAGCGAAAATTGGTTTTTTGAGTTTATAAATCAATATTATTCAAAAGAAACGATGGTTTCTTTTGAATCGATAAAAGATCAAATGAACTTATTAGGTATAAGAATACAAGATATTGCAGATAAGGCTTTTTATGAACAAGGTTCTTCTAAGCCAACAATAACTAAAATGAAAAACATTGTAAATGCGTTATATAAGAGAAGAAATATCATTGCCCATCAGTCAAATTGAGGACATGAAGATGCTGCATATTATCCTATTACCAAAGAACAGGTAAATGACTTTATTGTTGGTGTTGAAAAAATAGTAAATGCAGTACATGAAGTGGCAATGCTGCATGAATGATGGTAAATAAGTATTTAAGTTCTACAAGAAGCTTAGGTACTTTTTTTATTCAAAATTTTAAATTTGACAAATAGGCAACTTGTTGCTATAATTTAGGCAACAAGTTACCTAAAGGAGGCCTATATGGAATTAAAAGATTTGATTGAGAAGTTTTCTGACACAAAAGAAAACCAGCAAAAGGCAGTATTCAACACCATTTTTATCGCTGGGAATAAGCTTCAAACGATATTTGATCAGCATATACCAGATATATCTTTAAAACAATTTATGTTGTTATCCACAATACGTCATGCGGATAAACAAATGACATTTACACAATTGGGGGAGCTATTGGGATGCTCAAGACAAAATATAAAAAAAATCGCCAGTGTGTTAGAGAAAAAAGGTTATGTAAACATTCAAACAAGTTCAGAAGATTCAAGGGCACAATGTATTTGTCCTACTGCTAAGGTACAGGACTTTTTTGAAAATACTTTCCATCAATATCAAAAGGAATTAAAGTTTCTGTTTGAAGTCTACACAGATGAGGAAATGGAGATGTTATTTCATTTGATGATGAAGCTGTATGATGGTATTGAACATTTGGAAAGTGCAGTTAGTAAAGATGAAGCATAAAGGAATTATTATAGTTGGATGTATTTGTTTATTGCTGATTATGGGTGGTGTATTTGCCATGAACCATATTGTAGATCAGGCGGACAGGCTTAGCATGAAAACACCTGATTTAGAAAAGATTGATGATGGAATTTATGAAGGGAAATATGGTATTGTGCCAGTTTCAGTGGTGGTTCAGGTATCTGTTCAAAATCATAAGATGGTAGATATTGCGATTGTAAAACATGAAAATGGTCTTGGAGGCAAGGCAGAAAAAGTTGTAAAGGATATTATAAAAACGCAATCTCTTGATGTAGATACCATATCTGGGGCAACAGTGAGTAGTAAATGTATCATGAAAGCGATCGAACAGGCGCTTGTTAAAGGAGAATAATATGAGCAATCAATTAGTAATATACAAATCAAAGTATGGGGCAACTGAAAAATATGCCAAAATGCTGGCAGAATTATATGATTTTGATATGGTGAAAGTGAGTGATTTTCGTACATCAATGATACAGCATTATGATGTAATTGTATTAGCAGGCGCAGTCTATGCGAGTGGAATATCTGGATTAAAAGTGCTTCAGAAAAATTATTCTGATATGAAAGATAAAATTGTGGCAATCTTTTGTGTAGGGGCTTCTCCATATGATGAAAAAGCAATCCTACAAATAAAGAATCATAATTTAAAAGGGGAATACAGCGATCTTCCATTATTTTATGGCAGAGGTGCATGGGATGAGGATAAGATGAGCTTTAAAGATCGTACCTTGTGTAAAATGTTAAAAAAGGTAGTAGCGAAAAAGGATCCTGCTGCTTATGAACCTTGGGAAGAAGCACTGATCTCTGCATTTGGAAAACAACATGACTGGACAGATGAGTGCTATTTAAAACCATTAATCGCTTATATTCAAACAAACAAAAAGTGAGGACACAACATCCTCACTTTTCTTCTACACATAAATCTTTCGGATCAATCAATTCACCAGTAGCTTCATTTACATAGGCGATTTTTACATTTGCTTCTTTATACTTTAAGCATTTATAACTTTTATCTAAATGCTTGTCACCCCATATCAAGATGGCATTAAATACATCATCTAAATCTTCACTTTTTTCAGTTAAATCATACTGATAGCGTGGGGGGTGTTGTGAATATAAAGAACATTTCAATAAATCATCTTCACATAGATCTTTTAATCGTTTACTTAATAGATTTGTGGGGATACCTTCTAAAGCATCCTGCAGTTCTTTATATGTGTGGTGGCCACATTTCACGGAATGTAAAATTAATAGTGTCCACTTATCACCAATCAGATTTAAACTCTGCGCAATATTACAAGGTAAATCATACTGTTTTTTCATGTTATCATCCCTTTTCGTTCATTATTCCCTAATGTTTTGTTTTATTTAAACATATATTTATTTAATTGCCAAGGTTTTATCTATAATCTGTTGCATAATATCACTTGTTAATTGCCCTTTTGCGATACCATATGGGATACCATCTCTTTTCACCATGATGGTAGTAGGATAGGAACTAATGCCAAATGCACTGCTTATAGCACCATCAGAGTCAAATAATACAGGCATTGTATAATCATTTTCTTTTAAGAAATCATATACACTTTGTTCACCATTTTTCTCACCAGGTGGATAAACAATGGTCAATACTACAACATCTTTACTATCTTTATACTTTTCATATAAAGCCTGAATGTGTGGCATTTCTGCCTGACATGGTGGACACCAGGTTGCCCAGAAATTCAGGAAAATCACTTTGCCACGATAATCCTTGAATGATATCTGGTTGCCATTTTGATCCTTTAATACATAATCAAGAGGTGGTACTTCTGTATTACCAGGTTCTTCATCTTTTTTCTCTGGTTCTTTTTTCTCTTCTGTATCTGTCTGTTTATCCGTTTTCACAGTTTCTTTTTGTGTTGTGGATGGAGATAGATAGCTGGTGATGGTATTCATTTTACCTGTAAACATCATGATTCCCATCAATATCAAAATGACTGCGCCAATTTTTACTGTATAGTTCATAATCTTTTTATGAGAGGAAAGCCATGATAATGCCTTATTGGTAAAAATACCAAGAATCAGAAATGGAATTGTTAAACCTAAAGCATAAATCAACATTAAGCCATTACTGATCAGGAAGTTTTGAGAACTACCTGCCAGAATTAAAATGCTGGATAAGGCAGGACCAATACAAGGTGTCCATGCGAAACTAAACGTAAATCCCATGGCAAATGCCACAAAGATATTCATCGTTTTCTTTGGCTTCATACCTATTTTAAACGTTTTTTCTAGCGTCTTAAATTTAATGATGCCTAATTGATGGATACCTAAAAGAATAATTAAGATACCACCAATTCTTGCGAATAATAGCATATGTGAAGAAAAGAAACTGCTAAAGACACTGATTCCAATATTCATCAAGAAAATAGCTATGAAGATACCGAATATAAAACAGATGGTAAACAGTAATACTTTTCTTTGGGGATGTGGTTCACTTCCACTGCTATGTCCAGCCAGATAACCCATATACACAGGTAACAGTGGTAGTACACAAGGCGAAAAGAAGGATAATAATCCTTCTGTAAATATAAGAAGTAAGCTAATATTGCTTAGTATGTCATTAGGATTAACCATTACTTACCTTCTATAAAGTTCACTAATTTAGGATATGGCTGGTATCCTAAAACTGAATTTACAAGAATTCCTTTTTTGATAAGAAACAGATTTGGGATGGATTGTACCCCAAAACGTGCAGCAAGGTTTGGTTCTTTATCTACATCAACTTTCAAAACTGCCACTTTTCCAGCATATGCTTCTGCCAGCTTTTCAATTTCAGGTGCCAGCATCTTACAAGGGCCGCACCATGATGCATAGAAATCGATAAATACGACTTCATTTTTTTTTATAATTTCATTAAATTCAACTTCATTTGGATGTAATACATTTGACATAATATATGCCTCCTTTACTTATTGTACATTTGAAAATAAATCGTTTAATGCTTCACTCATGGTTGGATGTGTGAAGATGTGATCACGTATTGCCTGATATGGAAGTTTTTGATCCATGGCAAGAGCCACAAAGTTGATCATTTCTTCTGATTCCGCACAGAACAATACACATCCTAACACTTGTTCAGTATCTGCGTCAATTACAGCTTTTAATAAACCGTTTGGTTGTGAGATGACATTGGCACGAGGAATTGCGGCAGCAGGCATCTTTGCGATTTTGATGTTATGAGCAGCCTTTAATGCTTCCTGTTCACTTAATCCTACACGGGAGAATGTTGGGGAAATAAATACAGAATAAGCAATGTTTCCACGATTTTCTGTTGTACGTTTTCCTTCACCAAATAAATGATCTTTCACAATACGATAATCATCTAATGAGATATAGGTAAACTGTAGACCACCTTTGACATCGCCCATCGCATAAATATGAGGAACATTTGTCTGTAGATGTTCATTCACGATTACATTGCCACGTGCATCTACTTTAACACCAGCCTGATCTAAAGCCAAAGCTTTTGTATTTGCATGTCTACCAGCAGCTAGTAAGACACCATCTACAGTTAAGCGATGATTATTTCCTGATGCATCTTTATAGGAAACAACAACCTGTTCGCCATCATTTTCAAATGCTTCTACACTGCTTAAGAATTCAAAAGCAACACCCTGAGATTCTAAAACTTTTTGAATCTCATCAGCGATATCTTTATCCTCACGTTTTACCAAACGTTCCCCATGTTCAAACACAGTAACTTTACTGCCATATCTTGCGTACATACTGGAGAATTCTAAACCAATATATCCACCGCCGATGATCGCAAGGCGTTTTGGCAGCTCTGTCAGCTTCATCAATTCTGCGCTTGTATATACGTGTTTTGTATCATGAATACCTTTAATATTAGGAATATTTGGTTCTGATCCTGTGTTGATAAATAGCATATCACCATATAGAACTTCATCCAGTTCTTCATTTTTAATATGTACTTCATGATCACTTACAAATTGTGCTGTAGCTGTATAAACATCAACATTTTCCAGCTGGTCTAATTTATCGAAGTTTTTCTTTCTCAGTTTTGTGACCAGTATTTCTTTATTTTCTACTGCTTTCGTATATCCGTTTTTATCTGCCTGTATAATCAATGATTTGGAAGGGATACAACCCTCATTGATGCAAGTACCACCATACATCTGGTTGCTTTTTTCTATCATTGCCACATGTTTTCCACGCTTTGCCATTTCAGCGGCCAGCGTTTTACTACCTTTTCCAAAACCAATCATGATTGCATCATATTTTTTCATATTGTTAAGCCTCCTTGCTTATGACACCCATACTATAACACTGTAAATATAATTTGTAAAGTATCTTGAAAAAATAAAGTTACTTTTTTTATTCTTTTGTTTATTGAAGCATATGTTTATGATAAACTTAAAGAAAAAGAGGAGGGGATTTCATGAAACTTACAGAGCTTTTAAAAGAACTCCAGACACAGGTGCCCATGTGCAGCAGTGAGGAACATGATGTGGATACCAGAAAAGCCTATATGAAAAAAACACGTACCTTCTTACATATTATAGAAGAAAGCGGTGTGCTAAAAGAATCTGAAATGAACACCTTAAAACGTATTCGTAATAAGATCAATGACATATGGATCAATTATTTATATGGAAGGGTGAATACGGCATCATCGCAAATGCAAAATCTTCTACAATACCGTATCCATGATGATATTTATATGGATTATTTTCAAAATCCTGGATCTCAGCCAGCTATATTATATCGAGGAAGAATCAGTGAAAAACCACTCACAGATGTGAAATCTTTTTACCATATCCCGTTTAACCAACGCTATTTGATCGGTAATCAGCGTTATAGCTTGTCAGGTATCCCTTGTTTATATCTTGCTTCTAGTATGGATTGTGTTTATGCAGAGCTTGGACAAAAAAAGAACGTTTGTTTATGTGAATGCAAATGTAAGAAAGATTTTCCATTATTTGATATGTCCATTGATTATGAATATATCTTGCATCATAAACGTACCAGAAAGGAAGTCATTGATTTTTTATATACGATGCCTTTAAAATATGCTTGTTCTATCAAGGCATTGGATAATGATGGGGCTAAGTTTAAAACAAATTACATCATTCCACAACTAATCACTGCGACACTTTATAATATGAATACGGATATCAAAGGGATTTGTTATGGCTCTATTGCAGGAAATGATTTATCATATCCCATGCGTTTAAATTATGTATATCTGCCTGTTTATGTTTTGGGAAAAGATATTTATGATATGGAGTTAATAACATCATTTGATATTAAAATAAGAAAAATGTAAAAAAGTATATCCAATAGTGCTAAACTGGCCTTTACTAGGATACTAAAAAATATTTCAAAATAACTATAATTATCAGTCAATTAGAAATCTTTTTTTCATCCACTCTAAAGCAAGAAAGAATTGTTAAACCATCAACAACTTTAATTCTTTTTCCCATGCTTTTGCTTTTTCTTCCAACATTATGAAATCTGGTGTAGCATATTTTATATACCTTATTTTCATATTATTTTTTATTCGATTTATGTAAACTGTAAAAAACATACTCTTTTTTATAATCTTTTAACTGATTTTACATTTAATTTGAATATTTTCACCTATTATCAAACATTTAGAGTCACTATGATGCCCTACAAGATTTGTTTTCGCAATCGGTAAGTTGGGATTATGAATAATCGGTTGAATCAGTTTTACGATATCAGAATGATTATTTTCCTCAAACTTTGTGAAAGTACCAAGTAGTAGACCAGATATTTTATCAAATGCTCCCATCTGTTTCAGCTGATGGAAATAAGTAATCATCTGAGGTGCTTCACCACCAAAGCTTTCTAGAAACAAAACCTTGTCTTGCAGATTAGGAAAATATGGCGTACCGGCAAGTTTTAAGAAGCATCGTATATTGCCACCTACAACAATACCATTAATTTCACTTCCTTGATGGAATGTGAATGTCCAAGGGATATCCATTAGATTGTTAGTTCCTTCTAGCATAGAAGAAAAGAAATCTTTCTGTTGATTAACCTTGTTTTCTTTTATCAAATTTTTTAATTGATACAAATAAGCAGACTGATTCGTCTTTGTATATATAGCATTGATTATCGTAGTCAAATCGCTGTATCCAAAAAAAGGTTTAGGATTTTCTTTGATTATATCAAAATCAAGGTAGCTTAATACTTCATTTGCCATATCCCCGCCTGATATATCGAAAATTGCTTTTATATCCTGATCCATATAGAAGTCCATAAGTGCCATCGCCTTTTGTTGACCAGTGCCACTGTATAAATCTTTTGTTTGGTAAATATATTGAGAAAATACTGGTTCTAGCTGATGGCGTTTCAGTATTTTTTCTAATTCATGAATGCTGCTTTTTGCTTGTATTGGTAATGCATTAGAGCATGCGACGATACCAATTTTATCATTTTCTTTTAACATGGATATCACCTCTTTATCTTTTATATTAATTGAAAATCAAAACTGTTATGCGTGTTTCTCATAATAGATATTTACAAAAAATAAAATTGCTAACTGTATAAACATAATGGCAGTAAAAGTAATAATCAAAGTAATATAAATAATTGAATGATATAAACTATAAAGTACAATGGATATTAAGCTTCCGGCAAGTAGTATATAATTTAAAATTCGCAAAGTGGTTTTATCAGTTTTCATCACAAGTAAAATATCTCGCTCATCCATGTTTCTTGAAGCCACTTCTATGCTTCCTTTTCTATTTGATGAATTGTAAAAGCTAATTATTCCATATATAAAAGTTAATAGAAATGCTAAGATATAACGAGTTTCTTGGTTGCATAAAAAAGTGATAAGACAAACTATCGCAATTATTTCCATAATAATAGCAGTTACAAAATATTTTTGATTTCTAATTTTCATATGATATCCTCCTGATTATTCATAATCTCTCGATCTTCTATTCTTTTATTTTCTTCTAAACAACATAATTCCTCAACACTTGTATTGAAAACTTGTGCTAATCGATAAGCAAGCATAAGTGAAGGGCTGTATTGCTCTTTTTCAATAGAAATGATTGTTCTAGATGAAACATTAACGAGATCGGCTAATTGTTTTTGTGTCATTTTAGCGTTGATTCGCATTTCTTTGATTTTTGTTTTCATATCTATCCCCTTTCTTTTGATGTGAAGCTAGCTTCATGTTAAGCTATTTCTATATTACTTCTGAAAATCATTTTTGTCAACAAAAATATGAAGTATACTTCATGTTGCGAGGATTGTTTCACATATGTTAATTTTTGTTGCTTGTGACATTTAAGAAAGATATATATAATAAATTCGAGAAAGAGGAGATAATAATGATGTTAAATGAAAATATAAAAGCAATAAGAAAACAAAGAGGTCTTTCACAAGAAGAATTAGCAATACGATTACATGTTGTAAGACAAACAGTGTCAAAATGGGAGAAAGGTTTATCCGTGCCTGACTCAGATATGCTAGTAAAAATAGCAGAAGTTTTGGAAGTATCCATTGGTGAATTATTAGGGCAAAGGATGTATGATGAAAAAGATAAAAATGAAATAACAGAGCAGTTAATTCGTATCAATGAACAATTTGCGATAAAAAATAGAAGGTCTAAATTGATATTGAAAATCATTATTGGAATATTGATTGGATTTCTTGTAGTAAATTTAATTTTGATGGTGGTTGGTATGATATCATTTAATTCGTATAATTCCAATACACATGCAGAGGTACAAGAGATAAAGGAATAATGAATAGTATCATAAAAAAAGCTAAGATTTAGGATAATTTTAGCTTTTTTTCTATAATTTGATAACATTTTCAGAATCTTCATTATAAACATGATTATAAAACGCAATCATATAATATAAAATGCATTATCTTCTATCAAGAAAATAATAGTACATATGAAGTGTTGAATTTTATAAGTAAAAACAAAAAGTAAAAAAGTTTTTGAAATCCTGGGTGCCTTAATGCTTCATATATGTTACAATTATTTCATGTGAAGGAGATGCATTTGTATGAGTCAATCAGAGCTGGATATTTTGGAAATCATTTCAAGTGTTGGGCAGGCAAGAAATTATTATATTGAAGCAATTCAGGAAGCAAAAAGCGGGAATTATGAAGCCTGCAACGAGCTGTTAAAAAAAGGAAATGAAATGTATGCGAAGGGGCATCGTATTCACCAGTTAATGGTACAAACAGAAGCAGGTGGAGAACGTGTAGAGTTAAACCTTTTACTTACACATGCACAAGACCAGTTGATGAGTGCAGAGGCATTTAAAATACTTTGTGATGAATTTGTGGATGTTTATCGTAAATTCGATGAAGTAAATAATCGTTTGGATATGCTACAGGGCTAAGTTTTTCTTAGTCCTTTCTTTTGGCTTCAATATCAGATATAATAAAGCGGAAAACGGGAGGAAAAGGATATGCAGAAAAAAATTTTCTTTTTTGATTATGATGGGACATTGGTACATAATACAACAAAACAAATTCCTGAAAGTGCCATGCGTGCATTACAGGAATTAAAAAAACAAGGACATATATTATTTGTGAATACCGGACGTACAAAAGGTATTGTGGATCCAGAAATCTATGACTGGCCTTTTGATGGCATGATTTTAGGTTGTGGAACCTATATTACCTATCATGATGAAATCTGGTTAGATGAAGCTGTGGATGAGAAAGACCATGAAACAATACAAAATATTATGAACAAATATCATAGTGAAGCATTTTATGAAGGTAAAGACTGCCTATACATAAGTGATCATATTCAACATAAAGATTTAATAAACATGATAAAAAGATATAAAGAAAACGGGATAACTATATTACCGGATACTACAGAGCATAAATCGTTTAGTAAATTATTCGTTTGTATGCCAGATATATCTCGAAAAGAGGCATTTGTAGATGAAATGGGTGCTTATTTTACATATATCAATCGAGGAATTGATCGCTGTGAGTTTGTGCCAAAAGGTTATTCCAAAGCGACAGGTATTCAATTCGTTTGTGAAAAGCTTGGTGTAGATAAAGAAGATTGTTTCGTATTTGGTGATAGTAATAATGATATGCCAATGTTTGAATATATTTCTAACAGTGTGTTGATTGGTGGAGAGAATCCAGAGTTATCAAAACATGTGATGTACACCAGCTGTGAGGCATTAGAAGATGGTGTGGAAAAAGCACTGATTGCGTTAGGGTTCATCAAACAGGAATGTGTCAAATGAATGAAATAGAAACGTTAAAGAAATATTTTGGATATGACGCCTTTCGAGAAGGACAAAAAGAGTTGATCACAAACATTCTGCAGGGAAAAGATGTATTGGGAATTATGCCAACAGGTGCTGGCAAATCTATCTGTTATCAGGTACCTGCGGCAATGATGGAAGGTATTACTTTGGTTATATCACCATTGATCTCCTTAATGAAAGATCAGGTTGGGACATTAAATGAAAACGGCATACGTGCAGCTTTTTTCAATAGCTCGTTAACATTTGCTCAATATCAGAAAGCGTTACAACTGGCAAAGCAATATACCTATAAAATCATTTATGTGGCACCAGAGCGATTACTAAATGATGAATTTTTAGCATTCGCAAAACAGATGAATATCGCCATGGTATGTGTAGATGAAGCACATTGTGTCAGTCAGTGGGGACAGGATTTCCGCCCACATTATCTTCAGATACAAAGCTTTTTAAAACAACTGCCAAAACGCCCAATTGTATCCGCTTTTACTGCCACAGCAACATCAGAGGTAAAAGCAGACATCATTCGGTTATTGGATATGAAACAGCCATTTGAAATTACAACAGGATTTGATAGAAAAAATCTTTACTTTGCGGTAGAAAAGCCAAAAGATAAGTATCAGGCATTGTTGTCATATGTAAAGGAAAATAAAAATCAAAGTGGAATTGTTTATTGTCTAACAAGAAAAAGTGTAGAAGAAGTTTGCGAACGTTTAAACAAGGATGGCTTTCAGGCAACACGATATCATGCGGGATTAAGTGAATCAGAACGTTCCAAGAATCAGGATGATTTTCAATATGATCGTAAAACCATAATGGTGGCGACCAATGCTTTTGGTATGGGTATCGATAAATCAAATGTTCGTTACGTTATGCATTACCATATGCCGAAAAACATGGAAAGCTATTATCAGGAGGCAGGTCGTGCAGGGCGTGATGGGGAACGTGCAGATTGTATCTTACTTTATGGCGCAAAGGATGTGCATACCAATTTGTTTTTAATTGAACAAAGTCATATGCAAGAAGATATGGATGAAGATATGCGTGCGAAACTTCAGGCAAAGGAAAAAGAACGATTAAAATCTATGACGTTTTATTGTACGATTTCTGGATGTTTACGCCACTATATGTTGAAGTATTTTGGTGAACAAAGCGAAGGTTATTGTGGGAATTGTTCCAATTGTTTGAGTCAGTATGAGGAACAGGATATCAAACAGGATGCACTACAGGTTGTGGCGTGTATCAAAAGCAGTGGAGAACGTTTTGGGAGAACTATGATTACTGATATATTAAGAGGCAGTGCAAATGCGAAAATAAAAAGCTATCATCTGGATCATAATGAAAGCTATGGATTATTGAAAAAGCATTCAAAAGCTTATATTTATCAAATGATGGATGATTTATTATATCAGGGGGTTCTGAAACAAAGCCAGGATGGATATGCAATCATAAGTGTGGGGGATGATTCTATACTACATCAAGATAGACCATATTTGATGAAAATTATGAAGGAACAAAAACACAGCATTCCTAAGAAACAAGAAACAATTGTGGATCAGACTTTATTTGAAAGCTTGCGGGAATGTCGAATGGAATTAGCAAAGAAAGCACATGTGCCACCATATATCATTTTCTCTGATAAAACACTTCATGATATGAGTGTGAAACAGCCCGTAAACAAGGAAGAAATGTTGATGATCAGCGGCGTTGGGGAAGTGAAATATCAACGATATGGAAAGGCTTTTTTAGGAGTTATTCAACAATATAAAACCAAGCAGGTACCTTGATATGAAAACCTCAAAAGGCACCTGCTTTTTCATTTGTTTTTCTTTTTTATATATTCCTGAAGCCGCTCATTCATGACCTCTGCTTTTTTCTTATAATAATACTGCAATAAAAGGCTAACGGTAAGAAAGATTACCGCAATCATAAATACCAAGCTGCATATCATATAAAGATTGTCCGGTGAGAACCATTCAAAAAAGAAACCAGCACCTAATACAATCACATTGATATAAAGATAATGAATGCCTATTAATATATACAATTGTTTTTTACTCTTGCATTCTTTAGGATAAAGTACATTGCCAACACTGCATAAAATATCAGTAAAGATTAACTGCCATAAGATATTATAATCAAGAACGGCATCCTTCCAAAATATTGTAATATATGTCGCAGAACCAATTAAAACCATGGTTGTGACACAGGCAAAGGTAAATAATATCTCTTTGATTTTTTCCATGATGACCTCCTATATTCCCAACAGCACTTTTAATGCCGCAACATATTGTCTGGATATCATAATTCTTTCCCCATTTAATAAGGTTGCCTCCAGCCGGCTTCCTAAAACAGGGGATAAATGCTGGATTTTACTAAGATTCAATATTACAGACTTTGATACACGAAAGTAATCCATTCCCTGATAAGTATCTTCTATTTCATACAGTTTTTGTTTAATTTCATATACATCTTTTTCTGTATATAGAAATACTTTATGATCCACGGATTCAAAATAATAAACATCCTGTGGTCGTATGCGGGCAATCTTTTCATTTGCTGTGCCAATTAATAATTCGTCTTTTGATTTTAGTTGATGGATCAGCTTCATAATCGAATCATCTAATGTATCGCAGCGAATAATAATTGTATCTTCTTCATCTTTTGATGTTTTCTCCTCAATGATGATTTTCATATGCTCCTCCTAACAATCAAAGCGACTACGTTTCTGTAGTAAATATGTGGATATGATTAATGCTATTATACCACAAAGGCATAAGCCAAAGATTGTTAAGGTATGGGAAACTTGATGGTGCTGTATGTAAATGATGATACCCATGGCCTCTTGATAGCCTTGAAGTGCTGCATCTGGTAAACCATGGAAGGCTTGTTGAAGCGAAGAAGTGGTAAAGACATCTCGCAATAGCGCAGATTCATGAATAAATGGCATCGCTTTTAAAATATTTTGTACAAATTGTGGAAGTAAGCCCATTGGCAGATATATCCCACCCACAAAGCCAATCAAAGTACCTGCAAGAGTTGAGAAAGCTCCCCAGGCACGATCACTTTTTACCCATTGGGCAATCAACAATACCAATGCACTTGATACCATGATATCAATTATTAAATAGAATAATACAGTGAACAAAGAAGATATGGTAAGAAAGTAGTAACCACTGAAGGATACATAAAGGTTAGATAACAGCAGGATTAACAGGCTCATTAACATACTACATATAATGGAAGATACAAGGTAAGAGCTGGTAATCATACTTCGGGATATTGGTGCTGTATACAGGCTTTCCAGTTTATGATCTTCTTTATCTTTCACATACATACCGATCATAGTGACAGGTATGGTAAAAGCATTCACACTTAGGATACCTGCGATTGTCCACATCACGATGATATGATTAGCATCAGCATCACTTATGGTACCATGTAGATGATTGATCAATTGTACCAGTTCGTTCTTGTTCATGTCACCTAAAAATACAAGCATTAAAAGAATTACGATAAAGACGGATAACAAAGAGAAAAGTACGGCAGAACGATCACGAAAATATAAGTATAAATTACGTTTTATTAATTGTCTAAATGCAAACATTTGTTTCACCTTCTTCCTTTAATGTTTTCCCTGTAACATGCAGAAACACATCATCCATGGTTCCTTGTAGTACCTCAAAGCCGTTGATATATGGTTTTACTTTATCCAGAATTTCTATGGCATCCTTTGTATGAGTAAGTGAGATCGTGATATGCTGGATATCTTTTTGACTTGGATATGGTAGTGTGGAAAGGATGGTTTCCAGTTGTTTGATTTGATGTGAATGCAAAACAAGTCTGTCTTTTGCATAGGCTTCCTTCAACTCATAAGGAGTGCCATACTCCATCAACAAGCCATGATCAATCAAGGCGATATGATCTGCCTGTGCGGCTTCTTCCATATAATGTGTGGTAAGAAAAACAGTCATGTTGGTATGTTTGCGCAAGGTATCAATACAGTACCAAACGGATTGTCTGGTCGCAGGATCAAGACCAGTGGTTGGTTCATCCAAAAATAAAATCTTTGGGGAATGCATGAGTGCTCTTGCGATTTCACATCTTCTTTTCTGTCCACCTGACAACTTTTGAAAAGGGCGAGTAAGAATTTCATCGAGCTTCAAAAGATTACTTACTTCCTGGAGGCGTACCTTTAGTTTATTAGGATCTTGTTCATAAAGAGATCCACGAATCATCAGGTTTTCCTTGATTGTTAAAGCATCATCCAGACAATTCTGTTGTGATACTATGCCAATCCTTTTTCTGATTTCCTGATTATGTTTTCCTAGAGAATATCCACAGATATTCGCACTTCCACCACTTGGTGTAAACAGAGTACATAACATCTGGATCGTGGTTGATTTACCAGCTCCGTTGACACCTAAAAAACCAAATAATTCACCCTCTTCCACATGAAAACTTATATCCTGTACTGCATGTATTTTCCCATAATCTTTCTTTAGATGATTCACTTCCATAACGTTCATTATTTCTTCCTCCTTTATGTGACCTTACTTTACAACATGAAAAAAGCAGCTACAAGATGGCAGCTGCTAAGTGGGGTTGTGCGATATGCAAGTGGTATAAAACAGGGGGTAAGTTGCATTTATGAGTTTTGATATATTATTTCATATATTATCTAAATTGTTTTTTGTTTATCAACTTCACGCAAATAGGATAAAAATATATATTCCAATACTGTTAAAAAATTTACAAAAGAATTATGGTCAACATTTCCAGCAAGTGGGACAGCACTAGATACAGCGTATAGACGATAATCACAAAGAGAAGCAAGCGGATTGTTATGAAAGTTTGTGATAGATGCGGTCTTTACGCCTTTTAGGTGAAGAAGCTGCATGGTATCTTTGATTTTTTCCATATTGCCTGATAATGATAAGATAATCACAAAATCATCAGGATTCAGATTTTTTGACAACATACGAAACTCATCACTGGCGCCAATATAATAGATGTATTTATTTACTTCCATAAACATACGCTGCATTTCCATAGCACAATAACGCTGTGCTTGTCCGGTTCCATAGACAACAACATTTTTAGATAAATGAATTAGTTTTACGATATCTTTTAAATCAGTGGAGGTTTCCATCTGCTGGCAGGTACTTAAAAAATCTAATTTGATATTTTGTATATCACTGGTATCTTTTTTCTTAAATTTATCAGCATTATCCCATTTGATACAGCTTTTAAACTCACTGAAACCACTAAATCCAAGCTTTTGTGTCAATCGCAAAATTGTACTTTTGGAAGTATTACATTTTTTTGCTAATTCTTCGATATTCATATCTTTTATGGCATAAAGATCATCCATTATGATGGTAAGACTTTGCATATCGGATGCATTTAATTTATCATAATTTTTATTGATTGCTTCTATCAGCATAAAGCCACCTCGCTTTTACATAATCTTACCATACTGTTTAAGAAATTACCGCATGAAAATAAGAAAATGACAGAGAATATCTGTCATTTAAAATATTGTGATTGTTTCTTTACATGTGACCTGTTTAGGTAATTGTGGTAGATGTAATTCACTTTCATTAGGGAAAACGATGATGATAACGGAATCATAGCCTTTTTCTTCTATAAAAGGAAGATCTATTTGTAAGAGTGAATCACCAGCAGATATCTTTTGATCTTGTTTCACCATTACCTGAAAGCCTTGCCCCTGTAATTCTACAGTATCAATACCTACATGAATTAACATTTCTTTTCCATCTTGAAAACTGATTCCCATCGCATGCCCAGTAGGGAATATCATTTTAATCGTGCCATCTACAGGAGATACAATGTTTTGTGAAGATGGTTTAATCGCAAAGCCACATCCCATCATTCCACTGCGAAATGTTTCATCATTGACCATAGATAACGGAATCATTTCACCACTTACGGGTATCATAAATGTATTTTTCTTCTTCTTAAAAAACATATTATTTTAACTCCGGCCAGTATGCTTTATTTACTTCATATAAATCATCTAATATCTGTTTTGCCACCGTAACACTTGGAACGGTTTTAGATAAGGCGATTGCCTGCCATAGTTTTTGATAAGAACCTTCCATCCAAGCATCAACAACTAGCTTTTCTACTGCGACTTGTTCTTCCATCATACCTTTTTGGAATGTTGGTATTGTGCCTACAAATAATGGTTCAGGACCAGCAGAACTTACTAAACAAGGAACCTCTACCATAGCGGTTTTATCAAAGTTTTCAATAATACCATTGTTTTCTACAATCAATAACATTCTTGCATAGGTATTAAATTTTAAAGCAGTCGCTAAATCAACAATATAAGATGCATGTTCATCTAATGATAATTCATCACCACGGAATTCATTCTTTTCCACAATCTGGCGACAAGCAGTAAATACTTCTTTTTCACGTGTATCCATTACCTGATTTGCACGTGTATAATTTGGGTCTGTATGTTCTACGACTGTATCTGGTAATAAATAGTATTTTAAATATGTATTTGGCAGCGTATCAGGATCAATAGCATAAATATCTTTTGCCATTTTATATGTTTCATTCCAGCTGTTATCCCCATGTTGTTTTGCGGAATCGATGTCAGACTGTACCAAATAACCGTTTTCTTTTACATATTCTTTTAACTTAGGCATTAAATCATTGCCTTCTTTATCTCTTACATCATACCACCAGCCAAAATGGTTTAAACCATAATATTTTGTGACAATATCACTTCGTTTTTCAAAACCAAGGATTTCCAGCATATTATTTTCAATACTGATTGGCATATCACAAATATTTAAAATCTTAGAATGTGGACGAAGTCTTCTCATCGCTTCCGCAACAATAGCAGCAGGATTAGAGTAATTTAACAGCCATGCATTAGGAGAGTATTTTTCCATGTAATCAACTAAGTCTAATACACCCTGAATACTTCGCATACCATATGCAATACCTCCAGGACCACAAGTTTCCTGACCAACTACACCATATTTCATAGGGATTTTTTCATCTAATTCACGCATTTTATATTTACCAACACGAATGTGTGCCATTACAAAATCAACATCTGTGAATGCTTCTTCTGGATTACAAGTTGCGAGAAATTCGATTTCTGGATGGTTTTTATGGATAATCAATTCACAAGCATCAGCAATGACTTTTTGACGTTCTTCATCATTGTCATAAAACTTGATTTTTCTTAAAGGGAAACGATCTAAGTGATCTAATAGCATCAAAATGATGCCAGGTGTATAAGTACTGCCTCCTCCGGCAATAACAACAGAGCTTTTTTCTAAAGTATTCATTTTATTTACCTCACTATAATAATTTTTCAAATTCATTCTTTACATTTTCAACATCAAATCCAATGATTACCTGAATGGCTTTGCCTTTTCTAACAACACCTTTTGCGTTGTATTTCTTAAATTCGGCATCATCAGCAATAATCGATTCATCTTTTACACTTAAACGAAGTCTGGTCATACAATTGGTTACTGTGACAATATTATCTTTTCCACCTAATGCTTGAAGGAAGCCTACAGCTTCATCATGGAATATACTATTTGCACCTGATGCATAAGGCTTTCCTAAAGCAACGGTATCTCCCATATCCACTTCACGACCTGGTGTCATAATATTAAAACGTTTGATTGCCCAGTAGAATATTACGAAATAAATAACAGAGAAAATCAATCCAATCACAATATGTGTGACCACTTCACCAGCATGATTTTGTAGCATTGGCATCCAGTTGTATGTGATATAGTCTATCAAGCCACCGCCTTGATAACCAACGACTCCAAACATATATAAAACCATAGACAATAAGGCAGCTAGTACAGCACCTACCGCAAATAATACCGGAGAAATGAATAAGAATGTAAATTCAATTGGTTCTGTGATTCCACATAATACAGCTGGTATTGTCGCAGAAATCAACATAGCAGCTACCTTTTTCTTGTTTTCAGGGCGCGCGGTTTTATACATTGCGAAAGCAATTGCAGGCATTCCCCAAACGGCACAGTTACCATATAAAGCAAACCCACCTGTAGGGAATAATTCTTTTAATGGCGCTGTGGATGCCGCAAATTCATTAACATGTGCCATCCAGTGTGTCCAGTTTCCATCTGCGATAACAGCAGGTCCTAAATCAAATGGTGTCCATAAGAAATGGTGAAGACCAGTTGGAATTGTGATTCTTTCAAGGAAAGTAAATAAGAATACACCTAGATTGCCAGATCTTGATAAGAAGTCTTGCAGGCCTAATATCGCATGTTGTACCATAGGCCATACATAGCAGACAATAAATGCCATTGGAATCATGAATACAAATCCAATGATCACAATTAATGCGGAACCTTGGAAAGAACTTAATACACCAGGTAATTTTTTATCATACCAGCGATTATGAATCCATACAGCAATCGCTGCAATCATAATGGCACCAATCACACTCATATCTAATGTTTTGATACCAGCAATCATGGTAAGTCCACTTGTACCACCGACTTCTTGTGCAAAATCGACTTGGAATAATGATGCGCCAAAGAATGTCAGTAAAGATTGAATAAAATAATTGAAAATAATATAAATAACGAATGATTCCATTGCGGCTCTGCCACTTGCTTTCTTCGCAAGACCAAGTGGTAAAGATATTACAAATAATAAAGGTAACTGGTTGAAAATAGCATATCCTCCATCATACATCATTGACCAGAATTTATACCATATCGTAGTATCAGCAGCTAGTGATCCCATGATATCAGCATTCATAAAGATTGTAGCAAAACCAATAATAATACCGGCAAAAGGCATTAACATTACTGGTGCCATCATTGCGCCACCGAATCGTTGCAATTTCTCCATCATAATAATTTCCTCCTACTTTTTGATGAGATGAGTCTTCGCGAAAGTTTTCATCTGGTTATAAATATACCATAAAAGTATATTTGCACAATGATTTGATAGCGTTTTCGGTACTGGATATAATTGGTTGTGACTTTTCCCAAAACCATGGGAAATTTACCAGAGGAGTCTTTAAAATATATATCAATAAAAAACATTTTGTAGAATTATGATATAATAAAAAGGCTAAGCAGATAAATGAAAGTATTATAAAAATATAAATGGAAGGAGATATTATGAAGCCAAAGCATCAGATATTATATGAAAAAATATTAAAAAAGATTCAGGATCGAGCATGGCCTGATGATAAACTGCCTTCTGAAAAAGAACTAATGGCGATTTATGATGTTTCAAGAGATACGGTTAGAAAAGCACTGCAGCATTTAAGTGAAGATGGTTTCATCATTAGGGCACAGGGAAAAGCTACTACTGTTTTGCGCAATAAAGATTTTGAATTTCCAGTGATGACACTAGATTCTTTTATAGAACAACATGAAAAAGATAGTCAAACGGATATCAAATTATTGGAGAAAATCCAAGCAGGGAATGATATCGCAGAATGTCTACAAATACATCCGAATGAAGAAATCTATCATTTAATCAGAGTGCGTAGTATCAATGGAAAACGTATGATTTTAGATGAAGATTATTTCCCTATTTCATTAATTCCTGATTTAACAAAAGAAGACGCACAGCGTTCCGTCTATGATTATATTGAACAAAAACTAAATTTGAGCATTGGTTTCGCATCCCGTAAATTAAGTGCTGCAAAGGCAGATGCACGAGATTATGAAATGCTGGATTTAGATGATTATAATACGGTTATCGTTCTAACAAGTTATGGATATCTACAAGATGGGCGATTATTTCAATACAATGAATCACATCATCATCCAGAAGAATTTGAATATATGGATATCGCAAAAAGACGTTAGTTATGAACAAAGATTATATATTTATTGATCGCTGGAATATCACAAAAGCAGATTTCATTCCTTCAAAAAATGGCGATACAGTTTTAATATCAGCGAAGTCATTTGGCCCATTAGAGGTTTATGAATGGGGCTTGGATAAAAATCAGGTACCATATAAACTTTATAATTGGTTGGAGAATGATTTCTTTGAAAATGATAATTATCGTGTGTCCATCACAAAAGATGAATTGATTAATCGGATACAATACTTTATTTCTGTGTTTGAAAGTAATGGGCGAATGGATTGGGTAGATCATTATAAAGAGATACTGGAAAAGCTAAATAGCATAATATAGATTGGTTTTATCATAAAGAAGCACGCAAGAGAACAGCGTGCTTTTATCATACGTAAAATGAAAACATTGCGAATATCATGTGAAAAATCATAAAAAATAAAAATTAGAATTGGTGTTGACAAACATGTACGTACAAGATATAATGTAATCGCTTAAGATGAACATGTACGTACAAGTAGAAAAGAGAGAGGTAAAAGATATGTCAGAATTTACAAAGGATGTCGCATCCTTAACAGAATACGTCGGAGGAAAAGAAAATATTGTTTCCGTAACACATTGTGCAACTCGTATGAGATTTGCGTTAAAAGATCAGTCAAAAGCCGATGTCAAAAAGATTGAAGCACTTGCTTCTGTCAAAGGAAGCTTTACACAGGGTGGACAGTTTCAGGTTATTATCGGCAACAAAGTATCCATCTTCTATGAAGAGTTCATTGCCTATACACATTTAAGTGAAGCCACAAAAGAAGAAGTAAAAGCACAGGCAAAAAATAACATGAATCTTCTACAAAGAGCATTAGCAAACCTAGCGGAAATCTTTGCGCCAATCATTCCTGCCATTATTTGTGGAGGTTTGATTTTAGGTTTCCGTAACATTATTGATTCTATTAAGCTCTTTGAAGAAGGCACAAAAACATTAGTAGAAATATCACAATTCTGGAATGGTGTGGATTCATTCTTATGGCTGATTGGGGATGCCATTTTCAACTTCCTTCCAGTTGGTATCGTATGGTCTATCTGTAAGAAAATGCACGTTGATCAAATGCTTGGAATCATTGTTGGTATCACGATTGTATCACCACAATTATTAAGCGCAGGGGCATTGATGTCTACTGCCGCAGAAGATGTACCTTATTGGGACTTTGGATTTACTACTGTACGAATGGTTGGATACCAGTCACAAGTTATCCCTGCAATTCTAATAGGATTTGCGTTTGTGTATATCTATCGATTCTTTAAGAAACATGCACCAGATGCAATTTCTATGATTATCGTACCTTTCTGTTCTGTCGTTCCAACTGTATTATTAGCGCATGTGGTATTAGGACCAGTTGGCTGGGCAATTGGTAACTTTATGTGTGATGTCATTATGGCTGGTTTCAATAGTTCATTTGGATGGTTATTTGGCGGTATTTATGGAATGTTGTATCCATTATTAGTTATTACAGGTATGCATCACGCAATGCTTCCTATTGATATTCAGATTGCCGCAAGTGGTCAGGGATTATTCACATTCCCAATCGTTGCTTTATGTAATATTGCGCAGGCAACTGCCGTATTTGCATTCGCATATATCCATAAGAAAAACAAAGCCGTACAAGAAATCGCAGTGCCTGCATATATTTCTGGTTATCTGGGAGTCACAGAACCAGCAATGTTTGGGGTTAACTTAAAATACTTCTATCCATTTGTAGGTGCCATTATTGGTTCAGGTATTACTGGTTTAATCGCCATGAGTTTAGGTGTATTGGCAAACGGTGTTGGAGTTGGTGGCTTGCCTGCAATCCTTTCTATGCAGCCAACCAGTATGTTATATTTTGGTATTCTGATGATTGTAGATGTGATTGTTGTGTTTATCGTAACATGTATATTATCAAAAACAGCATTTGCCAGAAAGTATGAAGATGAAAACAAATAAATTAGAAAAAGACTGGTGGAAAAAAGCAGTTGTCTATCAGATCTATCCACGCAGTTTCCAAGATAGTAATGATGATGGCATTGGGGATATTCAAGGAATTATTTCACGCTTACCTTATATTAAAAAGTTAGGCACTGATGTCATCTGGCTGTGTCCAGTCTATGCATCACCTAACGATGATAATGGATATGATATATCAGATTATTGTGATATTATGAAAGAATTTGGTACCATGCAGGATATGGATGAATTATTAGAAAAGGCAAATGCAATGGATATCAAAATCATTATGGATCTGGTCGTAAATCATACCAGTGATGAACATATATGGTTCGAAGAAGCAAAGAAGTCCAAAGATAATCCCTATCATGATTATTATATCTGGGTAGATGGCGAGGAAGGCGTACTGCCTAATGATTTAAAGAGTGATTTTGGAGGAAGCGCATGGGAATATGTGCCAGCATGTGGGCAATATTATCTACATTTCTTTAGTAAGAAACAGCCGGATTTAAACTGGGAAAATCCAAAGATGCGAAAGGAAATCTATGCGATGATGAACTACTGGATTGATAAAGGAATCAGTGGTTTCCGTATGGATATGATTGAATTAATTGGAAAAGAGCCAATGCAGATGATTCGTGAAAACGGGCCTAAATTACATACTTATATCAAAGAAATGAATGCGGCAACCTTTGGGAAAGCAAATCTGTTAACGGTGGGAGAAGCTTGGCGTGCAGATATTGAAAAAGCACAACAGTATAGCAATCCTGATGGCAGTGAATTGAGTATGGTATTTCAGTTTGAACATATGAAATTAGATAAGCAGCCAAAGACACCAAAATGGGATGTAACAGGTTTACGTTTTCAAGAATTAAAAGAGGTACTTAGCAAGTGGCAGTATGGACTAGAGGGAACAGGATGGAATTCATTATTCTGGAATAATCATGATTTACCAAGAATTGTATCACGCTGGGGTAATGATGGAAAATATCGTGTAGAAAGTGCTAAAATGTTGGCAATGGTATTGCATGGGATGAAAGGCACCCCATATATTTATCAGGGTGAAGAAATCGGTATGACCAATATTGCGTTATCGAATATTAAGGATTATCGTGATATTGAAACATTGAATATGTATAAAGAACGTTTAGAAGAAGGATATACACAAGAGGAAATCATGCACTCTATTCATTTAATGGGTAGAGATAATGCAAGAACCCCAATGCAATGGAGTGATTGTGAATATGCTGGTTTTTCTAAACATGAACCATGGTTGTGTGTGAATCCAAATTTCCATGAAATAAATGTAGATCAGGCATTAAAGGATAAGCATTCTATATTTTATACATATCAAAGATTAATACAAATGCGTAAAGAAATGGAAATATTTTCACAGGGAGATTATCATTTATTGGATACTAGTGATCAAATCTTTGCATATGAGCGAAACTGGAATAATCAAAAGCTCGTGGTGATTGCGAATTTCTTTGAGAAACCTTGTGCATTTCCAGATATCGATATAGAAGGAATGCAGGTGTTATTACATAATTATGAGGCGATAGATGGTAAGCAGTTAAGGGCTTATGAAGCAATGATATTATTTAAAGGGTAATATAAAACGGTATGATTTAGAAAATGGAATCATACCGTTTTTAGATGTACAAAATAGAAAAAATGGTAAAATAATATTGAGCGAAAGCTCTCCTTTCTTTATATGTGGTCGGCAAGCCTATTATATAAGAAAGGATTTTTTTATTGTGTGATGAAAATAAGATAACTCTTATTGAATATCTTCATTTAGATTATTAATTTATATTTATGAAAATTAAATGTATGACGGTTATGATTGGCTAAATCGTGATATAATGGGAAGGTATTATAAAAAGTCATTAATCGTAAAACTATAACAATGGAAGTGTGAAATAATTAAGGGAATATAGATGTATTATGAAACAAGGGAGTTTCATGTTTTATACATATAAAAATAAGGAGATGATAATATGGATAACCTACGAAGTTCCATAGATGAAATTGAGTATATCAAATCTGAAGATATTTTTTCTGATACAAAATCAATCATTGAATCCGCAAGAAATTATGCTTATTCTAGTGTGAATGTATCATTGATCAAGCGTAATTGGTTATTAGGGAAACGTATTTTTGAGGAATTTCTGTTAGGTGAAGATAGAGCAGAATATGGTGCAAAGGTTATAAAATCTTTATCAAAAAAACTGACACAAGAATATGGAAAAGGTTTTACAAAATCAAATTTGTATAGCTTTTATAATTTTTATAAAGCGTATCAAAACATTTTCCAGACACTGTCTGGAAAATTCGATAATAGATTACTTTCATGGTCACATTATTTGATTCTAACACAAGTGATCGATTCAAATGCAAGAAACTGGTATGAAAATGAAGCTTTAAAAGAAACTTGGAGTGTAAGGACATTACAAAGAAATATTTCATCACAATATTATTATCGGATTTTAAAATCTCAACAAAAAGAATTAGTCGAAAATGAAATGAAGGAACTAACAAAATCATATAGGCCAAATAAATTAGAATTTATCAAAAATCCTATGATTACAGAATTTTTAGGATTATCATCTGATAGTGCTTTTACTGAAACAGATTTAGAGAAATGTATTTTATCAAATATCCAAAAATTCCTAATGGAGCTTGGTAAGGGATATGCATTCGTAGCACGACAACAACATATTCACACGGAGAAACAAGATTATTTTATTGATTTAGTTTTTTACAATTATATTTTAAAATGTTTTGTATTAATTGATTTAAAAACTAGTAAAATCACACATCAAGATGTAGGACAAATGGATATGTATATCAGGATGTATGATGAATTAAAGCGTAATGAAGGAGATAATCCTACCATTGGAATTGTGCTATGTTCTGATACGGATGCAGATATCGCTAAGTACTCCATTATGAATGGCAATGAACAACTATTCGCTTCTAAATATAAATTATATCTACCAACAGAAGAGGAATTAAGAGCAGAAATTGAAACACAAAAAACAATGTTTTATCTTCAACAAAATGAAGAAGATAAAGAATAGTAAAGGATGTTTTATGAAAGATAAGCGATATTATAAAGTAAAAAAGCCGAAATAAAAGCCGAAAAGCCGAAATGATGATCAATAAAGTTAGTTTCGACTGATCCTTAGGATAAAAGTAAAAGTTACCAAAGGAATATATGATGATTGTTATAATGTGATGAATGCATGAAAGGAGAATTGTATGAACGAAAATCAAAGAAAAGATTTCAATAAAGTGCTATGTGTCATTATCATTGGTGTTATCGCAGTATAATGGTTCCATCAATTTTTCATATGTTAGGATAATTGATAAGAAGAGAAGGAAACTTAGTATTGTAAAAGATGAAATTGATTCTTTTGGTAATCTAATATTCCTTCTTTTTTCATTTGGCTGAGCACATAAGATAATGCACTGCGGTCTACACATAAATAATCCGCAAGTTGTTGGCGATTTAGTGGAATCGTGATGATGTTTTGCTGTTGAAGTTGTTTCTGCTGGTATAAATAAGTTAATAATTTTTCTTTTGTACTTCTTTGTGATATAACATCAATTCGCCTCGTTAGATAAAGGTTTTTATTTGATAAAATCATCATGAGATTCTTTAAGATTATTTGATATTCATCAGATTTTTGAGGCAGTGCCAACAGCTGTTTAATAGGCAGCCATAAGATATGACAATCTTGTTCTGCATAAATATCAACTTGAAGTTTTTGACTACTAAAAGCAAAGGATTCTCCAAATAAATCATATGTAGAGAAATGTCCCAATATTGTGATATTTCCCAGGTAATCACGCTTGATAATTTGCACAACACCATCAAGAACGATACCAATATGATTTAATTCATCCCCATAAGTATAAAGATAACTGCCTTCTTTGTACGTTTTTTCAAAAGCCTGTGCATCATTTAATAGCTGTGTAAAAATAGATGTATCTATCCCTTGAAATAATCGACAACTTTTTCGTAATTGATCATTCATCATCATTCCTCCATATAGTTTTAGTTTAGACTTCATTCGTTGTTTTTACAACATACATGCCCAAAAGAATTTCATATAATCATCATGTAAATTGGAGGACGATACAATGGAAAGAAAAATTATTAAAATAGATCAGGAAAAATGTAATGGTTGTGGTTTATGTGTAGGTGCATGTCATGAAGGTGCAATTGCTTTGGTTAATGGAAAAGCAACATTGATGCATGAACATTATTGTGATGGATTAGGTGATTGTTTACCATCATGTCCTGTCAATGCGATATCTTTTGAGGTAAGAGAAGCACCAGCATATGATCATGCGGCAGTTATGGCAGCACAAAAAGCAAAAACAGGAAGCGGTTGTCCTGGATCACAGATGAAAACCATGCAGCCGGGTATTGGTGTTGTGGCAAATGTGGAATCACAACTGCGCCAATGGCCAGTACAAATTAAGCTGGTACCAGTGAATGCACCTTTCTTTCATCAAGCAGATATTTTAATTGCGGCAGATTGTACAGCTTATGCTTATGGAAATTTTCATCAAAAGTTTATGAAAAATAAAGTAACGTTGATTGGATGTACGAAATTGGATCAAGTACAATATGCGGATAAATTCACAGAGATTTTTACATACAATGATATTCGCAGCATCACAGTTGTACGTATGGAAGTGCCATGTTGTGGAGGTATGGAATATGCTGTAGAAACAGCAATCAAAAACAGTGGGAAACAGATTCCGTTGGAAGTTGTTGTGATAAGTAATGATGGCAGGATTTTGTAAAAGATGCTTTTTATAAAGTATACTATGGAAATGTTATGGAAAAATGATAAGTATACTTATAGAAAGTAGTCGAGTTTTGATAAGTATACTTTCATTAAGTGTTCAAAAAAGAAAATGACAGTAAACAAAAGATGCTTACTGTCATTTTTTCTACTTATCAAAAGCAGGATTATATTGATAATAGTTACAACTATCCAATTGACTTTGAACATAATCCAAAGCCTCTCCAAATCGCTGGAAATGGACAATTTCTCGTTCTCTTAGAAAGGTTAAAGGCTGAATGATATCAGGATCATTTGTTGCACGTAATAGATTATCATACGTGACTCTGGCTTTCTGTTCCGCAGCCATATCTTCTACTAAATCTGCGATTGGATCGCCTTTTGATTGAAAATAAGATGACGTAAATGGTGCACCGCTTGCCGCTTGTGGCCATACACCAGTCGTATGATCAACGTAGTAAACATCAAAGCCACTGGCTTTGATTTCTTCCATGGATAGATTTCTTGTTAATTGATAAACGATAGCCGCAACCATCTCAAGGTGTGCAAGTTCTTCCGTGCCAATATCCGTCAACATGGCACGAACACGATCATAAGGCATGGCATAACGTTGATTTAAATAACGCATAGATGCACTTAATTCACCATCAGGACCACCTACCTGTGATATTACGATTTTCGCAAAACTAGGATCTGGGTTTTTAATATTCACAGGAAACTGTAATTTCTTTTCATACGTCCACATATCTTAAGCCTCACTTTCCCAAGGCCATGGCCCATCAATATATTGCCAGGTATTTGCGTTATTATCCCTGTTTGTTAATGGTCCAAAGCACTCTTGATAATCACATGCCGCCTGTTTTCTAAACTGTTGGAATTTCTTGTAATACTGTAAAGCATTCTCATCATCTGGATGTGAATTTAAAAATAAAGCAGCCTCCTGTAACGCAAAATCAATCATTTGTAATCTTCGTAACTGTTCCACTCTGTTCATATACATCACCTTCCCTGTGGACAAAATGGTTTATCTAGGTCATAAAAAATTGTACCTTTCATAAAACCATCCTCTATACGCATAGGGTTTGTCCACTCTTGCATAGGAACATAGGTCATACCGACTGTGAATCTTGGTGAATTTTGATTACATGTATGATTGTCATTTCTACATGTATTCGTATCATAATTATTCACAATATCCCTCTTTTCTTTGAGCTTTATGCTCATGGTATCTTATGAGAAGGGAGGGTGCTGAGCTTAGGCCGATATGAAAAGGATGTGAAAAAAGGTGAAAAATAGTGTGTGATAAAGTATTTATGTAGTTTATTATCTTATAGCGATTTTTTCCCATATCTTATGACAAACTATTGTGAAAGACAGTACCACTTTATGCAACATTCTGTATATAAAAACAACGCTGAAATATCTACATAGCGTTGTTTTTTTGTGGCGCAGGTAACATGTGAATAAAAGGAAGTATAATTTTTATAATGTTATATAATGAGGAATAATGTCTTCATAAGAGCCATCCTTCATTAAAAAACCATCTGGAATAACACCTAATTGTGTAAATCCAAGTTTACGATATAGCTGTAATGCAGGCGTGTTTGTTTTCACAACAGCATTGAATTGTAAAATACGGTACTGTAAATCTTTTGCGGTTTTCATACAATGTAATACCAATGCTTCACCGATATGATATCCCCGAACATCTTTTTTTACCGCATAGCTTGCATTGCAAATATGACCACATCGTCCAACATTATTTGGATGCAGGATATACAAACCGACGATTTGCTTTGTATCTTCATCATATGCAATTCCAGTAAATGATTGAGATGCAAAGAAGTCAATACCACTCTTTATATCTAATGGCTCCATCTGAGGAAAAGCAACGCCATCTATTACAATATCATTCCATATAGCGATTGCTTCCTCTATATCTTCTTTTTGAAACTTACGAATATCTAATTTCATTCTATCATCCCTCCTATAAAAATTTCGTTAACATCATAGCATAGGCATTTTATAAATTCTACAAAAAAATAAAATAAAAGGTTGACATAAGGTTAAAATGACACTATAATATAGACAACAAATAAATATGAAGTCAAAATGACATCATGATTGGAGGAGAGCTATGAGAGATAAAGAATTAAGAAACGCAAAAGGTCAAAATGAACAAGAGTTTTTAGAAGCATACAAACCTGGCAATTATGAGCGCCCATCTGTCACTGTCGATATTCTGATATTTTCATTAATTGATAAAAAGGCTGAAACCAAACGAACAGTATCGCAAAAAGAACTTCGTGTATTATTGATTAAACGTAAAGATCATCCTTTCATGCATTGCTGGGCAATTCCGGGTGGATTTGTGAATATGGATGAAAATCTTGAAACTGCCGCGTATCGTGAATTAAAAGAAGAAACGAATGTAGAAGATGTCTATCTGGAACAGCTATATACGTTTGGAAATGTTGGAAGAGATCCAAGAATGCGTGTGATCTCAACGGCATATCTTGCCTTAACATCGCAAGAAGATATTGAACCGGTAGCTGGAGATGATGCAAAAGAAGCCAAGTGGTTTATCGTACAAAATGGGGAACAATACTTAAAACTTGTATCAGAAGATGGTAAAGATGTGATTTGTTACGATAAAACAACCAAAAAAGATAGTTTAAAAGATGGCAGTGCACTTGCATTTGATCATTTGGATATCCTGTTAATGGGACTTGACCGATTAAAAAATAAAGTAGATTACACCGATGTTGCTTTCTCATTATTGCCAGAGTTGTTTACCATTACAGAAGCTAGAAACGTGTATGAAATCTTACTGGGTAAACAAATTGATAAAGCGAATTTCAGACGTGAAATCAAGAAAAAAGTAATAGAAACTGATCAATATGCGGATGATTATAAGAAATCACAATTATATCGATTTAATCCTTGTTGGAACAACAAGAAGAAAGGAAAATAAGATGAAAACAAATTTAAATAACATGAACCAAATATTATTCGTTGTGGATATGGTCAATGGTTTTTGTAAAGAAGGAGCTATGGCTGATCAAAGCATCATGCACATCGTGAAACCAATTCAGGAGCTTTGTGAAAAAATAAAACCTGAAAACCGCTATTTTATCGCAGATACACATGGAGTTAATGATATAGAATTCACAGCTTTCCCTCAACACTGTGTAAAAGGCGAAGTAGAAAGTGAAGTCATTGATGAATTAAAACCATATATCCAAACACCTATCATTGAGAAAAATTCTACCAATGCTTTTCATGCGATGAAAGATCATCCAGCTTTGAAAGATAGCGAAATTGATGCATATATTATCACAGGATGTTGTAGTGATATCTGTGTTCTCCAGTTTGCATTAACATTGAAAACATATCTGAACGCACAGAATATAGATAAAAAAGTAATTGTACCAAAAAACGCCATAGAAACCTATAATGCACCAGGTCATGACGCCAAGCAAATGAATGAAGTATCATATAACTTAATGAAAGCAGCTGGAATTATCGTAGTAGATGAATTAAATTAATATAAATATAAAAAAGAAAACGAGGACAAAATTATGATCAATAATCAAAGAAATCTATCTATGCTGATGGACTCTTATGAATTAACCATGGCATATGCATACTTTAAAAAAGGAATGAAAGATAAAGAAGCAGTATTTGATTGTTTCTACCGCATGAATCCTGATAAAGGCGGATATTGTATCGCAGCCGGTCTGGAGCAGTTGGTTGATTATATCTTGAATATGCACTTTTCAGAAGATGATATCACATTCTTTCGTAATAAATATCATTTTGATGAAGATTTTCTGGATTATCTAAAAGACTTTGCATTTCGTGGAACCATCTATGCTGTAAAAGAAGGTACCATTGTATATCCTAATACACCCATCGTTACTGTAAAAGCAAATATCATTGAAGCACAGCTTATTGAAACAATGTTGTTACTGACTGTCAATCACCAAACACTGATTGCCACAAAAGCTTCAAGAATCGTACGTGCGGCGAAGGGCAGAACCATTATGGAATTTGGCGCAAGACGTGCACACAGTTATGATGCTGCAATTATTGGCGCAAGAGCTGCTTATATCGGTGGTGTAGATGCCACTGCAACTGTTGCCGCAGAACAGGATTACAAGGTGCCTGCCACTGGAACCATCGCACATTCATTTATTCAGGCCTTCGATAATGAATATGAAGCATTTGAAGCTTTTGCACAGGTATATCCTGATAATTGTCATTTATTAATTGATACCTATGATGTATTAGAAAGCGGTATTAAAAATGCAATTCGTGTCGCAAAAGAAGTTTTAGAACCAAATGGTCACCGCCTAAAAAGTGTACGTATCGATTCAGGTGATTTAGCTTATCTGTCTAAAAAAGTAAGAAAAGCTTTAGATGATGCATTTATGAGTGATTGTAAGATTGTAATTTCTAATAGTATGGATGAATATTTAATTACATCACTATTAGATCAGGGTGCCCCTATTGATTCTTTTGGTGTAGGAGAACGTTTGATCACATCAAAATCAACACCGGTATTTGGTGGTGTTTATAAGTTAGTAGCAATTGAAAAAGATGGAATGTTGATACCAAAAATCAAAAAGAGTGAAAATATAGAAAAAATCACAAACCCAGGATTTAAAAAGCTGTGGAGATTATACAGTAAATCAACAGGAAACAGCATTTGTGATGTACTAACAACACGTGATGAAGTGATCAATGAAGCAAAAGAATATTGGTTTGTGGATCCATTAAAACCATGGTCAGAAAAACTGACAACTGATTTTACTGCAGTAGAATTACAGAAAACAATCATCGAAAATGGAAAACTGGTATATGAATTACCAACGATTGAAGAAATCCGTGCTTATGTAAAACAACAATTGGAGCATGAATTATGGGTTGAAGAATTGCGCTTTGAAAACCCTCATGTACACTATGTTAATCAATCTAAGAAACAATATCAGTTAAAAATGGACTTATTAGCAAAAGCAGAACATATGGGAGAAAACTAATGGATGCATATGAAACATATTTAAAAACATTTGAAGATCATGTGGAAGAACATATTCAAACAATCATCACTTGGATGAAGGTAGAATTCAAAAAGACCCACGCAGATGGTGTGATTCTTGGAATGAGTGGTGGATTAGATTGTAGTGTTGTAGCCGGTTTATGTAAACGCTCAGGGATTCCTGTACAATTAGTCACGATGCCCAGAGGAAACAGTATGCAATATGGACAAATGAATGACGCAAAACTATTGGCAGAAACATTTGATCTCCAAATGATAGAAGTACCTGTTCAAGAATGCTGTGGTGTATTAGAAACCACTTGTACACAAATCAAAAATACCCAGCTGCAAAACAAATGTAAGGGCGATGTCACAATGGCAAATGCGAATTTAGGACCTATTGTCAGAATGAGTATTTTATCAACATTAGGTCAATATATGAATTATGTCATGATTGGCACTGGAAATTTAACTGAGAGAATGATGGGATATTTTACAAAACGTGGTGATGGATTAAGTGATTTTAATCCTTTGGGAGAACTTACAAAATCTGAAGTACGCATCATCGCCAAACATATTGGTGTTCCTGCACGCATTATTGAAAAAGCCCCTTCCGCAGATTTATGGGAAGGTCAAAGTGATGAAGAAGAAATGGGTATCAAGATTGAAGAAATTGATCGATATCTATTAACAGGAGTTGTAGAAGATGCGATCAAAGATAAGATAGAACATAAAATAATGGTAAGTGAACATAAACGTAAACCGATTCCAATGTTTCAAGAAAACAATTAAAAATAGTGTAGGACTACTTGTCTTACACTATTTTACTTATCCAGGAAGTTGATGATATCCTGCCATGGTTTTATTTCAGTAATTAAATCCGCATGTGTATCCTTTTCATATACCACAGTGCTTGGCTCTTTTTCAAATGCTTTGATTAGTTTTTTTGATAATCTCATAGGCACGATACTATCAGCTTTTGACATAACAACTAAAGATTCACAAGTGACTTGTTTTACATATTGATCACTTTCAAGTGGGTATTGAATCAGATTGGTTAATGGGCCATAAAAGATAGAGAAATACGTATTAAATAAATCTTTACCATTATTATATGGAGCAACCAATACAAACTTATGTAAAGCATGATGCGCTGACACATAACTGGCAATGCCTGTGCCAATACTATATCCTATCAAATCAATTTTTTTATCAGGGAAATGATTCTCTACATAATCCATAACATTATCTGCCATCTGAAATAAAGAATTCTGTGATAAAGAACCTTCACTTTCACCATAGGATGGATAATCAATACTGAAGAACGAATAGTTCTTCATTACATCAAAGATACCTACAGATTCAAATTGTAGGAATGTACTGGCAGTATTCTGCGCATTACCGCCAAAGTATACAATGATGGTATCACTATCTTTATTATCCTTTAACCATCCTTTATATTTTTGAGAGATGGTTACCTGTTCATATGTATGGCTTTGTTGAAGCGTTTCTCGATCTTGTTCACTATCATTTGGGAAAAAGATGACGTATTCCTGAGCGGAATAAATTGTCACAGAAAGTATCACAAACATGACAACAATAAAGCCTAAAAACTGTCGTAAAACAACTTTTTTAAGCTCTGATCGTTCCACATGACGATATTTTATTACGATACATACAATCATGCCAATTAAGGAGATCATGATGGGAAGCAGCAGTCCAATGACTTTTACTGCTAAAGGGAAACTGGTATTCACAAGTGCTTGGGCACGAACGATTTTAAAGATACTATAAACCATATAACAAAGAGATAAAACGGGTAAAATATATAAAACAAGTTTATGAAAATTTTGCTTATAAAAAAAGAATTGTAACAGCAGCATAAGAATGGAAATACAAATGATCTGTATCAGCATACAAAAACTTCCTTTCCTTTAATACTATTATAATTCTTTTGTTTTTTAGTTTCCATAATACAAAGATGAAGATTTTATGAATTTGATATATGAATAGATAAGTAACGTTTTTTTATCTTATTAACGAACGCTAAAAAGATGACCAGCATCAGAAATTCTGGAAGAAAAGCAAATGGCGCAAAAGCTGTCGTTTTTGGGATGTGGAATAAAAAAACGCAAACATAGGAAATGGTAAAACAAAGTGCATAAACTACAAGGATAAAACGGCAATCTTTTTGTAAGGTCGCATGCAGTAAATGTAGCAAAAGATAGAGTATCATGCCTGTGATTAAAAAGATAATTCCATAACGCAGCATAACAATCGTTTTATCCAAAAGATCGATTCGTTGAATGATTTGTTCTTCAATACGATCATTTTGTATCATTGATGTATATAATTCACTACGAAACAGCGCCATGCACAAGTATGTGAGTGTGCAAAAAATCCATGCGATACAAAAGCGTTTGGTTGGTTTATTGATTTCTTTCATTTTGATCACCTTCATTTATATAACGGATGAAACCTCTGAAAAGTTTCAAATAAGTGATTTTTTTCGTTTTCACTCATGGGTTCAGTATATGCAGATCATTTAAAAATATGAATAAAGTGCGTGCTTGAATGACGAATAAGTGAAAGTTATTATTCTATATTGCAAGATATTGATATTTGCTTTCTATTTTCTATTATCTAAGATAAACTATAATTGAACGAGGGGTGATCAGCAATGAAATTAAAACTTGTTGCCACAAAAGAAGTAAAAGATAAAATAAAACAAGCCATCAAAGAACAAGATATACAATATAGTGATGATGCTTCCTTTGTATTATATGAACTACATCATGAACATGAATTTTTACTTGTTAGAGAAAAGGAAGACTATTTCCGCATTGCGGTGAAAGATATCATCTATATTGAAGCAAAAGGTGCACAGGTATTGGCACATACAAAAGATGGGATTTATCAGGTAAAGGAAACCATGTATCAGTTAGAAGCCAATTTATATGATAAAGGCTTCTTGCGAATACACAAAGCCTTTATCGTAAACAAAAAAGATATCAGACGTATTAAAACAAGTTTGAATATGAAGTTTTCGCTAGTCTTAAGCAATCAGGAAACAGTAGAAGTATCTCGTAGCTATTATTATCATTTTAAAGAAGAAATGGGATTCTAGGAGGTGAATGATATGGAACAAAGAGTAAAAAATGTTGTGTTTATATGTGTGATATGTATCATCTTTGGATTTTTACTATATCGGATTTATAAAAAATATTATGAAAAGAAAATCAATAAAGTATTGCTAGGCGAAAAAGTAAAAGCAGTAACTCCAGGAGCAATCATGAAAGTTTACTTCGTCTTAAGTTTGGTATTGATGATTATTGTGGCAGTGACAACACCAACATATAAAATGAATCAGGATGAATGCCATTTAATTGATTATGTCACATTGTCTATGATTCGACAGGAAGAAAAAGATGCAATGTTTAAAGATATACAGCCTGAGAAAAAAGGTGATCAATATTCCTTGCAAATTAAAAAAATTGACGATGATTTGACGGTTTATTATGCCGCAAATGCACAAAAATTTGGATATATCCTTGAATATAAATTAAACCGGAAAATGGGGGATGATGAAATTTTCCATTTGGCAATAAATGGAGCATCTTCAAATATATCGGTTCAAGATTTAGAGGATGATAAAATCACTTTATTTATCAAAGGCAATCTAATGAAAGACTGTGATTCCATTGAACAAACAATAGAAATATACAATTTCTGTAAAGGTGAAAATAAACATCCAGTTCATATAAAAACAAAGATTGTTGTAGGAAGTGGAGGTATTGAGATATGAAAAAGAAAATCATCATTGGGATATCAATTATTCTTGTGGTAATGGCAATAGGGTATGGTATACATTATCAAAAAGGTGTTATATTTGATAAGGCAAGTGAATACCTTGTATTTTGTGGAGATCGTGCAGGTACAACCATGCATATCGATACAACATATCAAGGAACTAAGGATATTCAAATAAAAGAACTGGCAGATTATCAAGCAAATTTTCAAATTGATCCAGCTTATGTGGTCAATGATTCCTTATCGTATGATACAAAATTACAAAAACATTTTAATACCCCTATGATAATCAATCTGTTAGACGGAAGTGTTGTAGAATTTTCAAAGGTTTCTTATGAGGAAAATGGGAAAACAAAAACCGCAGATATTGGCAGACATCATTATGAATTTAGAAAAGAAGCGGGTATTACAATTAGTAATATTGAGGAAAGTGATGAAAAATATACAGTTCTGTTAGATTTTGAATTAGATGAAGGAACAGTTAAGAATATAGAATTAACCAATCCTGATTTTAAAGCAAATAAGATTACTTACAAAGAATTATCAAAAGGTAAATATCGTATAACACTAACATTTGAGCCTATGAAAGAAGGGTATACACTCATAGGATCTAGTTTGAAGTTCACGCTTGATATAAACGGTAAGGAAGTTACACGTTATGGTGTAGGGCGTATTCGTTTATATGGAAATGTGGTCGGACTTGATTATACCGTAGGGAAAGATGTTTCTTATAAAAAATAAAAGTCGAAGGTGTGTACCTTCGCTTTTACATGCCAATGAGAAGTGTTTATAATTTTAGTTTTTCAATTAGTGCATTTGTAAAACATTGGAGAAATTGATATTTTCTTCTTCTGCAATTTTATTTAACCATGCTAAGATTGTTACATTTTTTCTAATTGCGTGGCAATTATATTTCTTTTCAAATTCTAAAGAATCATATTCAATATAAAAAACTCATCTTTTTCTAACTTGATTTTCCATTTCGTAATTAAACTAATGATAGCATGAAAAGGATAATAATGCTTACAAAGATTATGTGAAATTTCGTAAATGAGATGAAGAGAAAAGTTAAGGAAAAGACAAGGGCTTTCAAATGGTAGCTTTACTCTTGATGAGTTTATAGCATACGTAGAAGCTTCCTAGATTGTTTTTCAGCTCACTTATCACTATAGTTCTAAAATGAGGTTCTTTTCGCATTTTGATAAGATACCATATTAAACGGATTATTTGTTTTATATAGGACTATAAATCCATAAGATTGCACATCATATTTGATAGATAAACAAAAATCAGACGATTGTTTTGGAATACGTCAAATAACATTGTAAAAGTAGGGAAAATAAAGTAAAATAAATATGGTATGAAAACTTGTATAGCATCAGGAATATGGCTGATTGCGTTTCTACCTGCTGACCGTAAATCAGCGGACTACAAGTAAATCTTTTTAGCTACATGAAAGGTTTACTTAGCTTTTCATGTTTTTTATTTGAGAAAGGAAGCGTGACTATGAAAGTATTGGTAATTGGAAAAGGCGGAAGGGAACACGCCCTCGTACATGCAGTAAGCAGAAGTGCAAGAGTTAAGAAAATTTATGCGGCTCCAGGAAATCCAGGTATGAAGAATCTGGCAGAATGTGTTAATATTTCTGACAGTGATGTGAAAGGATTGGTAGCATTCGCAAAAGAAAATGCAATTGATTTAACAATCGTAGGACCAGAAAGTGCATTGAGTTTAGGTGTGGTAGATGCATTCCAGAAAGAAGGTCTGAAAATATTTGGACCAACAAAGGATGCTGCACAAGTAGAATCCAGTAAGGATTTTGCGAAAGCAATTATGGCCAAGTATGGTATTCCTACAGCAAATTATCAGACATTCGACAACAAAGAAGATGCCATTCATTATGTAAAAAGTGAAGGGGCACCAATCGTTATAAAGGAAGATGGCTTAAAAGCAGGAAAAGGTGTAACTGTTGCACATACACTAAAAGAAGCATTAGATGCTTTAGATATTGCTTTTGATATCCCGGGAAATAAAGTTGTTATCGAAGAATGCCTTGTTGGATTTGAGTTCTCATTGATCTGCTTTGTATGTGATGATATCGTATTGCCAATGCAGGTTGCGCAGGATCATAAATGTGCTTATGATGGAGATAAAGGACCTAATACAGGTGGTATGGGTGTATATTCTCCAGTACGTAAAATTACGCCAGAAATTATTGATGAAGCCATGCATTCCATTATGATACCTATGGCAAAAGCAATGGTAAAAGAAGGCCATCCATTTACAGGCTTCCTGTATGGTGGTTTGATGTTAACAGAACATGGTATTAAAACAATTGAATTCAATGCCCGTTTTGGAGATCCAGAAGCAGAAGTTATCCTGCCACGTTTGAAAACAGATTTCTGTGATATCATTGAAAATATTATGAATCATTCTAAAACTGAATTAGAATGGGATGATCAGGTAACACTTGGTGTGGTTATGGCAAGTGATGGCTATCCTGCATCCAGTACCAAAGATGCTGTTATTGAAGGCTTAGATGATGTAGATTCTATGATCTTCCATATGGGTACAGCTGAAAAAGATGGAAACCTGGTAACTGCAGGTGGACGTGTATTGATTGTGGTTTCAAAAGAAGATACACTACAGGAAGCATATGATAAAGCTTATGCAGATGTAGAAAAGATTACATGTGATAAACTGTTCTATCGTCACGATATCGGAAAGAAAGATATGTAGGAGGAAAAGAAAATGTTTAAGACAGACTTAGAGATTGCACAAGAATGCAAAATGGAACACATCAAAGATGTAGCCGCAAAGATTGGTATTGAAGAAAAAGATTTAGAATATTATGGAAACTATAAAGCAAAAGTTTCTTTAGATTTATTACATAGAAATGAAAACAAAGAAGATGGTAAACTGATTCTTGTGACTGCTATCAATCCTACAAAAGCCGGTGAAGGAAAATCAACAACAACGGTTGGATTAGGTGATGCATTAAATCGTATTGGAAAGAAAACAATGATTGCATTACGTGAACCAAGCCTTGGTCCTGTATTTGGATTAAAAGGTGGTGCTGCAGGTGGTGGATATGCACAGGTTGTTCCTATGGAAGATATCAACCTTCACTTTACAGGCGATATGCACGCCATCACAACAGCAAACAATCTGATCAGTGCTTGTTTAGATAACCACATTCACCAAGGAAATGCGTTGGATATCGATATCAATCATGTAACATGGAAACGTTGTATGGATATGAATGATCGTACCCTTCGTCGTATTGAAATTGGAAAAGGTCCAAAAGCAAACGGTGTAGAACGTGAAGATGGTTTCAATATCACAGTAGCAAGTGAAGTCATGGCAGTATTGTGTTTATCAACTTCTTTAATGGATTTGAAAGAACGTTTAGGTAATATGCTGATTGCCTATAATACAAAAAATGAACCAATTTATGTGAAAGATTTAGGTATTGAAGGTGCACTTGCGATGGTTATGAAAGATGCCATCAAACCTAATATGGTACAGACATTAGAACACAATCCAGTATTGATTCACGGTGGACCATTCGCTAATATTGCGCATGGATGTAACTCTATTTTAGCAACAAAAACATGTTTAAAACTTGCAGATTATACAGTCACAGAAGCAGGATTCGGTGCTGATTTAGGTGCTGAAAAATTCTTGGATATCAAATGCCGTTTTGGTGGATTAAAACCAAGTGCTGTTGTGATTGTCGCAACGATTCGTGCATTGAAACAACATGGTAATGTAGCATTAGAAGACTTAAAAGAAGAAAATGTAGAAGCAATGCTTGCGGGATGTGAAAACTTAGCAAAACACATTGATACAATTCAACAGTTTGGCTTGCCTTATATTGTGGCCATCAATGAATTCGCAACAGATACACCTGCAGAAGTAGAAGCATTACAGAACTGGTGTAAAGAACATGGACATCCAATGAGCTTATCTCAGGTATGGGCAAAAGGTGGAGAAGGCGCAATTGACTTAGCAAATCAGTTGGTAGAATTATGTGATCAGCCAAATACTTACGCACCTTTATATGATGTCAATGAAACTATCGAAGATAAGATTACAGCAATCGCCACAAAGGTTTATGGTGCAGCTAATGTTGAATTTAGCGATGAAGCAAAAGAACAGATCAAGTTATACAATGAACTTGGATGGAATAAAATGCCAATTTGTATGGCAAAAACACAGATGTCATTATCCGATAATGATAAGCTGTATGGCGCACCAAAAGATTTCACGATTACCGTTCGTGAATTACGTCCAAGTTTAGGAGCTGGTTTTATCGTTGCATTAACTGGTAAGATTTTAACAATGCCAGGCTTGCCTAAGACACCAGCCGCAAACAATATGGATATCAATGAAGAAGGACATATTGTAGGATTATTCTAAAAAACAAAGTTTTTTAAGCATGGAATTCTCTAAATAAATTCCATGCTTTTTTTTGCATCTATATATAAAATATACATATAAAGTTATTTTTGTTAGCGATTTCACAAAATCATGGTACTAGCATAGATTGGTAAAATTACAAGCATTGCTTTATATTTTTTTCATGGTATCATAAAACTATATAATAGGAGGAATAAAAACTATATGGATCGTTTTGAAAACAAAATCATGCTGGTTACTGGAGCAACTTCAGGAATCGGAAAAGCAGTGGCACTGCGTGCAGCATCAGAGGGAGCAACAGTAATTGCCGTAGGACGTAATGAAGAAAGAGGTCATGGTGTCGTTGAAGCAATTACAAGCGCAAATGGAAAAGCTGAATTCATGAAATGTGATGTCAGTGATAAGGAACAGGTAAAAGAATTATTCGCAAAAATCAAAGAATCTTATGGAAGACTGGACGTTGCCATTAATAATGCAGGTATCGTTGGTGCTTCAAAAACAGTGGAAGAATTAGAAGATGAAGATTGGTCAAACGTGATTGACGCAAACTTGAATTCTTGTTTCTATTGTTGTCGTGAAGAAGTAAAACTGATGAAAGAAACAGGTGGTGCTATTGTAAATGTATCAAGTGTTGCTGGTATGCGTGGCTTCCCTTCTGCGGCTGCTTATGTTGCTAGTAAACATGGAGTAAGCGGACTTACAAAAGCAGTTGCCGTAGATTATGCGACAAAGGGAATTACTTGTAATGCAGTATGTCCTGCAGGAACAAATACACCACTTACAGAAAGAAGTTCTGCGGATATCAAAGAACATATGACTGCTTTAGCTGCACAGGGAAAAGATCCTATGGAATGGCTGAAGAATTCTATGATGTCAGGTAAAACTGAAACATTACAGAAACGCAATGCTACCCCTGAAGAACAAGCCGCAACAATTCTTTATTTCGCAAGTGATGAAGCAAAACATATCACAGGTTCTATCGTCGCCAGTGATGGTGGATTTACTACATATTAATATCATATAAGAAAAGAGTCTTCACTGTATGATCAGTAAAGACCCTTTTTTAGTGTTTGTTTAAATGATTATAATACCAATCAATCGTATCCTTGATCGTATCATATAAATCACGAGGATAATAGCCTAATTCCTTTGTGGCTTTATCATGTGAAAAACGAGAATTGCTTTGTAAAGTAGATAAGGTATAAGGCGTATATAAAGGGCGTTGATGACGAATCTTCGCATATTTACACATGATTGGAGATGCAGCTTTCGCAAGCCATAGAGGCAGGACAGGAAGTTTACGTCTGCCAGTAATTTGATGTGCCATTGCCAGTACATCTTTAATTTCATAATAACGATTAGACAAAATATAACAGTTGCCACAACTACCCTTTTCAAGAGCCAAAAGACATCCGTTCGCAACATCACGAACATCCACAAAATCATATCCACCATTTACACATGCTGGAAGTTTTCCCTGAATATAATCCACAACCATCTGTACTAGATGATTACTTGAATTTCCATTTGGACCTAGGATACCGGAAGGATGAACGATCATTGTACATAAACCATTATTAGAAGCTTCTAATACAGCCTGACTTGCTTCAGCTTTGGTTTTCGCATAACCACCTTCTACGGAACTCTGGGAAAAGTGGTTTATTTCTTTAATTAAAGTTAAATTATTTTTCTCAGGTATTGCATGTACGGAACTGGTGTATAAAAACCTTTTCACATGGTATCGTTTGGATAATTCCAGCATATTTTTTGTGCCATTGACATTAACCTGATACAATTTAGGAGATACATGTGGTTGAATATTGATGATTCCAGCAGTATGTATCACATAGACTTCTTTATCTTCTATATTAGAAAATAAAGGTTCAAGACTGTCCATATCACAAACATCTCCTTTGATATAATGGACATTGTCATGATCAATACATGTTTCTTGTGGTAAAATAAGACCTCTGATTTCACATGCGGTATTTGGTAATAATGATATGATTGTATTTCCCAGATGACCGTTTGCGCCTGTGATGATGTATAAACGTTTCATAAAGCACACCACCTTTCTTGTTGTGGCTTCTTCACCTGCATTATAATGTGCAATTTCACAATGCGCAAGAGATGTGGCAGAATATGTAAAAATATCATAGAAATTTTCTATGACATAATTTACAGGAAATTGTAAAACTTTCAAATGTCTGTTTGAAATGTAATTATTTTCTTTGCATATTGTGATTGCTTTTTGTATACCCTGACTTTAGAAGTAAAATTGAAAAAATGATGCGAAATCATTTAATTTAACAACATTTGAATTTGTTCAGTGGTTAAATAGAAGGTATCGTTTATCCCTAGATAATTTAGATATCCAAAGAAAACGTCTGCTGTATTTTTTTGAGTTTATGCGTTATAATGTGATAACAAACGGAGGGTATGATATGAGGTATAGTTTTTATAATGATTACAGTGAAGGTACACATCCATCAATCTTTAAGGCTTTATACGAAAGCAATCGAATACAAAGTGTCAGATATATGGATGCCTATTGTGAAAGGATGAAAAAAGCCATAAAACAGATGTTGAAGTATGAGAATTGTGATATTCATTTCTTAGTTGACGTATTCAAAACAAAAAACAAAGCGTTGATTGGAGAAGCAGTTGTTGTATGAAACCTTCTACAATTACAGGCTTTTTAATTCGTTATCATCGCCTTAAACAAAATATTTCACAAGAAGGCTTATGTAAAGGCATTTGTGTTGTATCTTATCTTTCAAAGATCGAACAGGGAGTTGTATGTGCCAGTGATGAGATCATTCATCAGCTCTTCCACGCTTTAAAGCTAACATATCATGATGAAGCTGACTTTTTAGCGCAAGCCAAACAAACACTTTATGATTATTTTGAAAAACACTTTATGCAGGAAGAAAATATACAGGAGGCTAAAGATATACAAAAACATAGAGAAGAATTGTTATGTTCTCCTTTATGTGTCGAAACTTTATTGGCATGTGCGTTTATGAAGTTTATTGTTCACCATTTTGATTCTACCGCAATTGAGAAAGAACAACAGGAGCTTACGGTATTTGAACCTATGATGAGTGATGAACAGCATTTTTTGTATCATTATGTGTGTTCCATTCATCCCGATTTTGAAACCCGCTTGATGCATTTAAAAAAAGCAGGGAATTATATCAGCTGCAGTCCACAGCGCTATATGCTGGGTTATCGTTACTATGAAAAAGGATTTCATGATGAAGCATTGGAATATATGAATCAAGCGTATAGCCTAGCCTGTGAAGAAGGCAACGTGCATGTTATGATGGATGCTGTCTTGATCATCGGTAATTGTTATTGTAATAATTATAATGAAAAACTGATGTGTCATTATTACCGTATTGCCGATCGAATCGCACGCTCGTTAAAAAAGCAGGATATCCATTACACTATACAATACAATCTTGGCAGTACCTATCTGCAATGGAAACAATATGATAAAGCAAAGGCATATTTATTGGCTTCTCTTCATAATGAAATTTTTGATCAGATTCTAACCTATCAAAAACTTGCCCTTGTAAGCTTTGAATTAAACGAACATATGGAAATGAAGCATTATCTTGAACAAGCAGACCAATTGATCGATAAAGAACCTTCACTTTCCGATATGAATGATTTTGTACATTGTTATTGCAGTAACAATATCCAAGAGGAACATTATTTGAAGCTGTTAGAAAAACTCAGCAGTGATACAAGCTTTCCATATGGCTTTCAAAAGTTTTATGCGCTGTATCTTTTTGAGGCTTATATGAAAAGACGACGATATAAAGATGCATTGGCACTCTCTGTAAAATTTCGTTTTGATTTTCCTGATAAATGCTGATTTATATGATTAAACCCTTATATTTGGTATAGATTTTCTCAAATATAAGGGGTTTTTATTTGCTTATATCTTTTGTACAATAAATAACAGAAGGAGGTGGTTTTATGAAACATACCTTATGGACATTTGATTTTACCATAATCACACTGGGAACCATTATATCTGCCATTGGCTCAGTGGCCATGAATTTTGCCTTATCCTTGGTGGTATTTGATCAAACATCATCCACCTTAGCAACCGGTATCTTTGCGGCAGTGTCCTTTTTACCATCCACGCTGATTCCGTTATTGTGTGCACCATATGTAGATACCCATATACGAAAGCATATCATCGTACGACTTGACGCTGTAAGTGGTTTGCTTTATTTAATCTTTAGCTATTACTTGCTACATCACACTTTTTCTTATTCCGTGTATATGATATTTTCATTGGTGATTGGCTCCATTGGTGCCGTTTATAATCTTGCGTATACCTCTCTTTATCCAGAACTTATTACCAAAGGTTTTATGCAAAAGGGATATTCGATATCCTCCATTATTTATCCATCCATTACTGCCATTATGGCACCTGTCGCATCCTTTATGTATGTGAAATATGGTATTATCAGCATATGTTTATTAGAAGGTGTGCTGTTACTTTGTGCCTCTTTTGGAGAGCATTTCATTCGCTATGAAGAACAACGTACCAAAACCTCATCCTTTTCATTTGTTGCTTATGGCAAAGAAATCAAAGAAGGTTTAGACTATGTAAAAAAAGAAAAGGGAATAAAAAACATTTATTCTTATATGGCGTTAACAAATGGCAGTGGAGAAGGAATTTCCTTAATGACAATGGCAATGTTTCAATCTGATGCGAGCCTATCGACGACGATGTATGGCTTTTTATCCACAGCGGAGATGATTGGACGTTTCTGTGGTTCCATCTTTCATTATTTTGTAAAGATACCCTATGAAAAACGCTATAAAATCGCAGTAAGTGTCTATGTGACATATGAAGGATTGGATATGATACTGTTGTTTATTGCTTATCCACTCATGTTGATCAATCGCTTTATTGCCGGCTTTTTAGGTATTAATTCTTTAAATATTCGTGAATCCAGTACCCAAAATTATATTCCATCTCATATGCGAGCCAGAGTGAATGCCTTCTTTTCTGTCATCGTCGCTATCGTAACGATTTTCACGAAACTTATCGCCGGTGTGTTAGGAGAATTTGTGGAGTATCGCTATGTTGCTTTATGTTTTGCGATACTGTCTATGGTCGCAATCTTTTACATTGTAGTGCGTAATAAAAAACATATTGCACCAATTTATAATAAAGATATTTAAATTTGTTGAAGATCATAAAACTTTTCTTGCTGTGGTTCAATTTCACAATGCGCAAGAGATGTGGCAGAATATGTAAAAATATCATAGAAATTTTCTATGACAGAATTTACAATAAATTGTAAAACTTTCAAATGTCTACTTGAAATGTAATTATTTTCTTTGCATATTGTGATTGCTTTTCGTATACCGGCTGAGTATAATATTAGGGTATTGAAATGGGAAAGCAATCGTTCTTGGTTGAGGCAGGAGAAATATATGTTTAACTTTTTGAAAAAACCGATGGATAAAAAGAGCTTTATCTATAGTCCGGTAAGAGGGAAATTGAAAGATTTGTCAGAAGTTGATGACGAGGTATTTCGCAGCGAAAAGATGGGGAAAACAGTGGCGATAGAACCATTGGAAAATACGATTTATGCACCTGTGAATGGTGTTGTGAAAGGTATTTTTCCAACATGTCAGTCCATTAGTATCGTATCTGACAGCGGGCAGAATATTCTTCTGCATATCGGTGTGAATACACATTTATTAAATGGAACAGGTTTTATCAGTCATATACATAAGGATGATAAGATTACAGTAGGAAAACGTATGTTAGAAATTGATCGTGAAATGATGCTTTCTAACGATTATGACCCTACAATCTTGTTGATTATCACAAACAGTTCTGATTATCAGGATATCAAAGTTTTAAAGGATAATCTGGTACAGGTAAAAGATGAATTGATTTTAATAGAAGGATAAAGAAAAAGTGCATTCATGTTGGATGCACTTTTTGTTAGGCTTATTTTGCGATTAAATGGAAATTAGAAATATCTAAATAATTCATAATACTATTTACTGCGCCACCTAATAAGATTGACTTTTCTTTTAATTGTGACATTAGAGATAAAAATGCTTACAAAGACTTATTTACGCTTCTGTAGTGGACAGTGTATAGTCTAATATTATTGCCGTTGAAGTTAGAGCCTTTTACCTACTGTTTAATAAATTTTTTATTACTATACTTGTGAAGGTAAATTTAGATTGCACGTCATAAATATTCGTTTTATAATACATATGAGAAGAATGAATGATTTAAAAAGATGATATCACAAACTAAAACATAAAGAGGATTCTTTAAGATTTTTGTAATGTTTTTGTGGCTCTTTTTTCTTTGATTTTATTTAGCAGGTGTTTCCAATTCGGCATATATTCTCCTTCCTTCTCTTGACGAATTTTATCTGCTTTTTTACGTTGTTGACTATCTTTGTTTTGTACCCAACTTTTAACAAAACGTAAATATTCTCTTGGATTTCCTAAACTAAAGTCACCATGTGTAAAATTCATAAGCATGAAAATTTCTGCATTGGATAACTTGCTTTTTAATAAATCTGCACTTTTTTTCATTGCTTTTTTTTCTCGCTGACCTACCAGGATAGCTACTTTGGCAGTGACATCTTTTAATTCTTGACTCGCCAAATTATAGGCGCTGTGAGCATCCAATACACGTTTAATATTATCTTTTGACATGCATTTATAGTTTTTATAATAGTCTTCAAAAGCGAAGTCATCATTAAAAATTGTATAATACATAAATTTATTAAACCATTTCTGTTTTGCAAGTTTATTTGCATAAACACTAGCATAAGCACTCCAATTTTTGATTCTAGTTGGTTTTACCATGGTACTTTCAATCATTGCATATTCGCAGAGATTAGGGCGCTTTGATAGCATTTGTATAGCGATTTGCCCACCTAATGAAAATCCAGATAAAACTTGGATATGACCTTGAAAATGTTCGTCAATATAGTCTAGAATTTTATTTGCGCATGTATCAATATCAATAAATTTTTCATCAGCTGCAACATCATGCCCATCAAGGATAGGAAGCACAACCTGAAAGTCTTTTTTTAATTCTTTTATTTCTTCTTTGAAACTAAAGGCCGATAGACATTCTCCATGAATGTAGACGAAAACAGGCTTGTTTTTATTTGAATAGGTTTTAAATTTCATGATAATCACACTCTCTTTACTTTTTCATTATACACACAAATAATATAAAAGAATAGAGGTGCGATGTTGTAATATGTTGCAAAATGTTCTGCAATATATTACTCTTTCCATAATCAAAGTTTACCAATATTATAAAATTGGATGAAAGGCAATTGTAACTTATAGAAAGGAAGTTGAGTATGAATAAACGTACACGCGAAATCGTCTTATGGCTTTTAGAAAAAAAGCAGTATCAACAAACGTGTAATATTGCAGAACTAATGAGGAAATTTAAAGTATCCGAACGAACTATACGTTATGATTTGGATGAAATCGTTGATTTTTTATTAGCTAATAAATGTCAACCATTACAGTTTAAAGATCATGGTCAAATTGAATTAAATGATGACTATGAAAAGATTGGCGCATTATTAGGTCAGAATGATTTTTATTCCTTTAAACTTTCTAAAGAAGAAAGAATAGATATGATTGCTTATCTTATCGTGAATACGAATGATCATATCACGCTTCAACAATTAGCAGATATTTTATTTGTATCACGCTCTACAATAATTCATGACCTAGATGATGTGCGAAGCATGATGAGTGACCATAACTTAGAGATTGTTTCACTTCGTAAGGGTTTGAGGGTTCATGGAAAAGAAAGTAGCCGCAGAATTTTGCTGATGTATTTATTACGAAAACCTTATATACAACAATATCGATTAGATGATGCAAATGCATCTATCTTTGAAGTACAGGATCTTGACATATTACGTGAAATTATAAAAGATGGAGAAATTGAAGGAAAAAGATTTCTTACAGATGGTTCCTTCGCGGATTTATTAAAATATTTAATGATTTCGATAGAACGTCATCACCACCATCAGTTTGTAGAAATAGATTACGCATTAAATCATTCGTCTATGCAAAACATGGCAAGTCATTTAATGGAGAAAATGGATAATTATTTTGGTTTAGAATATCGTCTACAAGAAGAATATTTACTAAGTGATATTTTATATAATTTACATTACTTATCAAGAAATGATACCGATGAAGCAATGATGCAAATTCAAGTTATATCAAAGCAATTCATTGATGCTCTCGCCAAAGATCTTAATGTCAATTTAACTAATGATTTTCAATTTTATCAAAATTTAACAAATCATTTACAGTCTACATTTAAAGATATTGATATGGGTTATGCAAACGAGATAGAATTGTTAGACGAAGTTGTTAAGAAAAACCGTTTAGTAGTGGAAGCAATAGAAAAAAACATTACTCCGTTAGAACGATATGTAAATCGAAAAATTAATAAAGATGAGATAGCGTATATCACCATACATGTATGTGCTGCTATCGAACGAAATAAATATCAAGGACAGCAATTCACAATCCTTTTGGTTTGTAATTCTGGTGTTGGCACCAGTCAACTATTGTTATCACGATTGAAAAAATATTTTCAATTTTATGTGGCAGATGTACTACCAGTTCATGCTTTAATGACTTATGATATTACTGGAATTGATTTGATTATTTCAACGGTTCCAATTAAAGAAGAAAGATGTGACTCCATTATTTTACATCCTTATTTAACAGATGAAGATTGTATTTTACTTGGTGAGAAATTAGAAGTAATGAAGTCAAAATTAAATCGTGTAAATACCAACCCAAGTTTTCAGCGTTTACAAACGATGATTGCGAATTCCATTGCGAAAAGTCCTTTGGATAAGGATGAAATCTATAAAAACATCATTAAAGATCTATCCTCACATTTCTTTCCGATTGCCCCAAGCGATAAGGCAACGCTGCGTGAATTGTTGAGTGCTCATATTCAGGTGGATGTAGAATGCAAGGATTGGAAGGAAGCAGTGGAAAAAAGTGCACTTCCATTACTGGAGGAAGGTTATCTTACAGAAGGTTATATCCAGCAGATGATACGCAATATTGAGCAGATGGGCCCTTATATCGTATTGGCACAAGGCTTTGCTTTACCACATGAAGCACCGGATATGGGCGGTAAGAAGCTGGGTATGAATCTTATACGTTTAAAAGAGCCGGTATCCTTTCATTCACAATTTTATGATCCGGTAGAATTTGTCTGTACCTTATCGACCATTGATAAGGATTCCCATTTAAAGGCAATGTTTCATCTAATGAATTTATTATCAAAAGTGGATTTTTGTGAAAATATCCGAAAGGTAAAAACAGCCGAAGAAATCTATCAGATTATTTATGAATATGAAGCAATTTTATAGTTATAAACAATACCCTATAAGAAGGGCACGAAAAAAGCGTGGCTCTTATAGGGTTTTCTTATACACTTTTCAACGTGATATGACGTTTGTTTAATTGTTCAAGCAGTGAGGCATTGGGATGTGCATCGCTGATGATGGTATAGGGAGCGTCTGTATGTATGGCAACAAAATCCTTTTTATAAAACTTAGAAGCGTCCAATAATACATATACTTCATTTACCTGATGAAATAACAGCTCTAACAGTTTGCTTTCTACCACACTGGAGGTATATAACTGTCCCTCCTCATCCATGCCATTTACACTGATGAATGCTTTGTCTAAGCGAAATTGACGAAGATTGTTTTCCGCAATCGCTCCTGTTAGTGTAAAGGCATTGCTTTTTAATTCACCACCCAGCATATAGATGGACAAACGTGGATCCTCATACAGGGTAGTGGCGATGTTGATGGCATCACTGACAATCACAAGCGGTATATAATGTAAAAGTGATTTGGCTAAGATTTGAATGGTTGAGCCACTGGCAAGAAAAATATGATCATTTGGTTTTAACAAGGTTTTGGCATAACCTGCAATCTGTTCTTTTTCTTTTGTGTATAGGGTTAAACGTTTTGTTAAAGGGGTATCCACATCGGCCACCTTTTTTTCAACAGCGATGGCACCCCCATGTGTCCGTATGATTTCCTTACGTCGTTCCATTTCCATAAAATCCCGTCGTATCGTCATTTCAACAATATCAAATTCACGACATAAGGTACTTGTATGGATCTCGCCTTTTTCTTTTAAGATGGCTAAGATCTTTGCTTGACGTTCTTGTTTTTTCATCGCTTCACCTTCTTCATGTTTAGTGTACCATATTCTTAGAATTTGCAAAGGAAAAATGTTCGTTTTAAACGTTTTCTATGTCGAAATATTCGATAAACAAACACTTTCCTACAAAAGTATTCCCATTTTCTTACGATTGCTCTATGATGAGTGTGCGAAACGAACATATTTAACAGGAGGTAGAACAATATGAAATGTGTTGCAGTAGGGGATATGTTTCTTGATGAAGAGGCATTTTCAAAGGTATTAAAACCATCGGGATTATTTTCTTCCTATCAAGGGTTTTCATGGAAAAAGGATCTGGATCGTACATCGACCAGAACACTGATACGCAATATTGAAACCTTGGGAAGTGAGGCATATACGATTGAGGGAGAGTTAAAAGAAGCGATACTGGATGCCGATGTGATCTTTATTCATATGTGTCCGATTGGAAAAGACATCATCAAAAACGCGTCGCATTTAAAGTATATCGTGAGTGCAAGAGGCGGTGTTGAAAATATCGCAGTGAAAGAAGCTCAGGAAAAGGGCATTAAGATCATTCATTGTTCGATGCATAATGCCTTCGCTGTCGCAGAGCTTACCATCGGCTTAATGATTTGTGAAACCCGCAACGTTGCACGTGCGAATTATGCGTTAAAGAATGGCGAATGGCGCGAACAATATCCAAATACCGGACATATTTTAGAGCTAAGAAGCATGTGTGTGGGACTGATCGGTTTTGGCGCAATCGGCCGTTTGGTCGCACAGCGTTTAAAGGTGTTTGGCAGCCGTATCTTGATTTACGATCCCTTTGTTGCAAAGGAAGAAATTGAAGCATTGGGTTATGAGGCTGTAGATAAAGATACATTATTAAAAGAAAGTGATATTGTATCCTTGCATGGACGTATCGGACCCAATGATCCACCGTTGATTGCGAAAGCTGAATTGGAAAAGATGAAACCAAGTGCGTATTTGATCAATACAGCACGTGCGGTGTTAGTGAATATGGAGGATTTAGAGGAAGCATTGATCCATAAAACGATTGCCGGAGCGGCCATTGATGTATTCCCTAAAGAACCCCTTACCAAAGAGGACCGTATTACATCGATCGATGCATGTACGTTAACCAATCATCGCGGCGGAGATACATTAGATTCTTATAATCGAAGTCCGGAATTATTATTAGAACAATTGAAAGAAGTCTTAGAAACTGGTAAGACCAAATATATGAAATAGGAGGAAATGAAAATGAAGGTATTAGACGCACCGTTTTTAAAAGCATATGTGGATATGGCAGATCATGGGGATCAATTAGGATGGCATGAGCGTAATGGGGGTAATTTTACCTATTGGTTAACAAAAGAAGAAGCAGAATCCATACAAGAAAATCTAAGCTATGAAGATCCTTGGAAAGATATTGGTACAGAAGTACCTTATTTAGCAAATGAATATTTCTTGATATCAGGTACCGGGCGATATTTCCATAACATGAAAAAAGATCCGGCCAATACTGCCGGTATCATTCAACTGGATGAAGTAGGAAAACGTTATCGTATCTGTTGGGGATTAACAGAAAATGGGCGACCTACCAGTGAACTGCCGACACATCTGATGAATATGGAAGTAAAAGCACGCATGACAAACAATCAAAACCGTGTGATCTATCATTGCCATTGTCCCAATATCATCGCATTGACGTTTATTCTTCCTTTCAAGAGCGAGATATTTACAAGAGAGCTTTGGGAAATGATGACAGAATGTCCGATCATCTTCCCACAAGGACTCGGTGTGGTGGAATGGATGGTACCGGGAGGAAGAGAAATCGCAATCGTTACCAGCAAGTTGATGGAACAATATGATGCGATCATATGGGCACATCATGGTATGTTTGTGAGCGGTATGGATTTTGATTCTACCTTTGGGTTAATGCATACGATTGAAAAAAGTGCAGAAATGTGGATCAAGGTGCATTCCTGTGTATCAAAAAAACAACAAACGATATCAGTGGAAGGCTTTAAAGAATTAGCCAAAGCATTCAATGTATCATTGGATGAACGTTTTCTGTATGAAAAATAAAAGCACAGGATGCTTATCAAATAGCATATAGAATGATAAGAAAGATCGTATTTTCGATCTTTTTTTTGTAGAGTGTACTTTTTGCAAAAAGTTTTGCAAAGGATTGTTCGTATAAATTTCTGCATGATTTTATGCAAAGCTTTACTCTTTTATGAACCTATAATTTGATTTAAACTGTAAGTGGATAGAAAAGAACCCATAAATTTATGGTACTAGTGTAAAGGAGTAGAGATATGATTTGGGAACATTTAGATAAGAAACTAATTAAGTTGCATCAAGAAGCTTCTTCTCCAGGCGAGGTATTTGAAAAACTAGGAGAGTGTTTCATTGAAGAAGGTTACACTAAAGAAGACTATGTTGATGCTCTGAAAGAAAGAGAAGCACAATTTCCAACAGGATTAGACATTAATGGATTTGGTGTTGCAATTCCTCATACCGATGCAATGTATGTTCTGCGCGAAACAGAAGGGATTATGACACTAAAAGAACCTGTAAGATTTACACAAATGGGAAGTGATGATACGCCAGTTGATGTAAAGGTTGTATTTATGTTAGCGATAGAAAACCCGCAAACGCATATAAAAAAATTACAACAGATTTTGCGTATCATTCAAGATGATAAAGTTCTAGAAAAAGTCTATCTAGCAGAAACACAGGACGATGTCATCAATATTATTAAACAGAAAGAGATAGAAATAGGAGGAGAAACATTATGAAAACAGTAAACATTTTATCTATCTGTGGATCAGGAACAGTTACAAGCAGTATGGTGGCTGCAAAATTGAAAGAACACTTAGCATCACAAGGTTATCAGGTTAGCGCAACGGAAGCGAAACCAACAGAAGCTTTAAATTTAGCACAATCAGGACGTTTTGACATTATTGCTCACACCAGTCCATTACCTAAAGGCGATTATGGTATTCCTTGTGTTAATGCATTTGCTTGTATCACAGGAATGGGTGAAGATAAATTCTTTGAAGATTTTGCAAATGCTCTTGAATCAATTGGAAAATAGAAAATAAAAAAAATAGGGAATAATGAATTAGAAAAGGAGAAAACAAAATGTTTATACTAGAATTTTTAAAATCGATGATTGACAACTTTGGAGCAGCTATCATCGTTCCATTTATAATCGGAATTATTGCATTATTCTTCCGCGTGAAACCACAAAAAGCGTTTTTAAGTGCATTATATGCGGGCGTATCACTAGAAGGAATAAACTTAATGGTAGGGGCATTTACACCAATCATTACTCCTCTTGTAAAAAATATGGCAGATGCTATGGTAAATATTACAGGGGTGAATTTGAATGTGTTTGATGTTGGTTGGCAAGCAACAAGTCTTGTAGCTTTCTCAACTAGTGCAGGTATGATTTATTTAGGTCTTGGTATCGTATTACAGACAGTATTGTTCTTGGTAAAATGGACAAAGTGCTTCCAGCCATCTGATTTGTGGAATAACTATTCTTATATGGTATGGGGTGCTATGGTTATCTTTGCGACAAATAACTTCGTACTTGGTATTGCATGTATGGTATTGTTAAATCTATACTCTTTACTTATTTCCGATATGCTTGCGAAACGTTGGTCTACATATTATCAGTATCCAAACTGTACAATTATCGCCATGCATAACATTGAACCGGGCATCTTTGCGATTATCTTTGACCCAATCTTAAATGCCATTGGTTTAAATAAATTAAAACTAAATCCACAAACAATTCAAAATAAAATTGGCTTCTTAGGAGAACCAATGACAATTGGATTTATTCTTGGAGGTATCATTGGTGTTTTAGGTAACTTATCAAACTTAGGTAGTATGAGTGGATGGGGCTCTGTATTTACAGCTGCAGTAGCAACTGCTGCAATTATGGCAATTTTCCCTAAAATTACTGGATTCTTTGCACAGGCATTTGCACCTATTACAGAAGGCGCACGTAAATTTATGGGTAATACTGGTGATCGTGAATGGTATATTGCAGTAAATGATGCGGTAGGTTATGGTGAACCAGCAACTCTTACATGTGGTTTATTGTTAATGCCAATTATGGTGTTAATTGCATTCTTTCTGCCAGGAAATCAAACATTACCTGTTGTTGATTTAGTTGCAATTCCTTACATGGTAGAAGGATTGGTTGCAGTATTTAATGGTAATATGGCGAAGGTTATCGTTACTGGTATGGTTTGGTTTAGTGTAGGCTTATTGATGTGTACTTATACGGCACCATTATTCACAGAAGTAGCAAAAGAAGCAGGATATGCTATTCCAGCAGGCGCAGCAATGATTACAAGTTTTAATATTTTAGGTAAACCGTTCATGGGACTTGTGTTCTTGGCATTCCTTTCTGGAAATCCTATTTTCATTGGTCTAGCGATCGTCGTATATATTGTATGCTATGGCGCTTATCGTATGAAACATAAAGAAGTTGATGAATATTTAGAAAAACAAGCATTAAAAAACGCTGAATTGGAGGTTTAGAATATGCAAATCGATGTAGCAGAATTCTCAAAACCATGTGCATGTGGACATGTTCATGAAATTGTAGTAGATGATATGATTATTGAGAAAGGCGCAATAAAGCGCCTTCCTCAAATCATGAAAGATCGCTATAGTCAATATAAAAAGATTGCGATGTTATGTGATGATAATACCTACTTAGCAGCAGGTAAAACAGTGGAAGAATTACTCCCTGGTATTATCACAATTCGCTTAGATTCAAAAAATCTTCATGCGGATGAGCATGGTGTTGAAGCAGCAGAAAAACAGCTGAAAGAGTATAAAAATATAGATTTTATGATTGCAGTAGGATCTGGAACAATTCATGATATTACACGTTATCATGCATATGAAAAAAAGATTCCATTTTTAAGTGTACCTACAGCTGCTAGCGTAGACGGCTTTGTATCCACTGTAGCAGCAATGACTTGGCATGGTTTTAAAAAAAGTTTTACAGCAGTAGCACCATGCTTTGTATTAGCTGATTCTGAAATCTTTTCAAAAGCACCTCTTCGATTAACTGCAAGCGGTGTCGGCGATTTATTAGGTAAATATACCGCCTTATGTGATTGGAAAATTGCACACATAATTACAGGCGAATATATTTGCGATAAAGTAGTAGATATGGAATATGAAGTATTAAAAGATTTATGTGCTAATTTAGATGGTATTGGTTCACAAAATATTGAAGCATATGAAAATCTAATGTATGGATTATTATTAAGTGGAATTGCTATGCAAATGATTGGAAATTCAAGACCAGCAAGTGGTGCAGAACACCATATGTCACACTTATGGGAAATGGCAGCAATTTCAGAACCAATTGATTATTATCATGGTGAAAAAGTTGGTGTTGGTTTATGCTTGGCTACTGAAGTCTATAAAAAAGCAGAGGCGTATATCCGTAAAGGAACTTATCATGTGAAAGATCATATGGATGTACAAGTCGATTTTATAAAACAAAATATAACAAAGCCAGCATTACAAGAAGAAATCTTAAAAGAAAATACTCCAAATCTGATGGAAAATATCACAGGAACACAGATCAAAGAGAAAGAAGCAGAAATCTTAGAAATTTTAGCACAGCTTCCTAGTGCTGAAGATATCAAGACAATGATGAAAAAAGTGAATGGTTTAACAACAATGAAAGAACTGGAATTAGATGAGTCAATCAAAGGATTGACATTAAAGTTAAGCCCATATGTTCGTCAACGTTTAACATTTATGCGTCTGTTAAAATTCTATGATTTCTATGATGAAATTACAAAGGGGTAGATGTATATGTTGGAAGAATTAAAACAAAAAGTATTAGAGGCGAATTTGTTATTACCGAAATATGGTCTGATTACTTTTACATGGGGTAATGTGTCAGGAATTGATCGCGAAAAGGGAATCGTGGCAATTAAACCAAGTGGTGTATCTTACGATGATATGAAAGTTGATGATATCGTGTTATGCGACTTAGATGGAAATGTTGTAGAAGGAAATTTAAAGCCAAGCAGTGACTTGATGACACATCTTGAGTTTTATCGTAAATGGCAGAATATTGGTGGTGTAGTTCACACACATTCCAGATGGGCCACTAGCTTTGCACAGGCTGGATTAGATATACCAGCTCTTGGTACTACACAAGCAGATTATTTTTATGGGGATATACCTTGTACTCGTTTAATGCGTGATGATGAAATTAAAGGGCAATATGAACTAGAAACTGGAAAGGTTATTGTAGAAACATTCAGAAATCGTGGAATTGATCCAGATCAAATGCCAGGAGTACTTGTACATAGTCATGGACCATTTTCATGGGGAAAAGATCCATATGAAGCCGTACATAACGCAGTAGTAATGGAGGAGTGTGCAGCAATGGCATATGCTTCCTTAACACTTCTTGGTGGTGCAAAAAAACCAATGCAAAAAGTTTTGTTAGAGAAACACTTTATGCGTAAGCATGGACCAAATGCTTACTATGGGCAAAAATAAATAAGGATGGAACGCGTATGGAAACAGAAAAGAATAGAATTAGGGAAATAATGAAGAATATCAAAGTGTTTGTACTGGATATGGATGGAACAATCTATTTAGGAAATGATTTGTTTCCATATACCCATACTTTCCTTGATAAAGTAAAACAAACAAGCAGAGAGTATTACTTCTTTACAAACAATTCCAGCAAGGATATTGATACCTATATTGTAAAATTAAACAATATGGGTATCAATATCACAAAGGAACAAATGATGGTTTCTACCCATGTAATACTTCGCTATTTAAAGGAACATTATGGTGGGAAAACACTTTATGTTGTGGGAACACCGGCATTAGTAAACGAATTTAAAAAACACGGATGGGTCATTAACGAAGAAAACCCAGATATTGTAATATTAGGGTTTGATACAACCTTAACATATGAAAAATTAAGTAAAGCATGTCATTTTATACGAAATGGAGCTACTTATTTTGGTATTAATCCAGATTTAAACTGTCCTATGGAGAATGATACCTTCATTCCGGATTGTGGCAGTATGGCAAAACTCATTGAGGCAAGTACAGGCCGATATCCAGAATTCTTTGGGAAACCAAGCAAACGAACATTGGAATATATCATCAAAGAAACTGGACATAAAGCAGATCAAATCGCTATTATCGGGGACCGTTTATATACGGATATCGCAGTCGCAGATCAAAGCGATGTAACGAGTATCTTGGTAATGAGTGGTGAAACAAAAAGTAAAGATGTGGAAAAAAGTGAGATCAAACCAGATATCATGATTGATAATATTGGTGTCTTGGCTGATCTTTTATAAATAGATAGTAGGAGGATAGTTATGTACGATACAGTCATTATTGGTGCCGGAATCAGTGGTACCTCACTGGCATTTGAACTAAGTAAACAGGAAGGAAAGATTCTGTTACTAGATAAAGAAAATGATGTGGCAGATGGAACCACAAAAGCAAATAGTGCCATTATCCATGCTGGATATGATCCAGAATGCGGAACACTTATGGCAAGATACAATGTAGAGGGAAATCGTATCATTCCTCAGATCTGTAAAGATTTAGATGTACCAATTAAAAATATTGGTTCTCTAGTAGTTGCCTTTTGCGAAGAAGAGATTGAAACACTAAAAACCATTTATGAACGTGGTGTAAATAATGGTGTAAAAGGTATGCGTATTGTGGATAAAAATGAACTTCATGAAATGGAGCCAAATCTAAATGAGAAAGCAGTCGCAGCTTTGTATGCACCAAGCGCTTGTATTGTTAATCCATGGGATCTTGCAATTGCTTATGCTGAAACAGCAGTAAAAAATGGTGTAGAATTTCAGGCTAACAAAGAAGTTAGTGCTATTAAACAAAACGAACGCGGATTTATCGTATATACAAATGATGGAAGTCAATACGAAACGAAGACTGTTGTTAATGCAGCTGGTGTAGAATGTGATAAAATTATGGGTTTAGTTAAGGAACCAGATTATACGATTTTCCCAAATAAAGGGGAATATTATCTTTTGGATAAAAACCAGGGAGAACTTGTACATCATGTCATTTTCCAATGCCCAACAAAAGAGGGCAAAGGAACACTAGTAGCACCAACAGTACATGGAAATCTGATTGTAGGACCAAGTGCTACAAGCTGTGATGATGAAGACTTTTCAACAACACAATCTGGACTTGACCTTGTTAAGAAAGCTGCATTAAAATCCGTTCCAAATATCAACTTTCGTGAAAATATAAGAACATTTGCAGGAATCAGAGCGAGAAGCAATCATGGAGATTTCATTATTGGAGAAGATCCACAGATAAAAGGATTCTTCCAAATTGCTGCTATGCAATCCCCTGGATTATCTTCTGCTAGCGCAATTGCTATTGATATGGTGAAACGTTTTCAAGAAAAAGGATTATTCTTACAGCCTAAAGCAAATCCAGTTACAACAAGAAAAGTTGTACGTTTTAAAGAAATGAGCAATGAGGAACGTGAAAATTATATCAAAGAACATCCAGCATACGGACGTATCATCTGTCGTTGTGAAACGATTAGTGAAGGTGAAATTCTAGATGCTTTACATCGTGTTATCACACCAGTGAGCATTGATGGAATTAAACGTCGTTGTAATGCTGGTATGGGAAGATGCCAAGGGGGTTTCTGTGGACCAAAGGTACAAGAAATTATTGCTAAAGAATTAGAGATAACACAAGAAGAAGTAGTACAGGATAAAGTAGGTAGTGTAATCTTATATGGCAAGACCAAGGGAGGTAAGTAAGATGAAAAAACAATATGATGTTATCGTAATTGGAGGAGGTCCAGCAGGACTTGCCAGTGCGATTGCTGCTAGAAATAATGGAGCAGAAAGTGTTTTAATCATTGAACGTGACAAAGAACTTGGTGGAATCTTAAATCAGTGTATTCATAATGGCTTTGGTTTACATCATTTTAAAGAAGAATTAAGTGGACCAGAATATGCAGGAAGATTTATTGACGAAGTAAATGGGACAGATATTGATATTTTATTAGATACGATGGTTATTGAGATTACAGAAGACAAACAAGTATTCTGTACAAGTGAATCTCATGGATATATGGTTTTACAAGGGAAAGCACTTATCTTGAATATGGGATGTCGTGAACGTACAAGAGGTGCTATTGCGATTCCAGGAGATCGTCCTGCAGGTGTATTTACAGCAGGAGCTGCACAACGTTATGTAAATATAGAAGGTTACATGGTAGGAAAACGCGTAGTTATCTTAGGTTCTGGAGATATTGGATTGATTATGGCAAGAAGAATGTCATTAGAAGGTGCAGAAGTATTAGCTTGCGTAGAATTAATGCCATATTCTAATGGATTGAATCGAAATATTGTACAATGTTTAAATGATTATAATATTCCATTATATCTTTCTCATACAATTACAGATATCAAAGGTAAGAAGCGTGTGGAACAGGTGATTGTATCTAAAGTAGATGAAAACAGACAAATTATACCAGGAACAGAAATGGTATTCGATTGTGATTGTGTATTATTATCTGTTGGGTTAATACCAGAAAATGAATTAACAAGAAATGCTGGTATTCAGATGGATCCTAGAACCAATGGTCCAGTAGTTTATGAAAATATGGAAACCAGTGTAGCGGGAATCTTTGCGAGTGGAAATGTGTTACATGTACATGATTTAGTAGATTTTGTAACAGATGAAAGTGAAAAAGCTGGAAAAGCAGCAGGTATTTATGTAAAACATGGGGAATCTACCGTTAACAATGTCATTGAAACGAAACAAGGCGAAGGAGTAGGATACACCGTACCGCAAAAAATTAGAAAAGATGAAGTAGATAAAGGTGTAGAATTAAGCTTCCGTGTCAGAAATAATTATCATGATGCAGCTATCGTTATCAAGGATGGCGATACACAAATCGCACGATTTAAACGTGAACATATGGCACCAGCAGAAATGGAAAAAGTGATGATACCAAAAGTATTATTAGATAAAGTAAATGGTAATTCATTAACGATATCTATCGAAAAGGAGGGTGACTAAGGATGAAAGAATTAATATGTATTGTATGCCCTAAAGGATGTCACTTAAAAGTAGATGAGGATAATGATTATAAGGTAACAGGTAATAATTGCCCTAGAGGAGCAGAATATGGAAAGAAAGAACTTACTCATCCAATGCGTGTGATTACTTCAACGATTCGAATTCAAGGTGGCACACAGGCTAGAGTAAGTGTAAAAACAAGTACAGATATACCAAAAGAAAAAATTTGGGATATTATGAAGCGCCTAGATGAAGTAGAAGTAGAGGCACCTGTACATCGTGGAGATATCATAGAAAAAAACATTTGTGGTACTCAGGCAAATCTTGTAATTACCAAAGATGTTAATAAAATATAAAGAAAAAACTTAATATGAATAGGTTTATATAAAATGTTATGTCATTAAATCTAAAACATCATTTGGATTTAATGACATATTTAAAATTATATAATCATTAGCATATTTTTGATAATCAAGAAATTAATAAACAGAAGTAGTTAGAAATAACTTGAAATTAAATACTGTATGGACAGGAGGAATATCATTTGAAAACAGAAGAACTAAAGCAACATGCTGCACATATTCGTGAGAATATCGTCTGTATGGTCGCTAATGCAAATAGCGGTCATCCAGGTGGATCTTTATCCGCAGCTGATATATTAACTGTATTATATTTTGAAGTCATGGATATCAATGAAGAAAATGTCAAAGGTATCGATCGTGATCGTTTTGTCTTATCAAAAGGTCATGCTTCACCTTTACTGTATGCGACTTTATTTGAAAAAGGCTTACTACATGAAGATTTGAATACTTTCAGAAAGATCAACAGTAAACTACAAGGACACCCAAATATGAACTATGTCGATGGTGTTGATATGTCCACAGGATCTCTTGGTCAAGGTATCTCTGCCGCTGTTGGTATGGCATTAGCAAACAAAGTAGATGGCAATGATCATAGAGTCTATACCTTATTAGGTGATGGAGAATGTGAAGAAGGCGAAGTATGGGAAGCTGCTATGGCTGCTGCTCATTATCGTTTGAATAATCTTTGTGCAATCGTAGATTTCAACTCTTTACAGATCGATGGAAACATCCGTGATGTCATGAACCCTACACCAATTGATGAAAAATTCAAAGCATTTGGATGGAATGTCATCAACATCAAAGGACATGATTATGAAGATATTCGTTTCGCATTTGATGAAGCGAAGAAAGAAAAGGAAAAACCAACGATGATCCTAGCACATACGATCAAAGGAAAAGGTGTATCCTTTATGGAAAACAACGCCGCATGGCATGGAAGTGCACCAAATGCAGAACAGTGTGCACAAGCAGTAAAAGAATTGGAAGGTGAAGGCAATGAGTAAAGTAGCGACAAGAACAGCATATGGAAAAGCACTAGCTGAACTGATCGTAGAACGTGATGATGTGATCGTACTAGATGCCGACCTGACCAAATCAACGAAGACATGTGATGCGAAAAAAGCAAGACCAGAACATCACTTCAATATGGGAATCGCAGAAGGCAATATGATGGGAGTCGCAGCAGGATTAGCCGCTAGTGGCAAGGTTGTGTATGCATCTAGCTTTGCGATGTTTGCGGCAGGAAGAGCCTATGAGCAGGTAAGAAACAGTATCGCATATCCTAAGTTAAACGTGAAAGTATGTGCCACACATGCAGGTATTACGGTAGGCGAAGATGGCGCAAGCCATCAAAGTGTAGAAGATATCGCATTGATGCGTGCAATGCCAAATATGAAGGTATTCAATCCATGTGATGCTAAGCAGGCAGAGATGATCGTCAAAGCAGTCGCAGATATCGAAGGCCCATGTTATGTAAGACTTGGACGAGGCAATGTAGAAGATGTATATAGTGATGATACAGCATTCACATATGGCAAAGGCAATGTCTTAAGAAAAGGCAAAAAAGTCGCAATCGTAGCCACAGGTATGATGGTACAGGAAGCCTTACGTGCATATGAAACATTAAAAGGTGAAGGCAAAGAAGTCACAGTGGTAGATATGCCATGTATCAAACCAATCGATGAAGAATTGATCAAAGAACTGGCAAAAGAACATGAAGTCATCGTCAGCTGTGAAGAACACAGTGTCATCGGTGGTTTAGGTAGTGCCATCGGGGAAGTATTGGTGAAGAATGAACCAGTGAAGATGGTCATGATCGGTATGCAGGACTGCTTTGGAGAAAGTGGAACACCAGATGCTTTATTAGAAAAATACGAGTTAAACGCAAAAGCAATTGTGAAAAAAATTAAAGAGATTTAGTTATTATCAAATTTTCCTTGCATAACATAATATAAATCTTTTTGATAGACAGTATTTGCTTATTATAGTTAAAAAAATCACCCCAAAATGAGGTGATTTTTTGTATTGCTGTATTTTATTTCCAATATTTTTTCTTGTCTTCTTCTGTAATCTTACGAATCACTTTACAAGGATTACCAGCCGCAATCACACCAGATGGGATATCCTTATTTACAACACTGCCAGCGCCAATCACAGTATCATCACCAATGGTAACACCAGCAAGTACTGCAACGTTTGCGCCAATCCATACATTGTTTCCAATTGTGATAGGATAGGCATATTCTAATCCCTGATTTCTTTGTTCAACATCTAAAGGATGTCCTGCACAATAGAACCCACAATTAGGAGCCACAAATACGTTATCCCCAAAGGTAACTTTTGCGCAATCCAGAATGACACCATTATAATTCATGAAGAAATTGTCACCAATCTCAATATTATAACCATAATCACAATGAAATGGCTGTTCAATGGTTACATGCTCACCTACATGTCCTAAAAGGGAGTGTAAAAGTGCTCGGCGTTCTTCTTTGTTGCTAGGGCGTATATGGTTGTAGTCAAAACATTTTTCAATACATTCCAAACGTTCTTTTTTTAAATGCTCATCATAATTTGCATCATACAATAGGCCTTGTGCCGCTTTTTCTTTTTCTGTCATACCATACCTCTTTCTAACAGCGTCATTATAATATGTACGTACATGATTGTCAATGCTGATTATAAACAAAATAGAGCATATGATTATAAACAAAATAGAGCATATAGAGGAAGGTATAAAACACCATCTTTATTTCCAAAGTTCTTTAATGAACAGCGGATTGCATATTCTGGTTGATATTTATCCATATACATTTTTAAGCTTTTAGATTTTGTATTGAAAGAAGCTTTTACTTCCATAGGAATCACTTGATGAGATTTAGTAATCATGAAATCAATTTCCGCAATACCATTTGATTCATAGTAACAGGCATCATACCCTTTTGTTTTTAATTGTTGTGCAACATAGTTTTCGGTTAAGCCACCTTTAAATATTGCATACTCATCTTTGATAAATACAGACATATCTAATCCATATAGATTAGATAATAAACCTGTATCACTCATATAAATTTTAAAGAAATCTGAATCAGCATAGCATTTCATTGGCAAAAGATTATTTTTTATTTTAGAAACCTTGATAATCAACCCACTATCCATCAACCATTCAATCGCATCTTGATATTTTGATTTTGTGGCACCCTTTTCTATGATTTTATATTGGAACTTATGATTGTCTTTACTTAATTGTTCAGGTATGGACTGAAAACAGGAACGTATTTTCATAGCTTCGGAAGGTGTTGCATATTTTGCCATATCTGCCAGGTATGCATTTATGATATTTTGTTGAATCATATCATAGGAAATAGGGCTTTGTGTAAGATATGATAATACAACAGCAGGCATTCCTCCGCATAAAACATATTCTTTATAATATTGCACTGCTTTTAAATGCCATACATCTGGCATTGGCTTTTTCTCTTCATAACAAGTTTTGATCATTGTGATTAATGATTCTTCATCTTTTGCCATTAAGAATTCTTCAAAATCTAATGGATATAGTTGTTAATGCATTTTTCCTTAGAAAAAATCAATATATTTAAACTTATTCGTTTGAAAAAGTCATAAAAATACAATTTTTTCTAAGGAACGTTTATAAAAAATAAAAAGCATGACACGATAAACGATGCCATGCTCAATGATTAACGAAGAATAAATGCTAAATAATCTAAGAAGAATAGTGTAAATGCAAGAATGATACCTGTCCATGAAGCCTTTTTTATAAGGGAAGAATTTTGTTTTTTCTTTTGACAGTATATAATGATGAACCCGATGATTGGCATCAAATAACTGATGATCAAGGAAAGTATCGTGAGCAGCTTTTCTTTTACTGATACGATTCTAAATTCATGCAATGCTTGCAACATCTTCACCTTCTTTTACCAATTCGTTTAATTTTTCCACTACTGGTTGTTTACCATCTGTGAAAATTACCATTGTGGTAACATCATACCCTTTTGCTTTGATAGATGCGATATCAGCTTTCACAACAGGATCTCCTTTTTTTACCTGATCGCCTTGATTTACATAACTGTGAAACCCATTTCCCTGTAGTTCAACAGTATCAATTCCAATATGTACAATGATTTCCATATCATCATTTGTAATTCCAAAGGCATGTCCAGTAGGGAATACTGCCGCAATCGTACCATCAATGGGTGATACAAAGATATCAGAAGATGGTTCTATCGCAAAGCCATCTCCCATGGCTTTACTGGCAAAGGCTTCATCTTTTACAGATGATAAGTCAATCAACCTGCCTTGTACTGGTGATCCGATTGCCTGTTTCTTTTTGTTTTTGAATAGGTTCCACATAATCATTTACTCCTTTACTTTAATTCTGGCCAATAATCTTTATTTGCGATAATCATATCATCCAGGATTGCTTTGGCCTGTGTAGATGATTTGATAGTTTTATTTAATGCGAATGCCTGTAAAACTTTCGTATAAGAGTTTTCAATAGCACCTTCTACCAGACATTTTTCACAAGCATATTGCTGTTCAATCATGCCTTTATAGAATGTTGGGATATGTCCAACTGAGATTTTTTCTACTCCACGAGGGGATACATAACAAGGGATTTCCACCATGGCGTCATCTGGTAAATCAGCGATGGCACCTTCATTTTTCACGATAAGCAAATAGCGTCCACCATTTTCTCTACATAAAGATTCCGCAAGATCAACGATAAATGTACCATGTGCACCTACCACAAACATGCCATCATCATATTTTCCAGTTTCTTTATAACGTCTGATTGCATCAAATAATGTTTTTTCTCTGCCATCCATAACTTCATTTGCTCTTGTATAATCAGGGTTGGCATCATTCACGATATCCTGACTTAATAAGTAATACTGTAAATATGTATTTGGAAGATAATCAGGGAAACGTTCCATCATTGGTTTAACATTGCCATAAGTATGTACCCAAGAAGGTTCCCAGTGCTGTTCATCTGGTACATCACATAAATATCCATGTGCAATGGCATGTTGTCTTAATTCTTCAAAACGACTTTCGCCATTTACCCAGATATCAGTGAACCAGCCAAAGTGATTTAAACCAAAGTAATCAGGTTTGATATCATGAGGGTCACAATGCAGAATATCCGCAAAGCTGTTAATGATTGCGACTGGCATATCACAAATATTAATGATACGTGCATTTGGTCTTAATTTCTTTAATGCCAATGCAACGATAGCGGCAGGGTTGGAGTAATTTAAAATCCAGTGATTTGGTGCGGCATACTTTTCTACCATATCCAAGATTTCTACCATTGGATAAATCGTTCTAAGTCCATAAGCAAGACCACCACAGCCACATGTTTCCTGTCCAACTGCACCATGTTTTAATGCGATTTTTTCATCTTGTTCACGCATTGCATATTTACCAACACGAATCTGTGCGAAGATAAAATCTGAATCTTTAAATGCAGTTTCTGGGTCAGTTGTTGTAAAGAAGTTACATTCTGGACAATTTGCCTTTACAACTTCTTTTACGATGATTGCGACATCGTTTTGACGTTCTTCATCGATATCATATGCACGGATTTCCTTTACAGGAAAGGTATCCTTTTTTGATAAAATTGCCTTTACGACACCTGGTGTATAAGTACTTCCTCCACCAACGATTGTGATAATTTTTGGTTCCATGTTATTCTCCTTCTATTGCTAAATGATTAGCTTCTAAATAATCTTCTAAACTCTTTCTAAATTTATTTACATTCACACCATAGATAATCTGGATTTCATTGCCTCTTTTCACAAGTCCTTTAGAGCCTGTTTCTTTTAGTTTTTCTTCATCTACAAGATCTAAAGAATCCACAACAATACGTAAACGTGTGAAACAATTGTCTATATTTTTGATATTCTGAATACCACCAACAGCTTCATAAATCTGAGCACCCAGGGAATTGTTCATACCAGCAGGGGATGGTGTTGCGGTATTTTTCTTTGCAGCTTCATAATCTTTCTTTGTTACCAGTTTGACATCTTCATCACTTTCATCTCTACCAGGGATTTTTACATCAAATTTCAAGATGAACCATTTAAATACGAAGTAGTATACAGCCATCTGTACAAGTCCTAATAAAATGAACCAAGGCCATCCGGTTTTTGCGACACCCGCAGGTACGTTGTATAGCAATGTTTCAAAAATACCTCCAGCAGTACAGCATGTGATCTGGAAGAAGTACAACAGATAGAAGAAGATACCTGTTAGTACAGAGTGAATCAGGAATAGTACAGGACTAACGAATAAGAATGTAAATTCAATTGGTTCTGTAATCGCAGCTAGACAGCTTGTCAGGATTGCTGGTACATAAATTGCTCTGGCTTTGTTTTTTAATGCAGGTTTTGCACAATGCAGCATTGCTAGACCAGCACCAGATAAACCAAATACTTTTACTAATGTAACGTTATTGAAAATGGTAGTTAATGATAATTTTGCAGTTTCAGGGTCACCTAACTGTGCTAATGCGATTGCCCAAGCACCAGAATAAGTTTCACCGGCAACAGTAGCAACACCACCTAAATCGGTATACCATAATGCACTACCAATCAAGTGATGTAAACCTGTAGGAATCAATAAACGTTCTAAGAAACCAAATGTAAAGAAACCAATACCACCAGATGTTGAAATAAAGGTCGCAACAGAAGTGATCAAGGATTGTACAGGTGGCCATAAATAAGCAAATGCAATTGCCATAACCAGCATCACAGGAATAGAAATCAAGAATACAAAACGTGTTCCACCATATACAGAAAGTACTTCACCTAAGTCTTTATCACAATATTTATTGTGCAAGCATCCTACGATTACACCAATGATAATACCAAGGAATACACCCATATCCACAATCTGGAAGCCTAGCATCATGTTTTGACCATTGCCAGTTGCTTCATGTAACATACCTGTTAAGGATAAGAATGAATTCTGTGCAGCACAGAAGATAAACAGACAAAGGAAAGCAACCAGTGCCGCATGTTCCTTTTTCTTTTTCGCAAGACCAAATGCAACACCAATCGCAAAAATTGGTCCTAAGTTATTAAATACAGACATCAAGCCATTATACATGACTTTAAAGATGATCTGGATAACCTCATTTCCTAAAAATGGTACTGCGGATACAATGTTAGGGTTGATCATAAAGTTACAAATAACAAGAATCAATCCTACAGCGGGTAAATAAAGTACGGGTGCCACAATGGCTTTGGAGAATGTCTGCATTGCTCCAACAAATTTTTCTTTCATACTATCGTCCTCTCTCTTATAATAGAAAAGACCTAAAAACTACAGCCATCACAAAACAAAAAGCTTTGTTTATCTGTTGAATTTAGGTCTTGCCTGATCGAATCAGTAACAATCCATTCAGTTGTTAATCTTATAAATATGAATCATCAAATATAATAGCTCTTTTTCTGTCAGCATATAGCCGAAGGTTTCATAAATGAAATCACGCACTGCATGTACACATGACAGAATTTTTTTATTCTTTTTCGCTAAGAACACAGCCATTTCTTTATCTTCAAAGCTTTCTTCCTCATGTTCACCATTGAAGATGCGTTGCGCCATAAATTTCAGATGTGTTGTTAAACGAATATAATCCAGACTCTCTTCATCAAAGCGAACATCCAGTGTATCAGAAATTACCTGTATACAACCCTCAATCAGTTGAAGTGTTTCCATAGTGGAATTGGAATTGGTATCACTGGATCCATTGATAATATGCAAGGCGATATATCCGGCTTCATCTTCCTGCAAATGGATACCAAGTTCTTTTTCAATCAATTGGATACTCCATAAACCAATTTTATACTCCTCTTTGTATAAGGTTTTTATTTCTGTTAGTACTAGATTGGGAAGTTCTGTACCTGTTTCATAACGTTCTACCGCAAAACAGATATGGTCTGTCAATGCTACGATGGTTTGATCCTGAAAGGATATGTTTAATCGTTTGACAGCTTCTTCCATAATCGTTTGAGAAAGCTTGAAGTATTTTTCAGGTGTGCGTAAAAACAGCTGATACATTGCGTTTTTTTCGCCACCCTCATAGACGTAGCGCTTTTCAATGCGGCGTTCATCTACTTCATCTCCAATTTTTTTCTGGAATCCAATACCTGAACCAGTCAGTATGAGATCATTTTTATTGTCAGAAATAGTGGCCACTGCGTTGTTGTTGAAAATCTTAATAATTTTCATAATCTCCCTCCGATAAAAATAAAGACCTAAGAATTACAAAAACTATAATAAAAATATAGTCATGTTATTCAAAGGTCTTGCCTGATCACATCAGTAACAATCCAAGTATTACAGCTATTATTTTAAACATTAATTTACTTTTGTCAACACTTTTATGTCAAATTAAATAAAAATGATAGCGTTTTACTTTTCAAAAATGATATCGAAATATTTCATCTCTTGAAAGCCAGCCATTCCAGTATCATATGCACGATCTTGCAAGATATCCATAAGCGCTTGTAAAGATGCTTCATCCAACGTGTACTGATAAGCAGTTTCAATGGCTTTTACAGCTAATCGAACAGCTTTTTCAAATATTTCCGGGAAGGAATCATTGCTTATGATTTCATGATCACAAGGATGTTTCCATACTTCTTTCTTTAGATTTAAAACATCAAAATCATTCTCATCCTGATTTGGCACAATATTACCTGACATTTGCCATTTCTGATGACGAAGCATTTCATATCCAAGCCATGCATCAATCTTATAATGATGTGGATCATATAGCCATTCCTGTGCGTGACGCCATCCATCTAATGCTTTTCTAATATCATAAACGCGGATATCACTTTGAAACAGCTTCTTGACTGTTGGAACATAAATACGGGCAATTGCTTGTAAAATTTCTTGATTGTATAAGCAGATATCAGGAAAATAGTATTCTTTAATACTGCAGTTTCGATAAGTTCTCAACATTGTTTCATCTAATACGGATTCAAATCGATGATGATAATTCAGACTCATGCCAGTACAATCACCTGTACGATAATAGACATATGGATGGGCACTGCTGTCAATAGCCCAATGACATAAATGACCAAATAGATATACAGACATTCGTGTTTTGATATCATCTTTTTTCTGTTTTAAGATTTCATCAAGACCACATCTGAAAAAGTCATTGACATGGCCACAATGCAACGTATTCCCTATTTGTGAAACCAGATTATCATGAAATAAATTCCATGGGGTTGCGCCATAGAAAAACAAAGGATCAGGACCATTACTACCGATATAATAGAGCTGTTCATTATCTTTGATCATTTGAATGATATCTTCATGATGTAATCGTTTTAATACTTCTTCCGCAAAAATCTTGTGAGTAATTAAGTTTGGCATATTGTTCTCCTTGTATCTTACGTGTACTATAAAGACATTATAATATGAAAAGAAACCGCATACAAGAACAAAATAGGATGATAGCGAAGATTGTGAATTACATTTGATATAGAAATAGATATCAATAGTAAAAATTGTACAATACAGGAGATGAAGTTACCGTATTTCTGAATATTTTTGAATCCCTTGTGCGTGTGTATGAGATTTGTTATACTTTGTAAAAGTATAAAAGGGGAAATCATAAATGAAAAAGTTTAATTTAAAAAATAAATCGATACAAAAAGGAATTTTGATTTTTATCATTGGATTATTATCAGGAGTACTGCTTATAACTTCTTTTCAACATTTTCAAAGTTCACCTAGTGAAAAAGACGCTGTGAAAGAGGAAAAAATTGCAGAAAAAGATACAGCTAAGGACAAGGAAAAAACCGAAGAAAAAGATAAAGAAACAAAACAGGAGGAGAACACTTCCCAATATCCTTCATGGGATAAATCTGCCGTATATAATGGAGGAGATAAGGTGATATATGAGAAAAAGATTTATAAAGCAAAATGGTGGACACAGGGAGAAACACCAGGGAACAGTGATGTTTGGGAGGATACAAAAGAAAGCATTACACCTGTAAAAGATGAAAAGAAAAAGGATACAGTTACCAATAAGAAGCATGTGGAAACAGGAGATAAAAAGATTGTCGGTTATTTTCCTTCATGGAAACCAGCAAAGGTGGATGATCTTCGCTATGATGAATTGACAGATATTATTTATGCATTCGCCATACCAACGAGTGAAGGAGATTTACGCCCCTTAGATAATGCAGATATCGCAAAACAAATTATCACGAAGGCCCATAAACAAAACGTTCGTGTGTTATTAGCAGTAGGTGGATGGAGTTATAATGATGTTCCATTAGAAGCGACATTTGTTTCCGCTACAGAAAACGATCAAAAGATAAAGAAATTTGGCGATGCTATTATAAACATGTGTGATCGCTATGGATTTGATGGAATAGATATGGATTGGGAGCATCCACGTGTCGATGGAAATACTGGGAAACAATATGAAGCGTTGATGTTGTATCTGGCAGATAAATTACATGATGAAAAAAAGCTTCTGACAAGTGCTGTTTTAAGTGGTGCTACTGCAGATGGCAATGTATATTATGATGCAGCAGCGCATAGTGATGCAGTCTTGAAGGCAGTGGACCGTATTCATGTGATGGCTTATGATGGTGGGGATGGAGAGCGTCATTCTCCATATGATTTTTCAGTAAACAGCATAGAATATTGGACAGATACTAGAAATGTTGACCCTAATAAAGTCATATTGGGAGTACCATTTTACGCAAGGCCAAGTTGGGCAGGCTATGGAGATATCATTAAGGAAAATAAAGACGCACCAAAGAAAGATCATGTTACCTATAATGGGATGGATGTATATTATAATGGCCTAGAAACTATGAAGAAAAAAGCACAGTACGCTAAGAAAAACTGTGGTGGGATCATGATTTGGGAATTGAGTCAAGATAGTAGCGATGACAACATGAGCTTGCTGAAAGTAATAGCGGATGAACTATCTAAATAAGTGACGTACTCCCACCACTTATGCAAAGCATAGAAGTGGGGGACTTCTGCCTGCTTTTGGTTAAAATAGAGTCCTTTTCATATTTAAAAACCAACGTTTTAAAATAAAAAGTAATGATTTATTTTAAGATTTTAGCTAAAAATATAATTATTTATGCTTTTTGTAACAAGCCCTCCTTTTTTGTGTATAATGTTACCTATTATGAGAACGGAGGTATGTGAATGAGCGTTGAACAATCAAATTTATTGAATGAAGAAATGAAAAAAGGAAAGAAGATTTTTTTAAGACCAAGCATACTAGATACTGCAATAGTAAATAGACCAAAGAATATGATATTAGGGGAATCGCTAGTCACAATGGAAAAAACAAAAGCGTATGATCATATATGTAAATTGGTATTAAGCAATAAACCGGTTGTGTCGCGTATCATGAAACGTGTGATGAAAGAATGTAAAGATATGACGGTAGATGAAATCGTCAATTGTATTGAAAATGATCCTCAAGTCATTGCGATTGTGAAAGATCATGATCAGATTATCGGAATGAATGTAGAGGATGAATGTATTATCGGAGCACCCATTCGATATGATGTATTATTTAAAGCAAATCTGCCAACAGCAGATGGTGGAACAGAGTGCGTAGGAATCTTTATGAATTTTGAAATACAAATAGATGATAATCCAGGGTATTCACTAGTGAGAAGAGGTATCTATTATACTTGCAGAATCTTAGCACGTCAAAAAAATGCAGCTGATGGATTTGAAAATTCAAATTTCAACGATATCCAAAAGGTCTATTCGATTTGGATATGCCCAGTTCATAAAAAAGAAAAAAATGATGTAATCAATATTTATCATATCGAAGAAAAATGTTTAAAAAAAGAATGGCATTGCCCACAGAAAGACTACGATCTAATGGAATTGATCATGTTGTATCCGGGTACACAATATGATTATGATCAAGGTGAAAAACATGGGTTATTAGAGATGTTAAATATATTGTTCACAATGAAAATAAGTGCAGAAGAAAAAAAGAGATTATTGGAAAAAAATTATGGTATAATAATGACGAAGAACATGGATGAGGAGGTAGAATATATGTGCAATCTTAGTGAAGGTATATTGAAACAAGGACTAGAGCAAGGACTAGAACAAGGAATAGAAATAGGAAAAGCACAAGGTATACAAGAAGGTGAATTAATTTCCGCAATTAAGTTAACCAAAAATCTAATAAAAAGCAGTAAAATAGATGTTTATAAAGCTATGGCATTACTAGATCTACCACAGGATATCCGTAAAATCGTAATCGAAGAAATAAATAAAGAAAAATAGAATTAAAAGACGTATTCTGATGAAAAATCAAAAATACGTCTTTTTTATAGGAACATCATTGTATAAAGAGGATAACATTCTATAATCTCATGTCACAATTCACATTGTTCAAAAATAACTAATTGTACGTTGCGGCTGTTTATGAATTGCTGTAGGCTTTTAGATTTCGTGTTATAACCACTTTTGGCTTCAACAAGATTTCCTTGCAGGATATCAAAATACAATTCTTTGAAATTATTCGTTATAGACATATGTGATAAACAAAAATTATTCATCAAGAAAATATATAAAAAGATAAAACTATTTTCATATGAGAATGGTATCTTGCTTTCTTTTCATTTGCATAGTATACAGAAGAAATACAAGGATGTGCGTAAATAGTAAATTGCATAATTCTCTAATTTGCGTTATCATAAGAGATAAAAAACGGAGGGATTGGGATGCTAAAAAGATTACATCACTCAAAAGAAGCAATCAAAATGGAAATCAGAGAACATAAAAGCTCTTCCATCGTATATTTTACACTCAGAGCATTGGTGATATTAACAATGATTCTTCAGATATTTAACCGGAATTATGAAAATGTATTCTTATGTATTTTGACATTGGCATTATTGATTGTGCCAAGTTTTATTCAGGTAGAATTTAAAATAGAACTGCCAACTACATTAGAAATTATCATTTTGGTATTTATATTCTCTGCAGAAATACTTGGAGAAATAAAATCGTTTTATATCGTATTTCCTATGTGGGATACCATACTTCATACACTCAATGGATTTTTGGCAGCGGCAATTGGATTCTCACTTGTGGATATCCTAAATAACAATGATCGTTTACAGTTTAAAATGTCGCCTGTCTTTATGGCATTAGTAGCATTTTGTTTCTCTATGACGATTGGCGTATTATGGGAGTTCTTTGAATTTGGCATGGATCATCTAATTGGTACGGATATGCAGAAAGATACAGTGATAAACTATATTACTAGTGTGGCATTAGATCCTACAAACAGCAATCGACCAGTGACAATGAGTGGTATCAATGATGTGATTGTCAATGGACAAGCATTAGGATTGGGTGGGTATCTGGATATTGGACTAATTGATACTATGGAAGATTTATTCGTAAACTTTATTGGTGCCGTTGTGTTTTCAATCTTTGGTTATTTCTATGTAAAAAAACGTGGGAAAGGTCGTTTTGTTAAACGATTTATACCAAAACCAAAGGATAAAAAACGGGATTATTTAGAAATAGTAAAAAACAGCAAACAGAGTACAGAGTAAAATCTGTACTTTTTTCTTGTTCACCTATTATAGAGGACTTATAATATGTTTGTTAGAGGTGACATAATGAAAACAATAAGTCATAAACAGAAGGAAAATAAGGCAGATATAAAGATTTCTGTAGGTAGTTCATATGCATGAATTTGAAATGAAAAAAAGCAATTATAAACTTTTTATTCACAAATGGGAAATAGCAGTAATCCTTGAAGCTGGATACAGAAAATTACATGAGAATGAAGATTGTAGTGAATATATTAGAGTATGTGAGAACCTATATTTCTCAATCGCTTTTGTGCCTAATTCCAACAGTGTGAAGCTTTCAGATGAAGAAATAAACGATTTTTGTAAAGGACTTCATTTAGTAAGTGATCAAATCATGGATAAAGTAAATCATAAGTCCTCTCTGATTCAGCTGCAAAGTATTCTGTTTTCAGATTGTAATATCCAACAAGAAGCATTAATGGTTTCCGCAATCAAATGGGCAAGTGAAGCGTTCGCCTTTCCTATGCCAATCATAAATGTGACATTTGATGATACGATAAAACCTTGTGGCAAGTATATTTTTGATTTTTCTAATTTGATATAAAAAAGATGAACATTCGCATTAGCTTTTGTTCATCTTTTTGTTGTTTAACGATGATATAATTTTTTAGTCTGATATTGATCTTCACAAGTTAAATTACAATTCAGTTTACGGAATGTATTTACATCCACTTGTGATAAAATAACGGTACTATGTGCTTCACAGCCTTTTAGCTTATCCAGTTGCTGCATAGCCAAATGAGATACAGGATTGGTTGTTGCGGATATCGCAAGAGCAATCAAAACTTCATCTGTATGTAAACGAGGATTATGATTACCAAGAGAATTCACTTTCAATTTCTGTATTGGTTCTATAATATTAGGTGAAATCAATGGTATTTCATCATTGATGTTGCCTAATGCTTTTAAAGCATTTAATAATGCGGCACTGCATGCACCAAGCAGGGAGCTTGTTTTACCAGTCACAATAGATCCATCTGGAAGCTCTATTGCGAAAGCAGGAGCATCCGTTTCTTCAGCTTTCTGTAATGCTGGAATCACACAACGTCTTTCTAAAGGAGTGATATTAGCCTGTGACATAATCAGTTCAATTTTCTTAATGGTATCTTCAGTAGTATGACCTATTTTAAAATCAACTTTTGCGGCATAATAACGGCGAAGGATTTCTTCACTGCTTGCTTTTCTTGCGGCATCATCATTCACAATACAATAACCTGCCATATTTACGCCCATATCTGTAGGTGATTTATAAGGAGATTCTCCTAAAATCTTTTCAAACATGGCATTTAATACAGGGAAGATTTCCACATCACGGTTATAGTTTACAGTAGTGACACCATATGCTTCTAAGTGGAATGGATCGATCATATTGATATCATTTAGATCAGCAGTTGCGGCTTCATATGCCAGATTCACTGGATGCTTTAATGGAAGATTCCATATAGGGAATGTTTCAAATTTCGCATAGCCTGCTTTGATACCACGTTTATGTTCATGGTATAACTGTGATAAACAAGTGGCCATTTTTCCTGAACCAGGACCAGGTGCTGTCACAACGACCAAAGGTTTTGTTGTTTCTATATATTCATTTTTACCATATCCATCTTCTGATACAATCATTGGTATGTTGTTAGGATATCCAGGGATTACATAATGCTGGAAAACCTTAATACCTAAATGTTCCAGATGCGCTTTAAAAACATCAGCACTGGATTGATTTGCATATTGCGTAATTACGACACTTCCTACATATAAGCCGGTTCCACGGAATGCATCGATGAGACGTAATACTTCAGCATCATATGTGATACCAATATCACTGCGAATTTTATTTTTTGCGATATCATTCGCACTGACAGCGATAACGATTTCTACTTCATCTTTCAGGTTTAACAACATCTTCAGTTTTGAATCAGGCTGAAATCCAGGCAACACACGTGCAGCATGGTGATCATCAAATAATTTACCGCCAAATTCAAGATATAACTTATTGCCAAACTTACTGATTCTTTCTAAAATATGCTTTGATTGCAGTTCAATATATTTGTCATTATCAAAAGCTATTTCTTTCATCTTCTCACTCCTTATCTAAAAAAACTCTCACTTTATGTATTATACCAAAAATATCGGTCATTTACTAACATAAAACAGTTTTTCAAAAGAAAAAAACAACGAGTCGTGAAAGCAGAAAAAATGTAAGCTATTTCTATGCTTATGCAAATATTTCAAAGAATGTGGAAAGATGAATGAATTACTGTAATTATCGTAAAAAATAGAATTTTAAAATGTTTTATATCTAAGAGAATTAATTAAGTATAGAAAATATGAGGAATGATCTACAAGTAAAGAAACAAAAATAATTGAAAAAGCAGAGAGTGTTTTGCTTGTCAGGCTTTTTAGAGCACATAAATCGACCGTTCAAAGAAACAATCAACCGCTCATAGACTTTTATAGATATAATCCTATTATATAAATTGTACGTTCAAAGCCATGTCATGTACACCCTATGATATGTTTTCTTCAGGACTTTATAGGATTATAATTAAGTAGGGAAAAACAAATAAGTTTTATACCTTATAGGGAATTTTTTTGCATACTATTTTAGAAGCCTCCATAATTCTTAAGAAATTGTCATTTTTATAGACTTTGTTTATTTACCAGTAAAAGGTATAATGATAAGGTAATACGAAAAGCCATTAAAAAGGCTTTTTTGTTACGTTGACAACACTATACAGATGGTAGCAAAATCTGTGTATTTGCATATATAATAATGTAAACATGATAAAAATGGATACAATTAAGGAACTTTTGATGATTTTTATTTGGAAATAATTAGAATGTCAAAAAAGTACGGAAAAAAATAGCTATCAAACGGAAAATGCTTTATAATAGTAATGCACTTTTGCAACACTACCATCACGCAATATGTGATGTCCTATAAATCAGAATCAAAAAAGGAGATATCGCAATGGAAAAAGTTATAAAAATTGAAGGGAAACATAAATTACGTGGAACAGTACGTATCAGCGGATCAAAAAACGCTACCGTCGCACTGATTCCAGCAGCCATATTAGCAAACGGGCCTGTCACAATCTGTGGTGTGCCGAATATCAGTGATGTAGAATCACTATCAGTATTACTACAAGATCTGGGTGTTGTTGTAGATATTAAAAGCAGTGATCGCATCGTCATTGATACAACAGATATGCAAAATAAACCTATGATTCATGAGGCAGTCAGTAAACTAAGAGCTTCTTATTATTTCATGGGGGCTTTGCTGGGAAAATATGGACATGCGGAAATCAAAATGCCAGGAGGATGTTATTTAGGACCTCGTCCGATTGATTTGCATCTGAAAGGTTTTGAGGCATTGGGCGCAACGGTTACTTATGATCATGGTGCTTATATATTAGATGCCAAAGAACTTGTCGGAACGAAAATTTTCTTAGATATATCCAGTGTTGGCGCAACGATCAACATCATGATGGCAGCTGTTCATGCCAAAGGTAGAACAACGATAGAAAATGCCGCAAAAGAACCAGAAATTATAGATGTCGCAACCTTATTAAATAAAATGGGCGCAAATATTCGTGGAGTTGGTACTAATGTTATCACCATTGATGGTGTTGATGAACTTAGTGGATGTTTCCATGAAATTATACCAGATCGTATCGAAGCAGCTACGTATATTGTATTAGCAGCAGCAGCTGCAGAAGATGTGATGATCGAAAATATTATACCGCAGCATTTGGAATCACTATTATCAAAACTTCATGAAATTGGTATCCAGATGGAAGTTGGTGTCGATCGTGTGCATGTAAAAGGACATGATGGAAATATTAAGGCTACTGATATTAAAACATTGCCATATCCAGGCTTTGCCACAGATATTCAACAGCCATTAACTGCACTTTTAACACAGACAACGGGACAATCTATTGTGACAGAAACTATTTATACAGAACGTTTTAAACACTGTTATGAATTAAATAAAATGGGCGCAAATATCAATGTTATGATTCCTAGCTCCTTTATCAATGGTCCAACACCTTTATATGGTGCAGAAGTATGTGCGACAGATTTACGTTGTGGGGCATGTCTTGTGATTGCCGGATTAATTGCAGATGGTGTGACAACCATTCATGATATTTATCATATCGATCGTGGATATGAGGATTTGGATGGTAAATTAACAGCTTTAGGCGCAAAAATCTGGCGTGAAACAATTGAAGATTAATATATTGACCTTATAGTTATAGACTATAAGGTTTTTTTCTTTGTGATTGTTTGCTATATCTTGAGTCATGGTATAATAACAATAGCTGAGGAGTTGAGTCATATGAAAAAAGCACTCTATCGATTAGAAATCTATCATAAACAAAGTGCCACAGAAAGCGAAAAGGAAGTTTTAAACTTTATCTTAGAACATCCTCGCACAGTAGTGGAGATGGATATCCATACATTGGCAAAAAAGTGTTATTGTAGTGCTGCCACAATTGTCAGAATATGTAAGAAAAATGGATTTAAAGGATTTAAAGAATTAAAAATGGCAGTGTTAAATGATATCAACTATACCAATGAATTAACACAGATAACATTTACAGATCAAAGTGATCATCCCATTGAACAAAACGTGGTTAAAATTTTAAATAATAACATACAAGCGATTGAGAATATGTATCACTTATTAGATTTTCAAGAGCTGGAAAGAATTGTTCATCTTTTATTTATGTGCAAGTATGTTTATTTATATGGCATTGGTGCGAGTTTTTTAGTCGCAAAGGATCTCCAACAAAAATTTGAGCGAATCAGTAAAAAAACGTTTTTATATGAAGATTTACATATGCAATTGGTAAGCTCTACTAATATTGATAAAGGGGATATCGCGATTGTAATTTCTTATTCTGGATTAACGAAAGAGATTATCAATATTGTCAATAACATCAAACAACGAGGAGGCATCATCATCGCCATTACCAAATATGGAAGTAGTAAGTTAGTTAATCTAGCAGACCATCATTTATTTGTGCCGGAATTAGAAATGCCACTACGTGTTGGCGCAAGCTCCAGCAGGGTATCACAATTATGCATTGTGGATATCCTATACAATCTGTATCTATCATTAGAAACTGAAAAGTCCATGGATAAAATCATTCTAACAAATAAATTATTAGAAAAGAAAGAAGATTAAAGAAGCGTTTTGTGTGAATAAAACGCTTCTTTTGGAAACAAAAGGCTTAAATTATTTCATCAAAGTAAACAATGTTTCATAATAAATTGATGATATTGTAAATAAAAGGGTTTTCATTTATAGTATGCATGTAAAGAAAAGAACCGTAAAATAAAGCAGCGGTGAATTGGAGGTCAAGATGATTGATTTAAGTAAAATGACAACAGAAATGGTAAATCCAAGAACACAAACTCTAAGTGCAATGAGCATTAGAGAAGCAATTGAAGTAATGAATCAGGAAAATATCAATGCGGTAAAATGTATCGAAGATCAGTATGATATGATTGAAAAAGTTATCAATATTACAAGTGATGTATTGGAACAAGGTGGAAGAATCATTTATATGGGGGCAGGAACAAGTGGAAGAATAGGATTATTAGATGCAGTAGAATGTCCACCAACCTTTGGCGTTGATTATGATACGGTCGTTGGATTGATTGCAGGGGGAGAAAATGCCTTTGTGAAAGCTGTAGAAGGTGCAGAAGATTCTAAAGATTTCGGTAAAACAGATTTAATCGATCACCATTTAACAAATAAAGATGTTGTAATAGGGATAGCAGCAAGCGGCAGAACACCTTATGTGATTGGTGGATTAGAATATGCACAAAGTATTGGTGCAAAAACCTGTGCAATTGTTTGTAACAAAAATAGTGAAATTAAAAAAGTATGTCCATTCACAATCGAAGTAGAACCAGGACCTGAAGTATTAACAGGCTCAACACGATTGAAAGCAGGAACAGCGACAAAACTGGTATGTAACATGATTTCTACAATCAGTATGATTCGTATTGGAAAAATTTATAAGAACTATATGGTTGATGTAAAAATGTCTAATGAGAAATTAGTAACACGTGGTACGAATATTGTATGTAGTGTAACTGGTTGTGATAGTGAAACCGCAAAAGCTGCATTGGATAAATCAAATGGTGGTGTAAGAATTGCAATCGTTATGATTTTATTAAACTGTGATAAAGAAACAGCTTGTGCAGCCCTTGAAAATGTTCATGGTAGAATCCAGGACTTAGTGGGCTAGGAGGAAGTTTTATGACGAATTTAGAACTTGCGAAACGCCTTGTAGAATTACTTGGTGGTAAAAATAATGTAGAAAAGGCAACACACTGTATGACAAGATTACGTGTGACTTGTAAAGATACAACACGTGTTGATGATAAAGCAATCAAAGCAACAGAAGGTGTTTTGGGACTTGTCATTGATGGCAGTAGTTATCAAATTGTCTTAGGTCCTGGGAAAGTAAAAAAAGTCACCGATATTTGTACAGATGAACTTGGTTTACCAAAGGCTGCTGGAAATGATTCTAATTGGGAAGAGAATAAAGCGAAAATTAAAGGGCAACAAAAACAAAGTAAACTAAAGCAATTCTTAAAACTAATTTCAGAAATCTTCGTTCCAATTATCCCTGCCATTATCGCAGCAGGATTATTCAATGGCTTTGGGAGTTTATTAAGCCAGCTGATTGCCGATGGTGTAGTGACTGGTTCATTCTTCCAGATGCTTCAATTGATCTTGAGTTTATTGGGTGGCGCATTCCTTAGCTACTTTGCAATTTATACAGGTATTCGTGCCGCAGAAGTATTTGGTGCTACACCAGCATTTGGTGGTATGATTGGTGGTATCAGTATTGGCGCAAACATCATAGAAATTGCGAAAATGATTGGATTATATAATGAAACAGTACCATTAGAATCAGTATTAACAACAGGAAAAGGCGGCATCATTGGTGTTATATTTGGCGTATGGGTATTGTCAGTCATTGAAAAAAATATTCGTAAACGTATTCCAGATGTATTAGATTTAATCATAACCCCATTTGTATCATTGTTAGTTTCAGGTGTGATTTTTATCTTTATCATTATGCCAGTTGCAGGTTTTGTCAGTGATGGTTTAGTTTCTTTATTGACGATTATCATCAATTCAACAAATCCGGTGATTCGTGTCATTAGTGGTTTCCTATTATCTGCATTATTCTTGCCAATGGTATTATTAGGATTACATCATGGATTGATTCCAATTTATGCTGTTCAATTAGAACAGATGGGTGGAGTTTCCTTATTCCCTGTATTATCTATGGGTGGTGCAGGTCAGGTAGGTGCGGCAATTGCTATCTATCTAGTCGCAAGAAAAGTTGGAAATAAAAAAATGCAGGGAATTATTACAGGAGCTTTACCTGCTGGTTTCTTAGGTGTTGGAGAGCCATTGATTTATGGTGTAACACTACCAATGGGAAAACCATTTATTACTGCTGGTATTGGTGCAGGATTTGGCGGTGCTTATATTATGTTTACACAGGTAATGGCGAATGCATGGGGACCAAGTGGTTTAGTCGCAATTCCTTTAATGCAAGGAGCTACAGGGATGTTAAACTTCTTGATTGGCTTGATAATAGCTTATATTGGAGGATTTATCGTCACAAAATTATGGATTAAAGATAGTGATGTGCGAGAAGAGGAAGAAAATTTTGAAACAACAAATGTAGAAGAAAAGTATACTGATCAAGCAGTATTATATGCACCAGTCACTGGATCATGTATACCTTTAACAGAAGTAAAAGATGAAGTTTTTGCGAATAAGATGATGGGGGATGGTGTAGCATTTACATTTGATGGTGATACTGTTGTTTCGCCATGTGATGGAACAATTGTGATGATTGCAGCCACAAAACATGCTATTGGTATTCAGGGAGATGATGGTGTAGAAGTATTGATTCATGTTGGTTTAGATACTGTCAGTTTAAATGGTGAAGGATTCAAAGCATCGATAAATCAAGGAGATCATGTAAAAAAAGGTGAAGCTATTTTACAAATTGATCATAAGTTGATGAAGGAAAAAGGTATGGATCTAACAACACCAATGATCATTACCAATACAGATCAATATCATTTGGCACCAACATACAATGATTCGGTTATTGCAGGTGATACAGAAGTATTGAAATGTAATAGAAAATAGAATAGATAATGAAAAGCCTTATCTTATAGAAAATATTTGATAAGGTTTTTATATATATTTTTGTGGGATAAATCGTAAAAAAGTTGGATAAATGGAAGAATTCATATAAAAAAAGGTTGGAAAAGTTGCATAATAGCAGCATAATAGGGATGGAAAAATGAAATAGAGGTGGTCATATGCTTTATCGTAAAATATCAAATGATATTATGGAATGGCTACATACAGGAAAGAAAGCACTTCTTGTATCAGGTACAGATCGTATTGGAAAAACGACAATCATTCAGGAATGTTTAAAATCAACACATCACAGTTTTATAGAATTGAACTTTAAAAAACAGCCAGAACTAATAGAATTATTTGAAAAGGCAACCTCTACACAAGATTTGTTATTAAGATTAAGTGTTGTATCTAAAGAGCCTTTAATAAAAGGTAAAACAGTAATCTTTTTGATGAAATTCAGGAATTTAAAGATATCATGACGAGAATCAAATTTTTAGTAGATGGTGGAACCTATCGCTTTATCATGAGTGGCTCTTTGCTAGGTGTAGAATTACACAATCTTCGTTCAGCACCTGTTGGTTATGTAGAAATTCTTGATATGTTTCCTTTAGATTTTGAAGAATTTTTACTTGCGAATGGTATTGGAGAAAATGTAATACAAAAGCTAAAAGAATGCTTTGAAAATAGAAACCCTGTCGATGAATTCATCCATAAAAAGATGTTAGATATACTCTACCTATATCTTATTGTTGGAGGTATGCCAGAAGCAGTCGTAAATTATATAGAAACAAATAATATTTAAAACGTATCACAAACTCATAAAAATATTATCCATTTATATGAACAAGATTTCACTAAATATGAAGATAAATATCGTTTAATGTTAAAAGAAATATACACAACGATGGCTAGTGAATTAAATAAACGAAATAAACGGTTCAAATTGAATTCCGTTAAAACTGGAATAAGTTATGATCGTATAAAAAATGATTTTTTATGGCTAAAAGATGCAGGTGTTGCATTACCTGTTTATAATATAGAAGAACCCAAACAGCCATTGTTATTGAATACGCAAAGAAGCCTGTTTAAATTATTCTATTCCGATGTTGGATTATTGACAAGTTTGTATTCCGATATCGTGAAAATGAAAATTTTAAATAAAGATAAAGATATCAATAATGGCGCTTTATTTGAAAATGTAATTGCTCAGGAATTAGCTGCACACCATGTTGATTTATATTATTATAATAGTAAAAAATTTGGTGAACTTGATTTTGTGTGCGAATTAGATGGTGAGGTCGTCCCAATCGAAGTCAAATCAGGGAAGGATTATAAAAAACACAGTGCTTTAGAAAATGTATTACATGAGGCGATATTTGATATTCATAGAGCCTATATCTTATCGAATGGAAATGTTGAAGTAAAAGATAAAAAAGTCTATCTGCCAATCTATATGATTATGTTTATCGAAAATATGAAATTAGAAAATCCTATTTATAAACTTGATTTAAATGGACTACATTAAAAAGGAATACAAGCATGTATTCTTTTTTATACAATCAAATCATCATGATACAATGCGTAATAGATCATAACAAGCTGATCAATAAAATACATGAAAGAAATCATACCAAGATTATTATCAAATGTTCCTCCGATTTGGATTAATAAATGATAGCGCTCTTTATATATTGAGTGATCATTCTGCGTTATCAACACAGTATATGCTCCTTTTTTGTATAAGAAAGGTAATGTAATAGATTGAACAGTACTGCTTCCTCTAGGAGATACAACGATCGCAAGATCATTCTCTTTTAATCGGGAAGCAACTTTATCTTGTTGTAAAATATCCGCAGAAACATGAATGATTTTCTTAAATAATCCCAACCGTTCTTGCAGATACATTGCTAAAAACTGATATCCGATATTCCCAAAGATATAGATGCTTTCATGTTCATGTATCTGTTTCGCAAGTTCTATAAGTTTTTCTTTTTGAAAGTGCTCATTCATATCATTTATGGAATGGGCATATATCTGTTTCATATACGTGATCCCATGATCTATATCATCTTTTACTTGGAGGTAATCTTTATCATAATCAATCTCAAAACCATAGGATTTTTCTAAAGCTTCTTTAAAACTATTGAAATTTTTATAGCCTAATATACGACAAAACCGACTGAGTGTAGAAGTAGATACAAAGCATAATTCTGCAATTTCATAAATGTTTAAGTCTTTTAATTCATCAATATGTTTAACTAATTCAATCGCTAAATTGCGATGTGTACTGCCTTCTTGCGCACCATTGATAAACAACATGAGCTTATGTAATATCATATCCATCATGAAGCACCTTCTTTCATCTTATATTTTAACAAGTAGTTTCAGATATTGAAACTAATTTCTAAAATAATTTTTAGTTTCATAATAAGAACGCTTACATTCGCATTTTCACTGATATACTGTTTGTGTCAAGAAAAGGAGGACCAATGGTGAAAATAGAAACGATACAAACATTTCCAGATGATTTTTTATGGGGAGCCAGTACAAGCGCGTTTCAAGTAGAGGGAGCTAATACAGAAGATGGCAAAGGATTATCTACTCAGGATGTAAGACCAGTACCTGCCGGTTTATCAGATGCATCCATTGCGGCTGATCATTATCATCGATACAAAGAAGATATCGCTTTGATGAAAGAGGCTGGTTTAAAATCTTATCGATTTTCCATCGCATGGACACGTATTTATCCAAATGGGGATGATGAACAACCAAATCCTAAAGGAATTCAGTTTTATAGTGATTTGATTGATGAATTAATCAAAAATGATATTACGCCAATTGCGACATTATGGCATTTTGATTTACCAAATCATTTAGAAGAAGCATACCATGGATGGCTTGGGAAGGAAACAATTCATCACTTTGAACGATATGCAAGAACGGTATTTGAAGCATATGGCGACCGGGTAAAATACTGGATATCCATTAATGAACAGATGATGATGGTAATGAATACTGAAATGTTATTGGGAAAAGGCAAGAAAATTTCATATAAAGAAGGGCTGAAATACAATATGCAGGCATGTGTAAATATGTCACTGGCAGAGAAAAAAGCGTTTCAGTTATGTCATGAAATTATCCCAGACGCGAAAATCGGACCATCAAGTGCCTATCAGCTATGTTACCCATTAACATGTGATGCAATGGATGTTCAGGCAGCGATGGATGCGGAAGAATTCTTAAGCTATTTAGTTTTAGATTTAAGTGTTCGTGGAGAATTTCCGGCAACATTAAAAGCGTATTTGAAACAGGAACAAGCATATCCTGTAATCAGTGAAGAGGAACAGAGGCTGTTGAAAAAAGAAAGACCTGATTTTATCGGTGTTAATTATTACGCTTCATTGACGGTACGTAAACCTGGAGATCCAGATCCAAAAGCTGATTTGTTTTTCTTCAATACAGAGAATTACACAATCGTAAACAACCCAATCATTAAAACAACGACATGGCTAAGAGGAAGCTATGATCCACTCGGATTTAAATTAGCATTAAGGAAACTATATGATCGATATCAGCTGCCATTAATGATTACAGAAAATGGATATCCACAAACTGAGGAGCCAGTAAATGGTATCATCAACGATACAGAACGCATTACATATCTTAAAGATCACTTACATGCGATCAAAGAAACAATTAGTGAGGGAATTCCTGTAATAGGATATCATCTTTGGTCTTTTATTGACCTGTTAAGTGGTTCTCAGGGATATAAAAAGCGTTATGGTTTGGTCTATATTGATCATCAAGAAGGAAATAAAGGTACATTACAACGTATCAAAAAACAATCATTTTACTGGTATCAAAAACAAATAAAAGAAAAAGGAAGGGAAATTTAAAATGGAAAAAGTACAAGCATGGTTGGAGAAAACATTAATTCCAATTTCAACAAAATTATCTAGCAGTAAATTTATGCAGGCATTGAGTGGAGGGATGATGTCTGTTCTACCAATCATGATGATTGGCGCAATCTTTTCAATTCTGACAAATCTGCCAATTGACGCATATAAAACATTTATCGCAGATATTGGTCTAGCAAAATTCTACACCCTTGGAACAACGATGACGACGGATTTGATTTCTATCTATATGACATATTTTATCGCAAAAAGCTTTTCTAGTAGAAAACATAAAGATCAATCCTCTACCATTGGTATGTTGGCAGTGGCATGTTTCTTCATATTATTACCATTTGGTGTAAATGATGCAGGCACAAAGTTCTTTGAATTTACATATTTAGGCTCTATGGGAATGTTTGTAGGTATTGTGACAGGATACTTCACTTCATTAATTTATGGATGGGTATTGGATAAAGATATTACAATAAAACTTCCTGATGGAGTACCTATGAATGTCGCAAATTCATTTACAGGTATCATTCCAGCACTTGTTGTCGCAGTTATTTTCTTACTTGTAAATTTCTTATTAACATTAACTCCTTATGGAAATATCTTCTCATGTTTATATTCTCTATTACAAGCACCTTTACAATCATTAGCAGGCAATATGTTCTCTATGATTATTATTGTTATTTTATGTCAGATTTTATGGTTCTTCGGTATTCATGGATCTATGACTGTATTAGGTGTTATCTTCCCTTTGTGGATTGCAATGTATGCAGAAAACAGTGCTTCTGTAGCAGCTGGTGGACCAGTATTGAATCCTATTAACGTTACATTCTTTGACTTCACTACAATTGGTGGATGTGGTTGTACACTTGGCTTATCTATTCTATTATGCTTGTTCTCTAAATCTAAACAGAATAAAACATATGGTAAATTATTCTTGCCTTGTGGATTGTTTAATATCAATGAACCTATGGTATTCTCTATGCCTTTGATGTTGAATCCTTTATTCATTATTCCATTTATCTTAGCTCCAGTATTAGCAGTTGTTATCGCATACTTCGCAATTGTGGTACTACAGATTGTACCTGCACCACTTGGTATTATGAACTTATCTTATGTACCTGCATTATTTAGAGGATTTATCAACTGTGGTTTCCAGGGTGTCATCCTTGAACTGGTAATTGTAATAATTTCAATGGTTATTTACTATCCATTCTTCAGAATTGCTGATAAACAAGCATTAGCTAATGAAAATAAAGAAGCATAGGTATATAATATAGATAGCATATGGCTGGTAACTAATATGTTATCTACAGGAGGAAAAGGATTATGAAATATTTAGTATTTGATGTTGGTGGAAGTGCAATTAAATATGCGTTGATGAATGATGTATATGAATTACTAGAAAAGGACAGTGTACCAACACCACTTGATGCTTTAGACAGTTTCAAAAAGGCAATTCATGATATCTATGTAAAATATCAAGATGAAGTAGAAGGTATTGCGATATCTTTACCTGGTATGATTAACAAGAAAACGAATAAAATGCAGATTCCAGGATTCTTGTTATATAATGATGGCGTAGATATTGAGGCAGAGCTAAAATCTGTCACAACCAATCAATTAACAATTGCAAATGATGCCAAATGTGCTGCTTTATGTGAAGTGACTTTGGGCAGCTTGAAAGATACTGGAGTTGGCGCTGTTTGTATCATTGGCAGTGGCATAGGTGGTGCTGTGACCATTGGAAATAATGTATTGACAGGTGTACATGGCTTTGCGGGAGAATTTAGCTACTTAAGCTCAGATTGGAAAAACTGCTGTGGTTTTAATGAAAAATGGGGCGCCGTAAATAGTGTTTATGCACTCATTGCAAATGTTGCTGCTAAAAAACAATTGGATAAAGATCAGTTAGATGGAAAAGCTGTATTTGAATTATGTAATCAAAAAGATGAAGTAGCACTTGGCTGCCTAAAAGAATTTACAGATTATCTAGCTGCTGGATTATACAACTTACAAGCATGTGTTGATCCTGAAAAAATCGCAATTGGTGGTGGTATTAGTAAACAGCCAATATTATTTGAGTATATTCAAAAGTCATTAGATGAAATTTATGCAGCGATACCATTTAATATTCCACGTGTTCAAATCGTGAATTGTAAATACTTTAATGACTCTAATCTAATGGGAGCATTAGCAAATTATAAACTGATTATGAAAGAATAATGATAAAATGATAAGCCAAAGGATTTGTTCCTCTGGCTTATTTTTTGAAATCCAGTTTATTTATCATCTTTGATAAGTTCGTCTAATTGATCCATTGTAAATTGATTTAATGCAATTTTATTTAGGATGGATAATGCTTGTTGTTCTGTAAAGTCAAGCGATGCTGCTTTAAATGCTTGCGAAAAAGCTGGAGATGAAGCATCATTTGAAATTAATAATGGCATTAGACAACCATATAATGTAGATAATTGATTTATGGTATCTGAGTTAATTGGACATTCTCCTTTTTCAATTTTTGATACAAGACTTCGATCAATTGATAAATATTTAGCAATTTGTTTCTGTGTCAGGTGAGCGTTTTCACGAAGTAGTTTTAGTTTTGTTCCAATATCTGTCATATAAAAAGAAGGATGATGATCCTTCTAATAATACGCTATGATTAGATTAAGAATGAGCAGTGATGGCATGTGAAGGTTTATGCTGTGGTTCACTTTGTATACTACCAGATAATTTCAAAGAAAGCTTTGCGCATGCTGGACCAATCATCTCATATAAAACTGCACTAGATAATATAATCAAAGATAACATCGTTCCTTCATATGTTGGAAGGATGCGTTGACCTAATATGGCAAGTCCAATGGATACACCAGCTTGTGGAATCAAAGCTAAGCCAAGATATAGCTGCACATTCGTACTGGCATGTGAAAGTTTTGCGCCAGCCCATGCACCAGAAGCTTTTCCCATGATCCTAATAAAGAAATAAACAATCCCAATCAATCCACAGGATACCAAAGCATGTAAGTCTAAGCGCATACCTGATAGCACAAAAAATGTTAATGTAATTGGTGGTGTGAAATTATTTACCTGACGGAAAACATCTTTATTTCCCGATAGATTAATATATACTCCACCAAGTACCATGCATGATAACAATGGAGAAATATTGAAACAGCTGCATACTCCTGTCAATAGAAGAATCATAGCGATTGTGATTACTAAACGATGATCATCTGAACGATGCTCCGTGATGATATGATTTAGGATATAGGCAAAGCTAATGCCAATAAAAACCGCAAGGATATTCCATACCACAGGAAGTAAAATGATAGAAAGCTGCAGTGTTTGATCAGCATGCATAAATTCGACTAAAGCTGTACAAATGCTGAATGCAATGAGTGCCACAGCATCATCAAGCGCTGTTACCTGTAGAATGGTATCCACAAAATTTCCTTTCGCATGATATTGTCGTATCGTCATAATCGTAGAGGCTGGTGCAGTTGCACAACCAATTGCGCCAAGTAGAAGGGAAAAAGACCAAGGCAGATGAAATAATAACACCATGGATAAAGTGATACATAAGCCAGCTGTCAACGCTTCAAAAATTGTAATGATCATAACTTTGCCACCCTGCTTCATCAATGTTTCTTTTTTAAAATATTTACCAACACCAAAAGCGATAAAAGCGAGTGCAATATCTGTCATAAAATCCATGCCCTGAATAATATCAGAAGGAATCAGATGAAGCACACATGGACCAATAAATATTCCTGAAATGATATAACCACTTACATTTGGAAAATGAAGTTTTTTTGAGATACGAGTACAAAGAAAACCAGCAAGTAGTATTATGGAAATAGAGATAATAATGCCTGCGTTTCCTTGCGTATCTAAGAATTCTGCTATCATATAACCGCCTCCCCATGATTGATTATAGTGTGGATTAATGATAAAATCTAATTATAATTATTTAGAGGTTTATGAAAATAATTTATAATAAGGAGGTGCTATCATATGATAGATACTAGAATTGTTTCCTTTTTGACACTTATTGAATGTAAAAGTTATACAAAGGCTGCTCAACAGCTACATCTAACACAGCCAGCAATTAGTCATCAGATACGCCAGCTTGAAGAAGAGTTTCAGGTAAAAATTTTTCACAAGAGTAAAAAAAGCCTAATTTTAACGCCTGAAGGAGAGATTTTAGAAAAGTATGCACATCGAATGATGTCTGTATATAATAGTACACATCAAGCTTTAGAGGACGCAAAAAATCATCTTCGCCGCTTTGTGATCGCGACAACACCAACAGCAGGGGAATACTATATCCCACAGTTACTTGCGGCATATTGCAGTGAACATAGTGATGTTCGTATAAATCTGATTACGGATTCTATAAATAATATTTATAATAAACTGAAATTATATGAAGCAGATTTTGCGATTATAGATGGACGACTCACTTCTGATCGATATCATTCTATCTTGTTGGATACCGATTATTTATGTCTGATTGTTTCACCTAAGCATCCTTTGGCAAAGCGCTCTAGTGTAAAAATGAGTGAATTACGTGATGAAAAATTTATACTTCGATCAAAAGAAGCAGGAACACGAGAGATATTTGAAAGCTACTTAGAATCTCAACGTGATTCTATCAGGAATTATCGTATATTAATTGAAACAGATTCCCTTGCGACAATCAAGGAACTGGTTATGAGTAATATGGGTGTGTCGATCATGTCACATAATGCTTGTAAAGAGGATGAACAAAAAGGCAGATTAAAAACGATTCCGATTATGAATTCCACCATGATTCGTGAAATTAACTTGGTATATCCAAAAGATTTTCAGCATGTAGATGTCTTATTAGAGTTGAAGAAAACATATAGTAAACTTCATTAATCATAAAAAAAGGAAGAATCCTCATTTATTTTGACGATTCTTCTTTTTATCGTTATTTATAAAATTATCCTTTGATTTATCGAATGAAATTTGTTCTTTCTTTTTCAAGTATTGCAGGGGCAATACCATTTGCTTTGGCATTTTCTAACATCTTTAACATCCATGTCATATTTTCACCAATCTGACGCATGATATACAAACCTTCTCTATCCTGCTTAACTTCTTCTGCAGTATTTCCATGTACCATATTCCAATATGGGGCAGGAACAATTAACATATTGCTAATGCCTAGATATTTATTCAGTTCATCATAAGTAGCGGTTGTTCCAGCACGCCTTGCACTTACTACAACGGCACCTGGTTTATAAGCCAAATGTTGTGATGCCGCATAGAATAAACGATCCAAGAATGAAATCATGGTACCATTGGCACTTGCATAATATACCGGGGAACCAAAGACTACACCATCTGCTTCTTTGATTTTATCAATTGCTTCATTCACGATATCATCAAAAATGCATTTTCCACTTTCACGGCATTTACCACACCCGATACATCCACGGACATTTTTGGAGCCTACCTGAAATACTTCTGTTTCAATACCATTTTTTTGTAACGTTTCCTCAATTTCATGTAATGCAGTATACGTACAACCATGAATATTAGGACTTCCATTGAATAAAATAACCTTCATAACCAATCAACCTTCTTTCTAATTCTATTGTAACATTTTTGTCAATCCTTCTTTCTCATGATACTTAAAATATGGTAAAATGATGAATAGAAAGCTGGTGGATAAATGCTATTAAATGAACTGCCGAAAGCTGATGGATATTATGTTTATCTGCTGCGATGTATAGATGAAACATTATATTGTGGCTGGACAACAAATTTATTAAAACGTTACGAAAAACATGTGAATGGTAAAGGCGCAAAATATACGAAAGCACATCCACCAATGGAAGTTTATTATTATGAAGTATGTAAAGATGCGACTACAGCGCGAAAAAGAGAATATGAGATAAAACAAATGAATCGACAAGATAAATTAAAACTAATGGATAGGGGGAAGGAACATGTCACAAACAACGAAAAAAGCATTAGCGATGTCACTGAAAACATTATTGAAAACGAAACCACTTGATAAAATCACCATCGTGGATATTGTGGAAGATTGTGAAGTTAATCGTCAAACTTTTTATTATCACTTTCAAGATATTTATGATTTAATTGAATGGATCTATACCAGTGAAGCTTTAAAGGTGATTGGTGATAAAAAGACGTATGCGACTTGGCAGGAAGGATTCTTTCATATCTTTGAATACATAGAAAACAATCGTGATTTTGTGATGAGTACCTATCATTCTGTTTCAAGAGAACATTTAGAAAATTTTTTATACCAGGAAACCTATCGTTTGTTGATGGATGTGGTGGAAGAACAGGCAAAGGATAAATCTGTGCGAGAGGAAGATAAAGCATTCATTGCGAACTTTTATAAATATGGATTTGTTGGATTAATTCTGGAGTGGATTGGAAAAGGAATGAAAGATTCTCCTAAGAAAATTATTGATCGATTAGATATCGTGATTCATGGAGATATTGATAAGGCGTTAAAAGGATTTCAACATATTGTATAGATATAGGAAATCTATTATGTTTGAGAAGAAAGGATGGGTGTTATGAGAAAAGGAATTATTGGTCATAAAAGAGCATAGACCCATGCAGAAGTCAGAACATATATCATTTTTTGCATGGGAGGTAAAGGATAATGAAAGAAAATAAATATGATGATGAAGTATTTTTTAAGAAATATAGTGAAATGGAACGTTCAAAAAAAGGTTTACAGGGGGCTGGCGAATGGTCAGAGCTACAAAAACTGTTACCTGATTTTGAAGGAAAACGTGTTTTAGATTTAGGTTGTGGCTATGGTTGGCATTGTTTATATGCCGCAAATCATGGCGCAAAGCTTGTTCACGGTATTGATATCTCAGAAAAGATGCTGGAAGTTGCAAAAGAGAAAAACAGTGCAGATGTCATCACATATGAACAAAAAGCGATGGAAGATTTAGATTTTCCTGAAAACTCTTTTGATGTTGTATTAAGCTCACTGGCATTTCATTATGTGAAAGATTTTACAACACTGGTAGAGCATATCAGTCATTGGATAGAAAAAGATGGAACATTTGTTTTTTCTGTAGAACATCCGGTCTTTACATCATTTGGAACACAGGACTGGTATTATGATGATGATGGAAATATCTTACATTTTCCAGTCGATCGCTATTATTATGAAGGAAAAAGGGATGCGATATTTCTGGGTGAAAAGGTCACAAAATATCATAGAACATTGACTACTTACTTGAATACATTGCTAGTGAATGATTTTGTGATTGAACATATCATTGAACCACAACCACCACAGGATATGTTAGATCTTCCTGGTATGAAAGATGAAATGCGCAGACCCATGATGTTATTGGTGTCCGCTAGAAAACGATGAATCACAAAAGAATCTTCGTTCATCGACTACAATAGATACAGCAAACAAAATCAATGTGTTTATCGACTATAATCGATAACGATGTGATTAGCATGCCTTAGAGAAAAAAGTATATAGAACGTATTTTGGAAATTAAAGATAATAAAATATTATGCAAGGAGATATTGAAAATGAATCCTAAATGAATTATGATGATGTAATGAAACGTCTTAAGATGGTTTTTGAAAAGAATGGTGTGAAAGAGAATGAAAAAAATCCTTTTTTTCAAAAAAGCGAAGCTAGAAGATTTAGAATGTTTACTTCTTGTATATGATTATTTTACACATTGGACAATCATTTGGTAAGTGAATCATTTAGTGAGTTTTTATGGAAGTATTCAGGGGATGAATATGGCGATTTAGAAGATGAATATTTATAGGATTCCAGAATAGTAAAAAAGCATCTACAAAATGCAATGTAGATGTTTTTTCTATATTTAATATAAATAGGATATCGTATTTTTTTTAAATCTATCTGTCTTTACCTATTACTAACATATTTGATTTTGGCTTGTATGAATATGATAATGGAAAAAATAACAGCAATACTCAACCATAATATCGTAGAAATATCTTTTAAATAAAATATCTGACTACCTATGGAAATAGGGCTAGTTCCTGAAGTATACATATAAAAACAAGGATAGATGATTTGGTTTATATCAAATTCACCACTTTGGAAGTAGAAAGGCACATAAATAAATAATAATACAATAATGATTGTGACAAACTGGTTTTTTGTTATAGAAGAAAGAAAAACAGTGAATATAATAATTGCAAAGGTTCCTAATAGAAGCATTTGGATTTGACTTCCAATAATAAATGCATTGTTTGTATAAATACCGCTAATCATGGATGGATTAAAACTATATCCTGTGCCTAAAGCATATTCTGGTAGATGCATTCCTGTAGGCTTTAATGTAAGATAAGCAATTGCAAAAATACAAAATAACTGAAGCAAAGTTGTAAATAATCCGATTGTAAGTCCAGCACAGACTTTCGCAATTGCTATTTTTATAGGCCCTTCTCTTGTAGGAACGATGATCTGATCCACTTTAGTTTTTTTCTCAATGGAAAAAATATTTGCGAGAATAATTGCGATAGGAATAAGATTAAGAAAACTAAATCGTGATAATGAGGTATATAAAGGATTTAGGGATGCCGTACCACCAAAGTAAAAAGTTGTATGATGTATTTTATCCTCAATAAATTTGTTATAGCTTTCTATATCTATCAATGCATTTTCATTTTGTGATAAATACACTTTTTTTGCATCTTCTAAACTTTTAATATTATCCTCTTTATGTGATAAAACATATAATGGTAAAGCTTTATAAGACCGGATATCAGGCTTCTTATAAGATATAGTTTCATATGAATCTAAATATATAAAATTTAACATATTTAATTCGTCTTGATGCTTATAGACAATAGGTAGAGCTGCAGTTTTTGTTTCTGAATCATAATCTATTCCAGCATATGTTCCCATATATTTATGAATGTTTTCACCATATTGATTCTCAATTGCAAAATATCGATCTTCATTCAAATTTTTTGAAACTTCTTCGAATAGTTCTTTATAATTATTACCGTATATTTTTATCATGATTTCATCATCAACTTCTTTTGTGAATTGATCATAATAGGCATTATAATCATCACAAAACTGATTCCATGTTTCTTCGGTTGCAACACCTTCATATTTTGATATGATTTTATCTGTATAGCGATATACATCATTCATCTTTGTAAGTTTTTTTCCTTCAAAAGTTTTCAAAGGAATTATTGGTTCTTCATGATAACAATCCCATGTTGTATAGGTCATGAATCCACAAACACATAAAATCATTAATATATTTATTTTATTTTTAAATACTTTCTTCACTTCACTTAAAATTAAACGTATCATAAAAACCCCTAACGATTTTCTACATAATGCCTTTTTGCTTTCACTAGCATGACTGCAATGAGGACAACTCCACATAATAACCAGAACATCGTAATGAAATTTTTCCACATAAGGGCATGAGAGAAAACAGACAAATAAGGGAATCCATAGTACACATTTGGAATTAGGTAATGGTTTGGTTCCAACATAATACTAGGTGTAAATCTTAATATATCTACAGGCAGAAATAGTGTTGCGAAATAAGGAGTCATAACAAATAGGAACATGATGATAATGGTGATAAATTGATTTTTTGTGAAGAAAGATAATGCCATCGTAAGCATGGAAATGACAAAGGTTGCCAGTAATAATAAGCCAATAAATAGGAGTGTATATTCTTTATAGGAATACATGCTTAAAAATATTTCCTCCGTCATACTGCAATCCCAACTATCTAAATTTAACTTTAAATTTGCGATCATAAACACTACCAGTAGTTGTAGTAAAACGGTTGTGAAAGCCACAAGAAAACCTGCAGTCAATTTCGCAATTGTAATATTTTTATACCCTGTTTTTGATGGGACAATCACTTGGTCTGTTTTGTTATGATTTTCAATAGAAAATGAATTTGCCAAAACAATCGCAGAAACAAGTAATGTGAAGAATGTAAATTTAGTTAATAATCCGATAAACTGTTCCATATCACTGGTATCACCAAATACAAAATCATTGTTTTTGATCGTTTGTTTGATTTGATTCAGGTTCAATGTTTTTAGCGCACTATTTTTCATTTCAATAGAAGATAAGGCACTTTCTTCAAGCTTATCTTTGTGTGACATATAGTATAAAGGATTATTATAAAATTCATCATAATCAGTTAGTAAAGCATCGCCGCTACCTTGTGCTTGAGATACATAAGATGCATCATAAGTTCCTCGATAGATATAATTTAACATATATAGCTCGCCTTGCTTTTCATAAAAGGCAGGAAGGATCACTGTTTTTGTTTCGGCGTTGTAATCACTAATACTCGATGGACTAATTGAATAAGGGCTATTTCTTTCCATACTCATATACTTATTTGCATCTTCTTCTGAAACCTGACCTTTTATTTTATTGAATATGTCCAAATAATCTTTGCCATACGTTTTTTTCATCATGGCATCATTATATTGTTTTGTAAATTCTTTGTAGTAATTGTTGTAATCTTTTTTGTATTGTTCCCACAAAGACGCATCTGCCTTTTTATGATATTTGGATAATATCTCATGCTTATAGGCTTTTACTTCTTCTATATTTTTTAATTCTTTGCCATCAAACGTTTTTAAAACAATTGGTGTTTGATCAAGATAAAGTGGTATGTCTTCTGGTGATAAGTTAAGATAACTAACAATCCCCATTCCTATGATCATCGCAAGAATGACGAATAAATTAAGCTTATTCTTTAAGATCTTTTTGACTTCATTGAGAATCAGGCGCATCATGCTTCATCACCTTCTTCATTAAAATGATATAAATATAAATCATCTAAATCACTTTCAACTTCTATGGCTTGTGCATTTGGCTTCACATCCGATACCATACGTAAATCTACCCCATCCGCAACTTGATGGCTTTTTACGATGATGTATTGATTCATCAATTGTGTTGCCTCTTGATCGCTTACATGAACATTCCATACCTTATGCTCCATACTTTTCAATAGATTTTCGCAGGTATCATGCATAATTACAGTTCCTTGTTTCATAACGATAATATCATCCGCAATGGTTTCAATATCACTGACAATATGTGTAGATAATAATACCAAACATTTTTTTGATAAAGACGCAATCAGATTTCTAAATACAATACGTTCTTTTGGATCTAAACCAGCAGTTGGTTCATCCAAAATTAAAATCTTTGGTTCATTTAATAATGCCTGAATGATTCCAACTCTTTTCAACATACCACCTGACAAGTTCTTCATTTTTTTACGACGATGTTCTTGCAGGTTTAATTCCTTGATCCAATGATCAATCCGTATCTGGGCATCTTTTTTTGGAATACGTTTTACAATGGCCATATAGTTTAAAAATTCATCAATCGTATAATTTGGATAAAAACCAAAATGTTGAGGCATATAACCTAACATATCGCAAAAGATGTCATATTGTTTTTTGATGGAAACCCCATCGGCATAAATTTCACCTTCACTACTTGGTAATAACCCGCAGATCATACGTATCAGTGTTGTTTTCCCACTGCCATTTGCGCCAAGTAACGCATGAATTCCATTGTTTAATGTAAGTGAAATGTGATCGACTGCTTTTTTTTCTTTAAATGATTTACTAATATCCTTCATTACTAATTCCATAAAACGTTTCCTCCTTTTCGGTGTTTTTGTAAAATATAAATAATAAAATGATTAATAAAATTGTAATGATACCAAATACAGTATAGACATAAAGCATAGGAATGCTCATTAATTGGTAAATAATAACCTCTTTTAATGTTGTATAAATACCATAACAAGATGCATATAAAATAATGGCACTGAACTTTGTATGAATAAATCTTTCAAATACCATAGAAATGCACTGTATCAAATAAATTGGTAAAATTGTATTTAATATTAATAAGCTGATGTTTGCATTTGGTAAATTTAATTGAATCAAAAGAATAAATATAAACCCAATGATTTGTAATGTGGAAATCAAAATGCTCTTATAAAGAAAGGTCCTTCCAGAATTCAAATAGGTGACATCTAATAATTCGTTCATTTCATAGATGTGATGTTTATGTGTTTCATAAGCAGAGAGCGCTCCTAATATCATAAAATAAATAGTAGAACTCGCAAGAAACATATCTGGGAAAAAGAAGCCAATAGAAAGAAGCATCACGATACCCAAGCATGCACTTTTGATATAATAAGCAGTATCTAACATATAAAGCTGAAATATGGTGGATAGCTTTGTAGGCGGTATCGTTTCTTTTAATACGTTGTAGCATTGTTGCTTGGTCGTTTCCAAACCTTCTTCTGGAATATCAATCTCATCAAAGTCATGATACATGTTGATCACCATCCTTTATTATTTTTTTCATTTTGGCAAGGGCACGATAATGTCTGGTTTTTAATGTGTTTTCACTTTCATTTGTGATTTGTGAGATCTCTTTGAATGTCATTTGTTTCAGATAATGAAAGATTAAAATATCCTGATCTTTATCTGGCAGTTTTTGTAAGCATAATCTTAATTCTTCAAAGGTCAATGTGTGAAGGACATCTTCTGACAGATTGTAATCATCTTTTGATATCTCATCATTTAATTCTGTGTAATCAAAGCGTTTTTCTTTTCGATAATAGGTGTGACAACAATTCATCGCAATGGTGTATAAATATGCCAGCACTTTTCCATTACTTTGATAATTGTGAATCTGTTTGATAAAACGTAGAAAGACTTCCTGTGTAATATCTTTTGCTTCCTCTTTTCCTGATACTTTGCAGAAAACATAGCGATATACGGAAGGATATAATGTTTCAATAAATGCATTTAAAGCTTCTTGATTCCCTTTTCTGATTTCCTTTAGATAAGCTTTCTCATTCATTTTTCCCCTCCTTCACCCATATAACACTAGATATAAAAAAATAGTTTCATATATTTCATAAAATAATTATACAGGGTTTCGCACAAAATAGAAAAGCCTTCCAGATATCTCCAAATTTCGCAATTCAAACAGATATACTTAAATAAAGAAACTAGACACCAAAGGGGTTATGTCAAAATTTTAGACAGATACAGGCAAGTGTGAAAACTTTCAACACGGGCAAAGTCGTGTCTATGGTGGCAATTTAAAATTCACGTTATCCTATAGGTGTAAAAACAAACGGAGGTAATGGATATGTATTATAGTAATGGTAATTATGAAGCATTTGCACGTCCTTTAAAACCAGCTGGAGTTGATCGTAAATCAGCGTATCTTGTTGGTTCTGGTTTAGCATCTTTGGCAGCCGCATGTTTCCTGGTTCGTGATGGACAGTTGAAAGGGGAACATATACATATTTTAGAAGAATTAAATATCGCAGGTGGTGCATGTGATGGTATCAAAGATCCAACCAAAGGATTTATTATCCGTGGTGGTCGTGAAATGGAAAATCATTTTGAATGTTTATGGGATTTGTTCCGTTCTATTCCTTCTATTGAAACAGAGGGTGTATCTGTTTTAGATGAATATTATTGGTTAAATAAAGCAGATCCTAACTATTCTTTGATGCGTGCGACAATTAATCGTGGAGAAGATGCTCATACAGATGGAAAATTTGCGCTAAGTGATGAAGCTGCTATGGAAATCATGAAATTGTTCTTTACGAAGGATGAAGATTTATATGATAAAACCATCAATGATGTATTTGATGAAGAATTTTTTAAGAGTAATTTCTGGTTATATTGGAGAACCATGTTTGCCTTTGAACAATGGCACAGTGCTTTGGAAATGAAGTTATATATCCAGCGTTTTATTCACCATATTGGTGGTTTACCAGATTTCTCTGCATTAAAGTTCACAAAATATAATCAATATGAATCTTTGATTTTGCCTATGATTAAATACTTGGAAGCACATCATGTGCAATTCCAGTATGATACTAAAGTCACAAACGTAATTTTTGATATCAAAGATGATAAAAAAGTCGCAAAACAGATTGTATGTATCCATGGTGGAAAAGAAGAAACAATCGATTTAATCGAAGATGATTTGGTATTTGTGACAAATGGCAGCTGTACAGAAAATTCCAGTCTTGGTGATGAAAACCATGCCCCAGAATTTAAAACGGAAAATGGTGGCTGTTGGCAGTTATGGAGAAATATCGCAGCACAGGATCCAAGCTTTGGACATCCGGATAAATTCTGTACTGATACAGAAAAAACATATTGGGAATCCGCAACCATTACAACATTAGATGATAAGATTCCACCATATTTGGAGAAGATTTGTAAACGTGATCCATTCGCAGGGAAAGTCACAACCGGTGGTATTGTAACCGCAAAAGATTCTAACTGGTTATTAAGTTGGACAATCAACCGCCAGCCACACTTCAAAGATCAGCCCAAAGATCAGCTAGTCATCTGGTTCTATGGATTATTTGGCGATGTGCCAGGAAACTATATTAAGAAACCGATGAGAGAATGTACAGGTATAGAAATCACAGAAGAATGGTTATATCACTTAGGTGTTCCAGAAGATGAAATCCATGATATGGCAGTCAATTCTGCACGTTGTATCCCATGTATGATGCCTTATATTACTGCATTCTTTATGCCTCGTACCAAAGGAGATCGACCAAAGGTTGTGCCTGATGGATGTGTAAACTTTGCATTTATCGGTCAGTTTGCGGATACAGTTCGTGATACAGTCTTTACAACCGAATATTCCGTAAGAACAGCAATGGAAGCTGTATATACATTATTAGATGTTGATCGTGGTGTTCCTGAAGTATTTAATTCTTGTTACGACGTTCGTGTATTATTGGATAGTACGTATAAGATGATGGATGGTAAAAAACTATCAGAAATTGAATTGCCTTGGATGATGAAAGTCATTGAAAAGAAAGGTTTAAAGAAGATTCAGGGAACCGTTATCGAAGAATTATTACAGCGATATCATTTGATTTAATAAGGGGTCGTATGCGATGCATACGGCTTTTCTTTCTTTATTTTTCAGGAAAACGTGATGATTTTGATAAAAGTCGCCCTAAAAACGTGATGATTTGCATAAAACTCGTCCAAAAAATGTGATTTTTCTTGAAAAAGTCCCCCTAAAAACGTGATTTATCTGCTTTAAATGCCCATTTTAAAGGGTTTTGTGAATTTGTACGAAATTTTCTATTCTATGAAAACGTAATCCATTGTATGTAACTCCAAAATAAGGTACGATTGTGTATGAGAAAAAGGCTAGGAGGTTAAGGTACATGGTAAATGGATTAGATATAAAAGCAGTTATGTGTGATGTAGATGGTACAATATTGGGTAATGCTGGAGTTGTGACTGAAAAGACAGTCAAAGCAATCAAAAAGTTAAAAGAAAAAGGTATTCTTTTTGGTTTATGTACAGGGCGTGATGTAAAGAGTGTAAGAAATCAGCTTGGTGAATGGGGAATTGAAGGTCTAGTAGATGCCATTGTTGGAAGCGGTGGCGGTGAAGTTTTTGATGTAACGTTGGATTTTGATAAAGCAAGTTTTCCTTTAGATGGTGCATTGATCAAAGAAATTATTGCGCATTATGAAGATTTAAATGTAAATTTTGCGATTCCATATGATGGATTGTTGTTTGCGCCAAAGGATGATGATTTAATTAAAATGCTTTCTAAGGCAGATGGTATTGATTATCGTGTCGTAGATTTTGATGAATTTTTAGCGGAGCCAAAACCAAAAGTAATGTTGGTATTTGAGCCAGAATACATGGATACAGTAATTGAAAGAAGTAAGACATTCCATAATGATAACTATAAATCATCAGGATTAATTACGGCAAGTGTATTGTATGAATATATGGATCCAAGAGTCACAAAGACATATGGCTTGGAGGAAATTATGGGATTACACGGCTGGACAATGGATAATCTTTGTACCTTTGGGGATGCTGATAATGATCATGACATGACGTTAAACGCTGGTGTTGGTGTGGTCATGGAAAATGGCAGTGAGCTGACAAAGAGTGTTGCGGATTATATCACAGGCGATTGTGACCATGATGGTATTGCGGAGTTTGTGGAAAAATATTTATTGTAGAAGAAAAATACCGTTTCCAATGGGCAGGAAATGGTATTTTTTTATTCATATAAAGCAATAATGGTATTCATAAATTCATCATATGATTTGACATTAACTAATCGTTCTAGATTTTCATCATCACTGCATGTTCCTGCAAGAAAGGAAAATACATCTGAAAAATTAGAAAAGTCACGCTTATTAATACATACCATAAAGATAATTCTTACGGAAGTATTTCCCCATAAAACAGGAGTTTTTAATATTGATACTTCTATCACTGTTTTGTTAGCGTAAAAATCAATAGGATGTGGTATTGCAATCATACCAAAATTGGTAGCGGATATCTTTTCTCTATCAAATATTTTCTGTTTAAATTCTTCTTGTACATAACCAAGAGAGTGTAAAGCATCACTCATTTGATTGATAGCATCTTCTTTTGATTGGTACTTTGCATGGAGGGTAAACAACTTTTTATCAATGAGCTTTCTTAGTAAATCAATTGTTTTATCCCTTGCTTTTGCTTTTTTTAATCGTTTGATCATGATGCTGATATTGTCTTTATCATTTTCATTGAAAAAATTTGATATCAACACACAATGATTTCCTTTATTCACAGGAATTGTGGAAAGAATAATATCACATGATATATCCTCTAATTCAATAGGATTTGTGACAATAGATGAAATCATCATATCATCGTGAAAGTACGTTTCAATTTTTTTAAACTGTTGATTATAATAAGAATAATATTGTGGACAGACCAAAACTGCTTTTAACTTATCTCTGATGCTATTTAATTCCTCTATTCGAGCACCGATATGTAAAGCAATATAGGCGATTTCATCATCATATACTTCCACATGTTGTTCCTTGCTGATTAAATTAGAAATATAAACAGCAATGTCATAGATAAATGGGGAAGTAGATTTTATATTATATAATAATGGATTATGAATGGAAATTTGTTCTTTTAGGCGAATCAACATATTTTTAATATGTAAAGAAAATGCGATGACGAATTCATTGGTATTTAAATCAATGTCATAAATTTTGTAAATTTCAGATATGATGTAGCTTACCAATGATAATATTTCATTACTTACAGATAATTTTGTACGATCAATTCCTTCGATTTCTTTATTTCTGATAGCTCTTGTCATTAAGAGCAGTGTAAACTGATAACGATTACTACTAGTGAATTTCACTTTATAAATTTCTTCGAGTGATTTGCACACTTCATCAATAATTGATACAAAATGGTGATTTAAATCTCTAAATTCTTGATGCATATCCTCATTGATTTGTGTCAGAGATAAAGATTGCTGCTGATCCATCGCGATTAATATATGAAGTAATAAATTAATCAGGGAATATTCATCCATAAAGAAATGTGCATCGTTTAGCTTTTGTATGAGAATATCACGGATTTCTTCTGCATTATAATTTTGAAAGATATCATTCAGTGTTGACAGACTGACCAGTGAATTTTCTGCTTCACCATAAATTAGCTGAATCATAAGAGCTTTTTTATCTTTTGTGGTACCATTGATAAATAATTGATTATTTTTTGTTTTAAGGACCAGACCATATTTTTCAATACTGCGTCTGATCTTTTTTATTTCATTTTGTAGGGTAACTTCTGAAATACATAAATATTCAGCAAGATTATCTATATCAAAGCGATAATTATTTACCAAAAGATTTCGTAGAATATAGGATTTTCTTTCTTCATAGGTCAAAGGAATAGAGTAATCTTCTTTTAACTCTAATGATTGCTTAACGATAATTCCTTTTGATGTAGTTTCTATACAATCCTGATACTCTTCTTTGATCTCTTTTAAGTAATTTTGTATGGTTCTTTGAGTAACATTAAAATGAGCAGCAATAGATTTGGTAGTTAATAATTCTGTATGAGAATTGTTTAAGAATTGTATGATATCTCTTTTCGTGACCATTTCATATACCTCCCAATATGAACCATTTTATGAAACATGATACATATTATATCTTAATTTACAATCAAATTATACCGTTTCATGATATTTTAAAAAAGTTCCAAAATTTCGTCATTGAATGAAAATGCTAAACTTTTTTTGTTATGTAAGTTTTCGCATAATAGTGGTGTAAGTTGAAAGGAGGCAAAAACAAATGCCAAAATATAATATCTTATTGTGCTGTGGAGCAGGAATGAGTTCTGGATTTTTAGCACAACGAGCACAAAAAGCTGCAGACATGAAACAAGCAGATATCAATATCGATGCCAAAAGTCAAAGTGTGGTAGAAGATGTATTAGAGGATTATCAATTATTACTCTTAGGACCTCATTATGAATCACACTTAGATGAATTTGAGGAAATGGCAGAGCCATATGATATTCCAGTCGCAGTGATTCCACAAAAAATCTATGGAGCGCTTGATGGAGAAGGACTTGTAGATTTCGCATTAGAGCAATTAGAAAAATAATATTATGTAAAACAAGGAGAGCAAATATGAAAAAATTAATGGACTGGCTTCAGAATTCATTAACGCCAGCAGTACAAAGATTTACTAATAGGCCATGGGTATCTGGATTTTCTGCAGGTATCGTCAAATGTTTACCATTTATCTTAACCGGTTGTGTCATTTTCTTCTATAATGTTGTACAACCATATTTTCCAAACTTTTTACCAAATCTAAGTGATGTTACGACATATACATTCAATCTGTTAGCTCTGTTAGTATCATTTATGATGGTGTATCAGTTAATGGGATCTTTGAAACATCGTGGATATCAGGTTGTCGGAGGGTTAACTGGTATCTGTGCATATATTCTAACAATGAAAGGAACCATTGTGGATGGAGTATATTCTGTTACATGGAACCGTTTTGGACCTACGGGTATTGTAGTTGCAATTATTGTAGGATTATACGTTGCATTTATCTTCCATATGGTTGCTAAGATGAAATTGTTTAAAAATAATAAAACTGTTCCAGAGTTTGTTCAGGAATGGATTAAAAATATTATACCGATTTTTATAACAATTCTTACCATGAAGATATTAATTATCGATTTTGATGTAGATTTATATCCATTGGTATTATTGATTTTTGAACCAGTACAGGCAATCGCACAAACATATCCTGGTTTCTTATTGGTTATCTTTATTCCAGTATTCTTCTATTCTCTTGGTATATCTGGCTGGACTTGGTCAGGTCCTAGAAATGCTATCTTTATTCCTGCACAGGCTGCCAATGTTGCGGCAGTAGCAGCTGGCGGTATTGCGACAAATCTAACAACTTCAGAAGTATGTAATGGAATCGCTTTATGTGTATTGGGTGGTATGGGATGTACACTAGCATTTAATATTCTATTGCTAACATCAAAAAGTAAACGATTAAAAACTTTAGGTAAAGTATGTATTGGACCTTCTATTTTCAACATTAATGAACCAGTATTGTATGGAGCACCAATGGTATTTAATCCAGTTCTAATGCTTCCAATGTATATTTGTACCTTTGTAAATGCAACGATTGTATATGTTATTATGAAAATGGGATTATTAGCTGTTCCTACTATTGAACTTGCAATGGTCGCAACTATTCCAGCACCTATTTCAACTGTTATGTTTACAGGCGATATGATGGGAATTCTGTGGTGGGCAGTCGTTCTTGCGTTGGATATCATCATTTATTATCCATTCTTCAAAACATTTGAAAAAGTAACAATGGCAGAAGAAGAGATGAAACTTTTAAAAAAAGAAGAACGAAAAGAAGTGAAGAATACAGAAACGAAAGCAATCGCTTAAAGGGGTGACGTTGTTATATGGATGAAAAAATTATAAATGTAGCTATGGAAATCATTCTGCATGCAGGTGAAGCAAGAAATTTGGCCACAAAAGCGATGATTGCAGAAATGGATGGAGAAAAAGATAAAGCACAGGAGTTGTTAGTTTCTGCAAAAGAAAATGTAAAAAAAGCACATCTATCACAGACCAAGGTAATTCAGGATGAAGCAAGAGGCGATAAAATCGAAATATGCTTATTGTTTATACATGCACAGGATACATTGATGACAATTGCATCAGAAGTGAATGTGATGGAACAAATGATGAAGATGAATAGAAAACTGGAGGAAAAAATTAATGGAATATGTAAATAGTTTCCCTAAAGGCTTCTTATGGGGAGCCGCAACGAGTGCTTATCAATGTGAAGGCGCTGCAAACGAAGATGGAAAAAAAGACAATCAACAGGATGTTATCAATCGTGAAATTCACGATGAATATGGATATGCAGATGCCAGTGTTACAAGTGATCATTATCATCACTATAAAGAAGATGTAGCACTAATGGCAGAAATGGGATTTACGTCTTATCGTTTTTCCATCAACTGGTCAAGAGTACTGCCAGATGGAGTAGGTGAACCAAATCCAAAAGGTGTAGAATTTTATCACAATTTAATTGATGAATTAAGAGCTCATCATATTGAACCGATTGTCACTATGTGGCATTATGATTTACCCATGGCTTTAGTTGAGAAATATGGTGGATGGGCGAATCGCCAAATTGTAGATGATTTTGAGTATTATGCAAGATTTATTTTGAATGAATATAAAGATAAGGTACGTTATTGGTTAACAATCAATGAACAAAGTATTGTAGTAAATTATATTGACCGTAAAAATAAAATCTCAATGGAAGATAAATTTAATCCGAAATTCCGTTATCAGGCAAATCATTATATGAATTTAGCACATGCAAAGGCTGCAATTGCTGTTCATGAAATAGTACCAAATGGGCAATGTGGTGCAGCATTGGATATGGCACCGTACTATCCACATACATGTGCACCTCAGGATGTTCTTGCTGCTAAAAATGCGAATGCGTTTAAAAATTATTTCTATATGGATGCATATTTTAAGGGTGTGTATACAGATTCTGTTATGGCATATTTAAAACGTCAGGGTCTTGAATTTGAAATACAGGAAGGTGATATGGATTTAATTAAAAAAGGTTCAGAATGTTTTGATTTCCTTGGCATCAACTATTACCAAAGTGCCTGTGTAAAAGCACCTACACCTGGGGCAGCACGACGCTCTAAACAGAACAATAAAATCGGTAAAGGAGGAGATGTTGTTTACGAAGTGCAGCCAGATTTATTTGAAGGCTGTAAAAATGAATTCATTGGCGCTACAGATTTCTCTATGCCAATTGATCCAATGGGACTACAATATGTGTTAGAAGATATTAATGATCGTTATCATAAACCTATGATGATTTGTGAAAATGGATTTGGCGCATATGATACATTAGAAAAAGATGGTACAATACATGATCCTTATCGTATTGAATATATTAGAGAACATATCAAAGCCATGAAAAATGCAATTTCAAATGGTGTGCAGCTGATTGCATATAACCCATGGTCCGCATTTGACTTACTATCCACAAGCAATGGAATCGCCAAGCGTTATGGATTTATTTACGTTGACCGCAGCGATGATGATGTGAAAGAATGCAAACGATATAAAAAAGATTCATTCTATTGGTATAAAAATGTTATCGCAACAAATGGAAAAAATTTAGAATAGATAGTAAAAGCAGTATAACAATTTTAAGCTATACTGCTTTTATAATTTTTACCAAAAGATTAAAATCAGGGGAATATAAAGGCGTTTTATAATCATTGTTGGAAATTGGTATAAGTTTCTGAAAAAATCAGTATACGAAAAGATATCATGTATGGTACAATGGACTGGACTTTAAAAAAATAAGAAAGGATGCAGCTATGTCCATTCAACCAAATGATAAATACGTTTATGTATTATTAACAAAATTTTCTGATAGAGCTTCTAAAGCCATCAGAGGATTGACAAGATCTTCTTATACGCATGCTTCTATTGGTATTGATGAGAAATACGAAGAATTTTATAGTATTGTGACCAAAGGATTTCGCAGGGAACAATTCCATAGATTCTCTAAAGAATGCAGGTTAGAAACGCCATGCCGGTTATATAAAATTCATGTTAGTGATGAGGTATATGAAGAAATTTGTATCATCTTAAAACGGCATGAGGCTAGATCTAAACATTATAAGTATAGTAAATTGGGAGTGGCTTTATGTCTTTTGCATATCGGACATAAAATCAACCATCGCTATTTCTGTTCACAGTTTGTGGCAGAAATTCTACAAAGCAGTCAGGTAATATCTTCAAAAAAATCCAGTTCTTTATTTTTACCAGATGATTTTATGGATATAAAAGAGCTTGATTTATGCTATTGCGGTAATCTCGATGGCTTGTTGGATTTGGCGTATTAAAATATAAATTTTTATAAAAATACTGTTTAAATAGCAGTATTTTTTTAATATTCTAAAAAGTGATTCTGATTAAATATTGCTATGTGAATTTATTTGGTATAAAATGGATTTAGTAAATATAAGGAGGAAATAGGATATGGAAAAATCAAAGGTTTATTTTACAGATATGCGTGCATTGCCTGGTACAAACCTGCCTCAGAAATTGAATAAGTTAGTCAGAGTAGCTGGTATCGGAAATATTGATTTTGAGAAAAAGATGGTTGCGATAAAAATTCATTTTGGAGAACCGGGAAATCTTTCTTATCTACGCCCAAACTATGCAAAAGTTATCGTTGATGTTGTGAAGTCATTAGGTGGTATGCCTTTTTTGACTGATTGTAATACACTTTATGTTGGTCGTAGAAAGAATGCATTAGATCATATGGAGGCAGCATATGAAAATGGCTTTTCACCATTTAGTACTGGATGCCATGTGATCATTGGTGATGGTTTAAAAGGTACTGATGATGTAGAGGTACCTGTTGTGAATGGAGAATTATGTAAGAGTGCAAAAATTGGCCGTGCGATTATGGATGCGGATGTATTTATTTCATTAAGCCACTTTAAAGGACATGAATGTACTGGATTTGGAGGAACTTTAAAGAATATTGGTATGGGATGTGGTTCACGTGCAGGAAAAATGGATCAACATAAATCTGGTAAGCCAAGTGTAGATAAATCTATCTGTACAGGTTGTCATATGTGCTTTAAAAATTGTGCACATGGTGCGATCAGTTTTGATGAAAACAATCACGCTTCTATTGATCATGATAAATGTGTTGGTTGTGGCCGTTGTATGGGTGCTTGTAATTATGATGCTATTTATAACGAAAATGATAGTGCAAATGATGATTTAAATAAAAAAATCGCGGAATATAGCAAAGCTGTTGTGGACGGCAGACCTAACTTCCATATTAATTTAGTTATTGATATTTCACCATATTGCGATTGTCATGCGGAAAATGATGCGCCGATTTTACCTGATGTTGGTATGTTTGCTAGTTTTGATCCTGTTGCATTAGATCAGGCTTGCGCAGATGCCTGCAATGCACAAACACCAATGCCAAACAGTTTGTTAAATGATCATATGCATGAGGAAGGATTCCATGATCATCATGATCACTTTACGAATACAACACCTGAAACAAATTGGAAGGTATGCTTGGAACATGCGGAAAAGATTGGTTTAGGTACAAGAGAATATGAATTGATTGAAGTGAAATAAGTAAGCAGCGAAAGCTGCTTTTCTTTTGCGAAAAATACGCGGATAACGTATTTTTTAATTATATATTTTTCAACCTATTGTTGCAGAAATCTAGTTTTTAATGAAAGGCTCTCTATGGTACTGTGATAAAAAAGCAGGAAGGAAGAATGAAAATGAAAATCAGATTAGAAGATATAGAACTAGATGTACATACACATACCATTGCCAGTGGACATGCTTTTGGTACAATTCGTGAAATGGCATATGCAGCAAAGTATGAAAAAAACTTACAGCTTTTAGGTTTTAGTGAGCATGATCAGGGGATACCGGGGGCATGTGATCCTATTTATTTTAGAAATTTAGATGTAGCTCCAAAATGTTTATATGGTTTACCAATACTATATGGTGCAGAAGTAAATATCTTAGATGGAAAATTGTCTATGGACGATAAAACACTTGATTTATTAGATTATGCGATTGCGGGCTTTCACTTGCATTGTTATCAAAGTAAAGACAAAAAAACAAATACAGAAAATATGATAGAGGCAATGAAACATCCTAAAATACATATTATTTCACATCCAGATGACGCAAACATTCCATTAGATTATGAGAAGATTGTGCAGGTGGCTAAAGATCATCATGTCCTTATAGAGATAAACAATAATTCTTTAAGAAATCTTGATATTAGAAAAAATGTCATAGAAAATGATCATTTATTATTGAATCTGTGTAAATATTACAAAGTGAAGATACTTTTAAGCAGTGATGCGCATGATCCTTCAGATATCAAAAACTATCAAGAGATTCAGCAATATTTTTATGATATTGATTTTCCAGATGAACTCATTATGAATTATACAAAAGATGACTTTCTTTCATTCATACAAAAGAAGATTTTTGCAACAGCTAGTTGAAATTCGTTGATTAAACTTCAAAACGGAAACATGATAGTATGAAATCAGAAAGAAAGGAGCGAGCGTATGAAAAATATTACATACATACCATCATTACTTGTGTCAAATGTTTTTGATCCTTGTATAAAAACACCAGAAGATTCTATAGAACTATATCGTAGATTAAAAACACAGGGTCATTATACAAGTATTGAAACCAGGCTAGTGGAAGGAGAAGAATTTATTCAAGCATTTCTTGATTTGAAACCAGATTGGAGAATTACTTATTGGACAACAGGACAGTTAGGTAGAGCTGGATTAAATCTTAGTGATTTATGCGAAGAGAACAGAATAAAAGCAGTAGAAAAAGTAAAAGAAATGATTACAACTTCTACCAAAACTCATGGAGAATTTATTGGATTAGCAAGTGGAAAAATGGTCGATGGCAAGCGTGCAGATGGCTTATGTCAATTTGAAAAATCCCTTAAAGAATTATTGCTTTATATACAGGAACAAGGCTATCCTACAAAGCTTCTGGTAGAACCATTAGATGCTTTTGCACATAAAAAGAATGTGTTGGGAGATACCAAGACAACATTGGAGTTCCTATCAAGATTCGATAAATCTGTATTTCAAGACCAAAAATTGTCCATTAGCTGGGATAGTGCACATGTGGCATTAAACAAAGATGATTTCAAAGAAAGCATCCAAGCTTTAGCACCATATATTTCACGTGTACATTTTGCGAATGCCATTTTAGATGAAACGAATCCACGTTTTGGTGATTGGCATATTGATTTATGTGAAGAAGGATTTTTAAATCAACAAGTCGCAAGAGATATATTAGAAGCATTAGATGAAGTCAGTTCTGGAGAAATTCTTGTCACAATGGAAATCAGAGAAAGCGATAAGGAAAAAGTATGGGCATTAGAAGATAAATGTTATCACTTTTTGCAGGATGTTATCCAATGAATCATACCATTCTGATTATAGGCGCTGGGAAAAGTGGCAGAGGATTTTTACCACAATATATTGATTCAAAAGATCATATTTTGTTTGTGGATAAGGATGAAGCTCTCATTGATAAATTGGAAGCATCTAAAAATTATGAGATATCATTTTATGGTAATACGAAACCTGCTAAGAATATTTTTAATTATCAGGCTTATTGTGCGACACAGAAAAATTATCAATACTGTTTAACACATTGTGATATGGTCGCAGTTTCTATAGGATTAGAGCATTATGAAGAATTGGCAAATAATTTGAAACCATATTGCCATCTTCTGAAAGATAAAGCAATCGTAACATTTGAAAATGGAATAGATGTAGCATCTAAATTACAAGGATTTTTAGGTGTTGAAGATATTCAAATAAGTGAAGGCAGTATTTTTTGTACAACCAATACCATGCATGAAATTGATATCATCTCTCAGGATATATGTTACTTGCCAATCAAAAATAAAGCATTAGATCAAATATATCTGGAAAATGTAACTCCAATAGAAGATTTTCATCTTTTTATGGAACGTAAGCTTTATACATATAATTTATTATCTGCTTTGTTTTGTTACTCAGGATATTTAAAAGGATACAAACTGTTACATGAAGCAGCATTAGATATCGAAATACGAAAAGATGCAGAAGATTTAATGCAATCTTTAAATCCTATTTTAGCAGACTATTTTCATGTATCATTACATGATCAACAGGTTTTTGCGCAAGGTGCAATAGATAAATTTTCAAATCCATTTATTCAGGACAGTATACAGCGTAATTGTAGAGATGTTAAGCGTAAACTGGAAGCAAACGAAAGATTTATGAGGCCTTTTGTATTACTACATCAAGCACAAAAGGATGCAAATATCCTTTTGAAATCGATAGCAGCAGCGCTTGTATATGATGAAAAGGAAGAATCTAAACAAGGAGTCCGCTTGTTGGAAACAATGGAAATAGATGATAAATCTTATACAATCATTAAGAAATATTATACAGAGTATATGCAAAAAAGTTGCAACAAGCCATTGCAACAGGCTGACTTTGAAAAGGAAATATGCAAGGTATAATGAAATTGTAAGGAAGGTGATGGAATGAAAGGTTATGTAACAGTTATATTGCGGGGTTATACTTATGAACAAGTAAAAACCGTATGTGAAGTATTAAAGATGGGATCCAAAGTGAAAAATGTAGAAATTACGCTCAATACAGAAAATGCTTTGGATACAATTAAAAAAATCGTATCACAATATCAAGGAGCGTTATGTATAGGCGCAGGAACTGTCATACATTTTGATGATTTAAAAGCAGTAATTGCATTGGGTGTTTCCTTCGTGTTATCGCCAATTGGTTTTACACAAGAAATGATTCAATATTGTAAAGAACATCATGTGACTTCTATACCAGCAGCATTTACACCAAGTGAGATTTATCATCAAATACAATTAGGCGCTGATATTATTAAAGTTTTCCCCGCAAATGAAGTATCACAAAATTACGCAAATAAAGTTTGTGAACCATTAGGAACATTACCATTGATGGCAGTTGGTGGCGTAAACAGTGGCAATGTAAAAGAGATATTAACGAAAGGGGGATATACATACGCAGGAAGTGCAGGCGGTATTTTCAAAAAAGAAGATATTTTACAACAAAATGTAGAAAATCTAAAAAAATCACTTCTTATCTTTGAAGAACAGCTGCCCTGATCAATGAAAGCAGGTGAAGGTATGGTTTCAAAAAGGTTAGATCAATTAATGGCAATCTTGATTAAACAAAAAAAGGTATTAACGGTAGCTGACTATGCAGAATTGCTGGGTGTTAGTAAACGTACAATTTATTCTGATTTAGATAAGATAAAACCGTTAATGGAGAAAAAGGGTTATCAAATACAAACAATGCCGGGACAAGGAATCAGGGTTCAGAAAAATACAGATGTGGCGACGTACGATAACATAGATGATGGAGAAGAGGATTATTATCCAGAAACAAGAAGATTTATTCTGTTACAGCGAATCATTATTGAAGAAATACCTTGTCAAATAGAGGATATCAGTGATGAGTTTTATGTTTCTGTAAGTTCTATCAGAAATGATATTGATATTTTGAATCGTCGCTATGTTACTTCAGGAGCACAGTTATGTGTTGAAAAAATGCATATCTGTATCAAAGGCAGTGAGGAACAGATTCAAAGATTGATGTTGATGGCGAGTGAAGATGCAGTGAGTCAATCCATGAAATTAACAGAGATATATGATGATGTTATCGTAAAGACATGTTTTGATATCATACGAAGTTTTGAAGATATCAGAAAAATGGAAATACCAGAGCATTACTTTAACCATATCGTGAATATCATGGTCATATTGACAACCAGATGTATACAAAATCACCATATTCAAGCCCTTCAGGATGCTTTGTTATTAGATAAAATCATGGAACAGCCGAATATGTTGCTGGCTAGGGAAATCTTATCTTTCATCACAAAAAAGATCACGGTAGAATTTACTGAAGCAGACTACCACTATTTCGCAAATTATCTGATTGCGGATAGAATACAGTTTCCAAGCACGGAAACAATCCCTGAAACAGAGATAGAAATCTTTTATCGAATCATTCATAAAATGGAAGAATTATTAAATGTGAATATCTTTCAGTATGAGGATATTGTGAAAAATCTTTTACTACATTTACATGCCATGGTATTTCGCTTACGTACAGGAATTAATTTACAAAATGAACTTTTAGAACAAACGAAAAAAGAATTCGGTTCTATGTTTGAATTAACATGGTTCGTGTTGGACAGTGAAAGTGAAGCATTACATATAAAATTAAGTGAAGATGAAGTAGGGTTTGTGATGATTCATTTTCAAAACATTGTAGACCTTGAGAAGAAGAGCAAGAAAGTATTATTGATTTGTCCTTTAGGTATCGCATCAAGTCAAATGGTTTTAAATCGTATCAAAAACGTATTGCCGCCATTAGATATATTGGAGGTTGCTTCCGTTGAAAAAGCACTAAGAATTAATTTGGAATCCATTGATTTCATCATATCTACAGTAGAAATTGAGATGCGTAAACCAACCATTGTTGTATCAGCATTAATGGGCGATATGGATATTCAAAATATACGAGCTTTTTATCAGGATATTGTTTTTCAGAAAGAGAAAAAAAGAAGTGTAGACAAAAGTATTTTGTCCCAGTATCTACGAGCTGAAAATATACTTGTTGGAAATGAAACAGATAAAGAAACAGTGATTCATCATATGGTAACACATTTGGTAGAAAAGGGTATTGTACAGAAAGAATACGAAGCAACACTTTTGAAGCGTGAACAGCAAGGCGCAACAGATAACAGATATGGGGTAGCAATTCCGCATGGAAATCTAAACTTTGTGAATAAGACTACAGTTTCCATCTGGATTGGAGAAAAACCAATAAAGTGGACCAATCATAGTGTACATATGGCAATTTTCTTCAATGTCAATAAACAGGATCTTATGAGCTGTAAAGCGATACTGGATGAAATTTATCACCTGATAAAATCAGAAGAATTGGAAAAACTGTTTGAAACAGGAATCACAAAAAAGAATTTCCTGGAATGTATAGATTGGGAGGAGTAACATGATTTGCAAAGAATTGGTCATGGTAAATGAGCCAGTGACAACACAAGAGGAAGCGATTAATCGATTATGCAAAGAGGCAGAAACATTAGGCTTGCTTAACAATCAAGAAGAATATAAAAAAGCAGTGTATCAAAGGGAGCATGAATTTTCTACAGCAGTTGGTTTTGATGTTGCGATTCCACATGGCATGAGTGATGCAGTTAATGAAGCGTTTATCGCATATATGAAAACAGAAAAAGAAATCAACTGGGGTGAAGCTGAAACAAAACCAGTAGAATTAATCTTTATGATTGGTGTTCCTTTAAAGGATAAAAATGTATTACATCTAAAATTTATTTCACAGATATCCAAAAATCTGATGAAACCGGAATTTAGAGAGCATTTAAAATCCTGTAATACAAAAGAAGAAGCATTTGAGTTTTTAAAACAGATCAATGATGACATCAGAAAGGAGATCGTATGTTTGTAGTTGGTATCACAGCGTGTCCTACAGGGATTGCCCACACCTATATGGCACAGGAAGCATTAGAAAGTGAATGTAAAAAAAGAGGGTATGAATATCATTTTGAAACACAGGGAAGTATTGGTATTGAAAATGAATTAAGCGAAGAGGATATAGAACGTGCAGATATGATTATTTTAGCCGTTAGTATCCAAATTGAAGAAGAAGAGCGATTTGAAGGAAAAGATATTTATTATGGAAATGTGGATGAAGCAATATCTTATCCAGAACGTGTCGTTGATAAAGCTTTACAACATTATAATTTGAAATAGAGAGGAGAATTTCAATGGAAGGGTTTAAGAAAGAACTAAAGAATATACAAAAAGCATTATTAACAGGTACTTCATACATGATGCCAATGGTTGTGGCCGGTGGTATTCTGTTCTCATTATCCTTATTAGGAGGGGATGCAACGTCTACAGGTATTGTTGTTGCGAATCCATTAATGGCAAATCTGAAAACAATAGGTGCAGCTGGATTATTCATGATGATTCCTGTATTAGCAGCTTATGTTGCTTATTCTATCGCTGGCAGACCAGGACTTGTACCAGGGTTTATCTTAGGATATCTTGCGAATAATACGATTGGCGAAACGGGTGCAAAAACAGGTTTCTTAGGAGCATTGGTTCTTGGAATTATGGCAGGTTACCTTGTAAAATGGATGAAGTCATGGAAAGTTCCTAATGTTATTAAGTCTATTATGCCAATTTTAATTGTGCCAGTTATTTCCACTGGAGTATTAGGATTATTCTATATCTATTGTATTGCAAATCCAATGGGATCATTGATTAATGTATTAATGGAGTTTTTAACAAATCTTAACGGTGCTAACCAGATCTTATTTGCGATTATCATTGGCGCAATTTGCGAAATTGATATGGGTGGACCAATTACAAAGACTGTAACAATGTTTACAATCGCATTAATTTCAGAAGGCGTTATGGGACCAAATGGTATCTACCGTGTATGCCCTGGTATTCCACCTATGGCGATAGCTTTATCCACAATTATGTTCAAAAATAAATGGACATCAGCAGATCGCAGTGCCGCGAAAACAGCTGGTATTATGGGAATCATGGGCATTACAGAAGGCGCAATTCCATTTGTAATCGCAGATTTAAAACACATTCTTCCATCTACAATTACCGGTTGTATTGTCGCAGCAGTGATTGCTTCCTTAACTGGTGTAACATCTCCAGTACCTCATGGTAGTTTTATTACTTTGCCAATGGTTAGTGGAAAAGTAGGGTTTGTTGTCGCAATCGTTGTAGGTACCATTGTTGCAGCGGTCATGATGGGTATATTAAAGAAGCCAATTGAACAGGATAAAGTAAAAAAAGTGGAAGAAAAAGCATAGATATTAAAAAAGAGTTTAAAATATCTGATTTGATAATCAAATAAGTAAGCAGCGAAAGCTGCTTTTCTTTTTTATGAGATTGAAGTAGAAAAGTATTGGAAAGAATGATATCATTATAAAAGAAAATGGGGTGTTATCATGGCAAGTATCAATGATGTTGCAAAAAAAGCGAATGTTGCGAAAAGTACAGTTTCATTAGTCGTAAATAATAGTGGATATGTATCTGCTAAAACAAGAGCTAAAGTAGAAGAAGCGATGAGAGAACTTAATTATGTACCCAGTCAATTAGCTAAAAATCTTTCAAGCAGAAGAAGTAATATTGTCGGTATTGTAATGCCAGATGTGATGCATCCATTCTTTGCAACATTTATAAAATATGCAGAATTAAAATTATTTCATTATGGTTATATGACTATGGTATGTGGCACGATTGGTCGAGAACAAATTGAGGAAAGTTATCTTGATATGTTAGATCGAAAAGCGATGGATGGGATTATTATGGGGGCGCATACACTGGATATTGATCGATATAAAAAAACTAAACAACCTATTGTGGCCTTGGACAGGTTTATTGGGGAACATATACCAGTTGTTAGTTCTAATCATTATCAGGCAGCAGAAAAAACATTAGAGATTTTATTAAATAATAAATGCCGTCATGTTATACAATTGGTAGGAAGTATGATACTTGTGAAAGCGGAAAATGATTATGCATCATGTTGTCATGAATTGTTTTTGAAGCATGGAATACAAGTTCATCAGGTGGAAGTAGGACATAACACTTTTACAACAGAAAAATATAAAAAAGCAGCAGAAATGGCATTTCATTTATATCCAGACGTTGATGCCATTATTGGTGTAGATATGGCAATTATGGAATGTCTTGCAATTGCTAAAGAGCGGAATATTCATGTACCAAATGATTTAAAATTAATTGCGTTTGATGGTACGTATATTACAAGAATTGGTGAGCGTACATTAACTGCGATAAAGCAACCAATTGAAAAGCTGGCAAATGCTAGTGTTGATACAATTGTTCAAATGATAGAAGGAAAAATAACTGCAAAGAAAGAAATCATATTAGATGTAGAAGTACAATTAGGAGATACTACGTTATGAAAAACAGCAAAGTTTATGTAAAGGCATACATAAATTTTGCTGTTTCTATTGACAAAGTGAATTTTGCAGTATATCATTAATGTGTAAAACCGGTTCGATATCATAATAAAGCATGCATATCATGATATTGGACGTTTATTTTTCGAAAAATATAAAACCGGTTTGACATGAGAGGAGAAAACATATGAAAAAAGATCCAAGAGTCACAGCTGAACAAATTATTGCAGCAGTTGGTGGAAAAGAAAACATTGTAAGTGTTATGCACTGCGCAACCCGTCTACGTTTATCATTGAAAAATACGTCTAAAATAGATATTGAAAATATTAAAAAAGCACCTGGAGTTGCTGGTTACTTTGAAAAAAGTGGACAACATCAAATCATTTTAGGTACTGGTTTTGTGAATAAAGTATGTGATGAAGTACAAAAGATAACTGGTATTTATGATGAACAAGATTGTCAAGAAGTAAGTACAAATGAAACTACAGGTAAATTCCAACAATTGACAAAGATGATTTCAGATATATTTATCCCTATTATTCCTGTATTATTAGCGACAGGTATTTTAATGGGATTACAAAGTTTTATGACAAATGGACTTCATATCGAATTTGATGATAATTTAAATACTTTGTTTAATGTTCTTACAGGAACTGCCTACACTTTTATCCCAGTATTAGTCACATGGTCAGCTTGTAAAAAATTTGGAGGATCACCTATTTTAGGTATCGTTTTAGGTTTAATGCTTGTTTCACCTAATCTTCCAGATAAATGGAATGTTGTGAATGGTCTGGCAGAACCATTGAAGTTTGTTCTTGGGCCAATAACTTTAAATGTTACGGGATATCAAAGTTCTGTTATTCCAGCAATTTGTTTAGGCTGGTTTGCAGCAACTTTAGAGAAAAAATTACATAAGATTATCCCTGATATTGTGGATATGTTATTAGTACCATTTTTAACATTATTAATATCTTTGTTATTGGGATTATTTATTGTGGGACCTGTATTAAGTGCAATTGAGAAAGGACTTACAGATATTATTTTAAGTATGCTACAATTACCATTTGGTATCGGTGGTATTGTATATGGTGGTGGAATTCAATTATTATGTTCTGTAGGTATGCATCATACTGTTACACCAATAATTGTGTCTATTTATGCTGAAACTGGTCTTGATTTCATCAATCCTATGGGAAGTGCAGCGATTGCAGGTCAACTTGGTGCAGGGCTTGCGATTGTAATGATGACGAGAAATAAACAAAAACGGGCAAATATGATTCCAGCTTTAATTCCAGCATTATTTGGTATATCTGAACCTGTTATGTATGGGATAACTTTCCCACTGATTAAACCATTTTTAATGGGATGTATTGGTGGTGCAGCTGGTGGTGCATTTGCTGGAATTGTATCTTTAGCAGCAAAAGGAACAGGCGCAAGTATGTTGCCAGGAACATTGTTATATTTACAAGGAGGTATGATCCAATATCTACTAGTACTTGTTATCTCTATAGGTGTTGCATATTTGTTAACGAGAATCGTTATGAAAGGAAAAGTAGAATAAATTGGTGATAGTATGAAATTAATTGATTTTTCAAATCATCAAAACAGACTTGTTCGTATAGAGGATGTTTCAGATGAATATATAAATTATATTCATCAAACAACTATCGAAGATCGTTGGTATCCATCTTTTCATATTGCACCACCACATGGGCTATTGAATGATCCAAATGGATTATGTCAAATAGAGGGAACATATCATATTTTTTATCAATGGTTTCCATTAGGACCAGTACATGGATTAAAACATTGGAGGCATTTAACCACAAAAGACTTTATCCACTTTGATGATTACGGATGTGCAATGTATCCAGATGATTCATATGATTTACATGGATGCTATAGTGGCATGGCTTTTAAGGAAGGAAAACATTGTCATGTATATTACACTGGAATTGATCAGGATGACAAGGCAAATGTATGTTATGGTCTTTTAAGACAAGATAAGATTGATAAACAAGGAGTTATAGTATCTTTGGATAAAAAAATTACATCTGATAATTTTCGCGATCCATGTGTTTTCAAAAAACAGGATACATATTGGATGCTTGTTGGAGGAGAATCAGTAAATGGAATAGGAATATTGCCAGTATATCATGGAGATACTTTTCACACATTCACCTATCAGGGAAATTTAAATTTGCAAAATCATAATTTTGGTTATATGTTAGAATGTCCTAATTATTTTGAACAAGACGGGAAAGGAATTTTATTCTTTTCCCCACAAGGAATAAAAAGTTCTAATCATTACGATTATCAAAATGTTTTTTCTGTCACCTATGGAATCGGGGATCCTATTCAAAATGATTTGAAATTTAACGCACAGACATATTATGAAATGGATAAAGGATTTGATTTTTATGCCCCACAAATTTTCAAAGATGAGAGTGGAAGATATATACTATTTGGATGGCTAGGCAATTCAAAATGTATTTATCCATCAGATAAAAATAACTGGGCACATATGCTTACAATACCTAGAAAAATTATTGTTGATGGTGATCGACTTGTGCAAGAACCATTAGAAGAGTTAAAATCGTTACGTGATGAAGAACGTCAAATAGATACATGTATGAATTTAAAACAAGCGGCATTTGAATTGGAATTGGAAGTAAATGATTATTTTAAAATTGAGATTTTAGAAAGTAAAGAAAACTATATATTTTTTGAGATGAATGAAAAAGATTATATTTTAGATCGTAGTCATATGACATTTATGTATAATGAGAAGTATGGAACTAGACGCTATGCTAAAAGACTAATCAAAGAAAATCAAAAAATCAGGATATTTGTTGATCATTCCAGCATTGAAATATTTGCGGATGAGGGAAAAACAGTATTTACCTCGAGATTCTATTTAAATGACATAAAACAAATGAAAGTTGTAAACGCAAAAGGAAAATATTGGTCGTTAAAGCCAATAGAAATTGAAAATTGTTAGTAAAAGTATAAATATTAAAAAGAGTTTAAAATATCTAATTTGATAAATTAAACTCTTTTTTGTTTCATAAAAAAATAAAATTAGAAAATAGCTTCAATTTTGTACAAAATTACATAGATTATGTATCATATTTCTAATTATGAGAAATTAACTTGATATTATATCTAATTAGTTTATATCGTGCTATAATTAACCTAACTTTTCATAAGTGCACAAAAAAAGTTAGTTGAGAGAAGGAGGAAACTGTCTTAATGAAATTTCCATTTAAGGGATTTCGGACGAAGAGTACAGGTAGAAAGCTATGCAAGATATTTTTACACTGTTTCTGGTGTGGAAAATCATTACAGAAGCAAATGTTACCCTGAGATATATTTGTATCCTGTTTGGAAAAGAAATATAACTCAGTTCACGAATTCTAGATAGTGAAACTATTTGATATTGAATATTGTTTTTTGATATCAATGTCAACTCCATCCGAATTCCTCAACAAAAAAAGAGAGTGCTCACAACACTCTCTTTTCTTCGGCTTTTACAAGCCATAGACTCCATCCGCTATTATATTAACACTAGTACTACAAGAAGTCAACAAATAATAGCTAAATTTTAAGGAAATTTTAGGAATTATTGAATATAATCTGAAGAAAAAGACTAGAAGAAGCATATTGAATTATCATATGATTATTAATGAAACAGTTTATATTAAAAAAATATAATATATATGTTATATAATTGATATTATATTATCTAATATATGGAGATGTTTAATAAGAAAATAAAAATGAGTTGCATAAACACAATGCACACAACTATATTAAAACGCTTACAAAATGTAAATAAAAACCATTGACAATGGTAAAACTGTCTGTTAAGATATAAACGAATTAAATACAAACGTATCAGGATTTGTTACGGAATAAGCCGGCATGACCTAAGTGATTTTTTATAATCATTTGGGTCTTTTTTATTCTTGTGTTTAATTTAGCAATTGCGAAAAAATGAGGTGTGACTATGAGAGTTATCAATCGAATCAATAACAATGTCGTATTAGTGAAAGATGGTACACAAAAGAAAATCGTCACTGGAAAAGGATTGGGATTTAAGGTTTATCCAGGGGATAGCATTAATGAACGTCTAATTGAACAACGTTTTATCCTTCAGGAAAACAGTGATGAAGATTATTACGTAAAAATGTTAAAGAATATACCATTAGAACAAATAAAGGTATGTGAGAAGATTGTGGAAAAAGGCAGAGAACTGTTAGGAAAACCATTGTCAGATAATCTAATATTTTCCTTAGCGGACCACTTAAACTTTGCGCTGGATCGATCATCTAAAAATATGTTGATTGATCATCCTTTGGCAAATGAAATCAAACAGTTTTACCCTAATGAAATGGAAGTAGGCAGATATGCAATCCAGTTAATAGAAAAAGAGATGAATATCAAACTGCCAAAAGGGGAAGCCGTCTTTATGACAATGCATATCGTAAATGCAGCAGGTGGATTAAGTGAAGCATATGACGTGGCAGAATTAACAGAGATGATGTCAAAAATAATTTCATTTATTGAGAATTATTTCCATTGTACCATCGATCAGGACAGTACTTCATTTTCCAGGTTCATTACACACTTACGATATTATTTGATTCGTCAGCTGAAATTTGAAATTGATGATTCTATCAATGATGAGCTGTTGGATATTGTGAAAGAGAAATATCCTGAAGCATTTCATTGTGCACAAATGATTACCGATCATTTAGATCATTTATATCAAAGTAAGTCTGCAGATAGTGAAAAGTTATATCTAACATTACATATTAACCGATTGTTAAATAAAAAATAAGGAGAAGATTTATGAAAAATGAGGAACTGGCTAAGCTGATTCTAGAAAATGTTGGCGGTGCGAAAAATATAAAAAATCTAACACATTGTGTTACAAGATTACGTTTTACGTTATATGATGATAAAAAAGCAAATAAAAAAACCATTGAGAATTTAGATGGTGTTCTGGGAGTACAAGAGCAGGGAGGACAATTTCAGGTCATTGTAGGAAGTAAAGTGAATAAAGTTTACCAGGAATTAATCGGCAATCCACAATTAGCTTTATCTGAGGATGGTCCAAAAGAAACGGGAAAGAAAAAATCAGTGATTTCTAATATATTGGAAACGATATCTTCTATATTGATTCCAAGCTTACCACCAGTAATTGGCGGAGGTATGATCAAAGGTTTCCTATTTATGTTCTGGGAGTTTGGATGGATTGAATGGGGAAGTGATATCTTTAATCTATTAAATATTATTTCTGATGGAATGTTCTATTTTTATCCATTCCTGTTAGCAGTCAGTGCCGCAAAACGTTTTAAAACAAATCCATATATGGCACTTGCGATTGCCGGATCTATGATGCATCCGACCATTTATGAAGGCATTAATGCTGGATTAAAAAGTTTAAAAGTAATAGGTTCTATTGGTGTACCATATCTTGATTATAATTCCTCTGTTATCCCGATTATATTATCTGTATGGGTGATGAGTTATGTATATCGATTCTTTGAGAAAAAAATACCAGACATTGTAAGTGTGATTTTTACACCCATGTTAACATTGGTTATCGTCATTCCTGTATGTATGATCATGATTTGTCCATTGGGTTATTATATTGGCGAATATATTGCACAGGGCGTTCAGGTATTAATTGATTTCTCACCAATTGTGGCAGGATTTGTAATTGGAGCTATCCGCCCATTTACAGTATTAACTGGAACACATCATGCAGTCCGTGCAATTGTATCTCAGCAGTTAGCAACTTATGGATATACTACAATAGGCGCTATGAATTATATGAGTACCATGGCACAGGCCGCTGCACCACTTGCTATTTATTTTGTATTAAGAAAACACAATGAAAAAATGAAGAATTTATCACTATCTGCAGCTGTTTCAGGATTCCTTGGTGTTACAGAACCAGGATTATATGGAATTATTGTGAAATATAAAGTCGCATTTATCGCAACGATGATTGGCGGTGGAATTGGTGGTGCGATATCATCAGTATTTGGATCCGCAGAATATGCGATGGTTATGTCATCTTTAATCACGATTCCAGCAACATTTGGTAATGGATTTATGGGTATCATCATTGGTTTACCAGCATCCATTATCATTACAATGGCTATCATCTTTGTGTTTAAGAATAAAGTGATTGAAGAAGATCAAGGTGTCGATACATCAAAAGCAGAAGAAATGATAAAACCAAAAATTAGTGTGAATATGGATGATAAATTATTAAAACTAAATGCTCCCACAAAAGGTGAAATCTGTGCTTTACAAGATTTATCAGATGAAACATTCGCAAAAGAAATGATGGGAAAAGGTATCGCTATTTTACCACAGGATAATCAAATCTGTGCACCTGCTGATGGTATCATTACAGCTTTATTTCCAACCAAACATGCCATTGGTATGAAAACAAAAGATGGTTTAGAAGTGTTGATTCATATAGGCATTGATACCGTAAATTTGAATGGTAAATACTTTGAAGCAAAGGTGAATATTGGTGATACAGTGGTTCAGGGGCAAACGTTGATTGTCTTTGATTATCAAAAAGTAGCTGAAGAACATTACGATACACATGTAATAATGGTAATTACAAATTCAGATGATTATTTAGATATATTTTCAAATCAAAAAATAGAAACAGTCACAAAGGATATGGATATCCTGACAGTGATTCAATAGGAGGACGTAAAATGAAAGTTTTAATTGGAAAAGATGTAGAAGAAATGAGCAAAATTGCCGCAGATTATGTTATGAGTTATATGTATCAGGAAAAGCAGCGTGTGAACTTATCCATTACAGGAGGATCTACACCAAAGCGTATGTATGAATTATTAGTTCCACAAGTAAAAGATACCAATCGTTTTGATCATGTACACTTTTATAACTTTGATGAAATTCCTTATCGTAAAGAAGATCGCGAAGGAGTTACTATTTCAGGATTGAGAGAGGCGTTCTTTACACCAGCAGGTATACCAGAAGAAAGAATTCATAAACTGGATCAATTTAATTATCAAACGCAGGATGAGCGTATTGAAAAAGATGGTGGTTTGGATATGGTAATTTTAGGTGTTGGTGCTGATGGACATTTCTGTGGGAACTTACCTCAAACAACAAAATTTGGTGACCTTACAACACGTGTGGAATGTGATCGTCGATTAAAAGACCGTATTCTCCCAGAATTTAATGATGTGGAAGAAGATGTGCCTGATTATTATATTACGATGGGACCTAGAAGCATTATGTGTGCTAGACATATCATCATGATTGCCAGTGGTGTAAAAAAAGCTGAGATTATAAAAACATTAATGGAAGGCATTGTCGATGAAAATAAACCAGCTACAGTCTTAACATTACATCCACACTTTACATTAATCATGGATGAAGAAGCCGCAAGCTTATTATCATAGCTGAAATCCTTTATAAGTTTAAATACTAGATGCATCATTTATCTAGTATTTTTTATTTTAATACAATCATATGTAAATAATTAAAAAATAGAAATATATAAAGTAAATGTGCTAAATCGACCAATTTTAATATCTGATTTCTAATTATTAAAAGATAACTAAATACTATATCTAATTATGTTGTTTAGTGCTATAATAAGCTTAACTTTTCAGAAACGTATATGATGGAAAGGGTGTTGAGAGAAGGAGGAACTTGTCTATTGGAATTTCCAAATAGGGGATTTCGGACGAAGATTACATAGGAGGTAAAAAGCTATGCAAGATATTTTTACACTGTTTCTGGTGTGGAAAATCATTGCAGAAGCAAATGTTACCCTGAGATATATTTGTATCCTGTTTGGAAAAGAAATATAACTCAGTTCACGAATTCTAGATAGTGAAACTATTTGATATTGAATATTGTTTTTTGATATCAATGTCAACTCCATCCGAATTCCTCAACAAAAAAAGAGAGTGTTAGCAGCACTCTCTTTTCTTCGGCTTTTACAAGCCATAGACTCCATCCGCTATTATATTAACACTAGTACTACAAGAAGTCAACAAATAATAGCTAAATTTTTAGGAATTATTGAATATAATCTGAAGAAAAAGACTAGATGGAGCATATTGAATTATCATATGATTACTAATGAAATACTTTATATTAAAAAAATATAATATATATGATATATAATTGATATTATATAATCTAATATATGGGGATGTTTAATATATTTGCATCCTTTTTGGAAAAGAAATATAACTCAATTCACGAATTCTAGATAGTGAACCTATCAGATACTGAGTATTGATTTTTGATATCAGCATCTAATCTATCCGAATTCCTCAACGAAAAAAAGAGAGTGCTCACAACACTCTCTTTTCTTTGGCTTTTACAAGCCGTATCTAATCTATCCGTTAATATATTAACACTCGTACTACAAGAAGTCAATAAATAATAGCTAAATTTTAAAGAAATTAAAGGGATTATATGATAGAAAATATAAAAAGGGCAATATCTAAATGATGATAGAAATCTTTGTGAGAAATATATATTAAAAAATTTAATAAAATATGATAAATAATATATATCATATTAAATAATAATGATAAGAGAATAAAGATTATGTACTAGAATAGCATATATCACGATTTTGTTAAAAATCCTTCACTGTAGTAAATTTACTAAAGAAGAATCTGTGAAAAAGGTATTAAAATTATATAGAAATAATACATCTGTAATATTTCTATTTTTCATCAGATCATTTACATCGTCCATATAATAACGTGGATCAATCACTGTAATTTCATGATAATAAGGAGTTAAGAATGGAAGAAAAGCATTCGCATAAGAATCCTTAATGACAAGTAAACGTTTATCTGTATCACTACTTGTGGTCATTTGAATCAACGCATGATTGCCACCAAAGAATACTTCATAAGGATTAGAGGATGAGGCTTTGCTTTCCACATAAACACTGGCTGCCTTTTCTTTCTCATTCACATATTCAACTAATACATCCGGATCATTTTTATCTGGTACATAGATTTCAACCTGATCATCTTTCTTACTATAATAACCACTGGTATTCGCTAAAGCACCCTGAAATGTTTGATGAATAACATAAGGTTCATAATGTAAAGTGTTTTTTGCTTTTAAATCATTTTTTAAATAGACCTGAAAAGCTTCATATGCCCCCTTGGTTGTCCAGTGATGATCACTTCGATAATATAAGTTTTCCTTTTTTTGATCAAGAAAATGATCCTCAATATCTGTGATTTTTATCTTTTTATTCAATGTTTTATAAAAGCTGGAAAGTGTTTTTTTCTGACTGGGAAGTGTGATATGCGCAGGGAGATTTTCAGGATAGATTTCGGCTTTATTAACTGCTATCAACATATGGATATTTATTTTATGATACTGTTTCACAAAACTGTTAATGGTATCACTCAATTGCTTGATTTTCGTATCCTCTATAGCTGGAATATCTTGAAAAAGCATATCGTTTTTACCAATTAAGACAGAAGAGAATTCATTATTTCCTAAAGCATGTTCCAATGAAACCTTTTGTTTATGTAACGCAAAACGTTTGGGGAATTGATCATTTAGATAAGAGGACATATCATCCTGGTATTGTTTTTGTAAGATATCCGCAATATGCAACTTTGGCATTTGCTGCAGAGTTCGGTTTTCTTCTATTGAATTTACTTGATCGGGTATGAGCACATAACATAAGGGAACCCCTATAATAAAGCATAAGGATACCATGCTTGTACCATAAGACTGAATAATTTCTTTCATTGTTTTCATTTGACACCGCATCCTTTAAAATTGAAAATATAGAAATGATTGTACATGACCGCCAACACTATATAATAATGCCAACAACCATAAGCATAAGATACCTAAAGGTTTTAATATCCAAACATAATCTTTTTGTTTAGATACCAATCTACCAATATAATGGAATAGCGGACTGGCCCATATCATAGCTATAATTAGAATCCACCAGCAGGAATGTAAGATAAATAAAAATTCTTCATTCATAAGGGGTAACTGTTTAAAGAAGAACATTCCTTGTAAATACTGAAAGGCTTGTGAGATGCTTTCACTAGAGAAGAATACCCAGCCAATCATAATGCAGATCATGGTAAGAAACCAGTTCAAAATAACAGGTAATTTAGATTGCACATGACACCATATAAACTTTTCAAAAATTAACAGACATCCATAATAAATACCCCATGAAAGAAATGTCCAGTTAGCACCATGCCAGATACCAGTTAAGATCCATACAATCATTAAATTACGTATTTGTATGCATATGCCTTTACGATTACCACCTAAAGGAATATATACATAATCACGAAACCACAAGGATAAAGATATATGCCAGCGACGCCAGAAGTCTGTGACAGAGGTCGCAATATAAGGGTAATGAAAGTTTTCACAAAGCCGGATATGGAAAATCTTTGAGATACCAATGGCCATTTGCGTGTATCCCTGAAAATCGAAATATATCTGTAAAGTATAAGCCAGAATCCCCAGCCAGAACATGCCGGTGGAGGATAAAGATGCATTTGCTTGTGAGAAAACGATGGATAAAGAATCCGCAATCCATACCTTTTGCACAAGCCCGATGATAAAGTGCGTCAAACCAGATTCTAAGTGTTTACGATCAATTTTCATGAGGGGAAGCTGTTTCTTGAAATCTTCATAACGCATAATAGGTCCCATAATTAATTTAGGAAACCATGTAACGTATAATGCATATGTAATAAAATGACTTTCTGCATTGATATGTCTGCGATATACATCAAATTGATATGATAAAATCGTAAATAGATAAAAGGAAATACCTAGAGGCATGGAGGAAATATCATTATGCTTTGGTATTGGCAGGATATGAGAAAGTTCTTGTAGAAAAAAGTTATAATATTTAAAATAAAACAATAGAAACAAATTGATCACAATGATTTCCACAAGTATATACTTACGTTTTCTGTCTTGTTTCCTTTGCATATATAAAGCCATGATATAGTTAAATATCGTAAGCAATATCAATAGTATAATATATACAGGCTCCCCCCAGGCATAAAAGATCAAACTGGCCACAATGAGTAAGATAGATTTATATTTTTTTGGTGTAATGGTATAGAGAATCAATAGACAGGGTAGAAGGAAAAAGATAAATATATAATTTTGAAATGCCATAATTTCCCTCCTAAAATAATTGATAAATCTTATTTTTTAAAGTTGCTGCCTGTTCATCTACCATCAAAAAGATGAATGGTCCTTTTTGAAAAATAAAGCCCTTTTGTATCAAATCACTTTGTCGCTGTCCATATCCCTTAAAACTTTGCAGTTTATCTTGCATACGTTTTTCCAGTTTATCATAAATAGCTTTTTGTTTATTCTCGTCTGTTTCATAAAATACACTAAGTTCTTCAGCTTCCATTGTGGAAGGATGTTTATAGATAACAGCACTCTGATAATCTTCTTTATTTAAATGGTAATACTTTCGTATAAACTTTGTATCCTCGTGTTCATACTTTGATGTTTTGCTATAGGATTCTATAACGGAAGAAACTTGTTTCATGGATACTGTTTTATCTACATGTGTAAAAGGTAAAATTAACAATAAAATCATACATCCAAATTCTAACAATAATCGAAATTTATTCAACATATTATATTCCTGCCGTTTCTGCCATATGGGAAAGCCATAGTGGATAAAATGCATATTTGGGATGCATTCCATCTCTTTCATAACGATCCCCGCTGCCATCAATTAAAGAATCATTACTGATATAAGTGATATGCATTTCTTTACACATAGATTTTAAAGCTGTGTTAAATGCCTTATCTTTTCGCATATTGTTATCTGTTGCGTAACCATTTTCATTCATGGGAATAATGGAATTAATGTATATCTTTGTATCCGGAAGTTGTTTCTGAATTGTTGTCACAAGTTTTTTATATTGATTGATAAAGCGCTGTGCATTTCCTCTACAATAAAGCAGATCATTCATGCCAAAGCTTAAAAATACTTTATCTGGTGAAAGAGAGATTGCGGATTGTATTTCTGTATCACAATTATCTGTACGTTTTCCTCGTGAAGCAAGTACGATGTTTTGTGGCAAAAGACGGTAGTCTAAAAATGCTTCAGATAAAGAATCTCCCAGAATTACCGTGTTTTTGAATCGGCTAGACATTGGAAGATTGGACTTTATAGCACTTTGTCTTTTCTTTTCTTCTATTTGTTTCCCCACCTTTTGCACATGTGAAGTAACATCATTTAAATCTTTATGACTTACAGCATGAAGCTTGGATAATCCATTTTTTAAATCTTCATCTGATTTTGTTTCGATATGTTGATGAATAAAAAATAAACTTAACGGAAAACATAAGGCGATAAAAAATAAATATCTGACGAATTTTCTCATCATAAACAACACCACGCATTCTACACTTAAATTATACTTCTTTTTTGCGATTTTATATTTAAAATTAAGGGGATTTAAGAAAAAAACTGAAAATCTAACAAATATGTTAGAAAAGCTGACTTTTATCATTTTTTTTATATAATGTAAACAAGAAAAAGGTAAATGTATAGGATAAAGGAGGAGAATGAAATGGGACATTTTTTTTCAGATAAAACCGAACAGGCATTCGATTTGATCTGGATGCAATTTGATAAAACAAAACAACAGGAAGGAAAACGTTTGTTGGAAGAGGCAGTCGCTGAAGGTGATCCGGAAGCATATTGTTTTCTTGCCAGAACCTACATGGGATTTCAGTATGTATGGGAATATGCAGGATTTGAAGAATCTGATGAAAAAGCAGATGCATTATTGTTGGAAGGTATTTCTAGAGGCAGTATGTTATGTATTTTGATAGCAAAACGTTGTGGATTAATGAATGAGGAAATCGAGGCAAGAATGCCATATACCTTAAAAGAAGCACGTGATCAAGTATTGGAATGGGCCCAAGCAGGGCATCCGTTTGCGCAATACGTGATAGGTAATACATATTATTTTCAGGATTATATAGATATCGATGAGATAGATGTATTAAATACATTCAGTTCTCAGGAAGATTTAGACACAAAATCCGCACAACTGGCATTACCATGGCTGGCAAAAGCCGTAGGTGCTGGATATACACATTGCGCAAATAATTTATACAATTTATTCAGTGGTTCTGAAGGATTGCCAAAAAACAGGGATGCACAGGTTCAGATTATTAAATTCTGTGTAGAAAAAGGTAATCCAAAATGGGAACAGGATTATGGAGAATATTATGATGAATTAGAAGATTATGATACATCTTTCCAATATTTCTTACGTTCTGCCCAGCATGGATATCTAAAAGCATACTATGATGTAGGATATGCATATGAACATGGACGTGGTGTTCCTATTGATATGAAAAAAGCCGCAGAAGCCTATGAAATCGCCGCTAAGGATGGTTCTAATGTATCCGCATGTTTATTGGGAATTATGTTGTTAAATGGCAATCGTGATATCACAAAAGATGAAACAACAGGTTTTACATGGGTAAAAAAAGCGGCTGAAAACAAACATATGTCCGCATATCCACATTATGGAAGATGTCTTTTAAGAGGCATTGGAACTGCCGCAGATCCAAATAAAGGTTTCCAGTATTTACAAGAAGCTTATCAGTATCATAAAGAAAATATTCAAAATAATATTTCACCATTCTCTACTGTTGTTATGGTAGAAATGTTTAATGGACTTGGTGATGCTTATATGTTAGGGCTTGGTACGGAAGTAAACTACAATGAGGCCGTACGTTATTATCAGGCAGTATCTGGTAAGAGTGATTACACAGATGCACAATTAAAGAAATTTAAGAAATCCTTATTTGGTGGATATAAGCTAAGAGGATAATATAGAATCAGACGATATTAATGAAGTATTTATAGATTATATACATCCTCTACTTAATCTGTCAATGACATCATCAGATTTAGAAAATATTGTGAAATGATGATATGGAATGATGGGCTTTTAGAAAAATCCCAGTTAGAGGAATATAAAGATAATGGTTATATAAAAATCATGAGAGAACGTAAAGTAAATGAATTTTCAGCTTTTCATCAATAGATTGAAAGCTGTGAACTAGTTGAAAACCAATGATTATCCTGCAAGTTGAAAATCAGACAATCGGTGTTTTCAAAATGATTGTAATATTTTTTGCGAAAAGAGCATAAATGATTGTAATATTTTTTGCGAAAAGAGTTGCCAAATAGCTTGGCGTGTGTTTTAATATAAGAGCCTTTTTATCAAGAGTTGGGTTAGAGAGTTAGCTCGCAGCCCACGCCAACCTGTATGAAGCATCATATAAGGTGGTACTGCTAACAACGATAAGAGAATAGTTCAACTAAGATTGCCTTCTCTTATTGAGGAGGCTTTTTATATGTGTAAAGGAGATTAAAACATGAAGGATTATTTATTTACAAGTGAAAGTATTACAGAAGGACACCCAGATAAAATCTGTGATCAGATTGCGGACAGTATTTTAGATGAAGCATTACGTCAGGATCCAGAAAGTAAAATGGCAGTAGAAGCAACCATTAAAGATGATTTTGTATTGGTTTATGGAGAAGCAAATACAAAAGCTGTTATTGATTATGAAAAGATTGCGAAAGATGTGATCAAAGAAATTGGCTATACCGAAGATTATACGGTTATGACAAAAGTAAACAAACAGTCATCTGAAATTAACCATGCAGTTGTATGGGAAGATGGTGAAATTGGTGCAGGAGATCAGGGTATCATGTTTGGATATGCATGTGATGATACAGAAAACTACATGCCTGCCGCTATTGATTATGCACACCAGTTAGCAAAACGTTTAAGTGATGTAAGAAGAAAAAGTGATATCTTATTACCAGATGGAAAAACGCAGGTAACAGTAGAATATGAAGATGATAAAATCAAACGTATTGATACAATCGTTGTATCTACACAGCATGTCGCAAGTGCGACTCAGGAAGAAATCGCAGAATTAGTAATGAAAGAAGTTATCAATCCAGTCATTAATGATGATTTAGTCGATGAAGATACAATTTATCTAATCAATCCAAGTGGATCATTTGTCGTAGGTGGATCTTTTGGTGACAGTGGTACAACAGGAAGAAAAATCGTATGTGATACATATGGTGGTATGGGAAGAATCGGTGGAGGATGCTTCTCAAGTAAAGACCCTAGTAAGGTAGATCGTAGTGCAGCATATTATTGTCGTTATGTGGCAAAGAATATTGTTGCGGCAGGACTTGCCAGCAAATGTGAAGTACAGGTAGCATATGCAATCGGTAAAGTAAAACCAGTATCTATTATGGTGGATACATTTGGAACTGGCACAAAGAGTGATGCGGAAATCTTAGATATCATCAAAGAAAACTTTAGCTTTGAAGTAAAAGATATCATTGATGAACTAGATTTAAAGAAACCAATCTACAAACAAACAGCATGTTATGGTCACTTTGGAAGACCAGAATTTACATGGGAAAAGATTATTGATTTAAAGTACTAGATTATAAAATAAGTCATAGCAGGTGTTTTATATGCTATGGCTTTTTTTGTTGATTACTGTTTTTTTATATGCAGTTCTGTTTATTTAACAAGTTGTTATATCATGTAGTGTTTATTTTTATGACATGTTATGTTATAGTGTAAGTGTCATATGGAAAGGGGAAAGCTTTTATGCAGAAACAGAAAAAAGATGCGCCATTATATTTACAGATTTATAAAGAACTGCAAAAACGCATTGAAAATGGTGTGTATAAAGAAAATGAATTAATACCTTCTGAATCCTCTCTACAGGCTGAATTTAATGTCAGTCGTATAACAATTCGCAGATCTTTGCAAGATCTTGAACTAGCTGGTTTCATAAAAATCAGAAAAGGAAAAGGGGCGATCGTACAGCCAATGAGAAAATACTCTGACTTAGTTGGCGTAAGCAGTTTCTCTCAGGAAGCAAGAGAAGCTGGTGAACGTCCATCATCTATTATTTTGGAATTTGAGGAAACAAAAGCAACTGGTATTGTATGTGATTATCTTCAGCTTGAGGAAGGTGCTGATATATATCGACTAAAACGACTAAGGTTGAAAAATGGCCGAATTATAGGTATGAATGAGCAGTTTATATCCCGTGATACTGGTGTTGTCATACATGGTGAAGAATTAAACGAGAAAACATCTATTTATGCGTTGTATGAGGAACAGGGATTACATATCGAACGTGCAGTAGAAACCATAGAAGCTGTAATGCCTACGCCTAATTTAAGAAAAGAACTGTATATGGATGAAGGAGAACCGCTTTTCCGAAGAGAGAGAATTACTTATGATTATTTGAATAGACCATTAGAATTATCTATTAATTCCTATAAAGCTGATGAGTATAAATATGTAATCACTTTAAAAAAAGAAGAATTATAAAAGCTATCTAGTAATACAACCTAGATAGTTTTTTTATAACAAGTTTATACCTTATAATGGTGAAATTTTAAGAAAACGTTATCAATTTTAATAAAATATGTAAAAATATGATATATTATGTTGACAAACTTGATATGATAAGTTATTATACAGGTGTAACATGTTATATCAAGATGAAATGCTGATAGGAGGAGATAATTTGAAATATTATGACATTCATTCTCATTTGGGAAAAACTAGTTCTGGAGAAGAAAATACGCCAACAGAGCTGGTTGAAGATTTGAAAAAACATGGAATCACAAAAGTTGGTATCAGCTGTTTATCTGGTATATCCACACGGTATCAAAATGATTTTATCTATAAAGCAATGTGTGAGTATCCAGACATCATTGAAGGATATGCTTTCATCAATCCAAAAGATCCAAAAGCATTGGAAGAAATTGATTTGTGTTTAGGAACTTATCATATGAAAGCAGTAAAGTTTCACTCATGGAAGCATGGGTATTATCCTGATAACTCGCCTGCTTTAGATGGACTTCTTGATAAAATTGAAACATATGGCGTTCATGTGCAGACACATGTAGGAACTGCACCGATTTCTAATCCATACGTCTGGGCAGAATATGCAAAAAAACATCCAAATCTGCGCTTTGTATTTACACATATCGGATATTATGAATTTGGTATGTCTACGATTATGGCAGTTAAAGATTTAGATAATGTATGGGTAGAAACAAGTGGTCAAATGGATACAAGAGTGTTAAAAACAGCAATTGATGTATTAGGTTCAAAACGAGTATGTTTTGGAACAGACTGGCCATATAAACCAGTAAATATAGAAATCAGCAAGTTTGAAGAATTAGGCTTAAGTGAAGAACAGCTGGAAGATATCTTCTATAAAAATGCTGAATATCTATGGACAAAAAAATAAGGAGGAACATTTTATGAATATTACTACATTCCGTATTGATGATCGTTTAATTCATGGACAGGTTGTTACTGCATGGATTGCTCATTCTGATGCAAAACAGATTTTGGTATGTGATGATGCTGCAGCAAAAGATACACTTCAACAATCATTATTGAAGATGGCAACACCTAAAAACGTGAAGCTGATCATTAAAAATTTAGAAGAAGCAAAGCAGATGATTGAAACAGATACATCAGATACAAAAACTTTATTATTAGTAAGAGGGCCAAAACAGGCACTATATCTGATTGATAGTTGTAAAGATGTGAAGAGTATTAATGTTGGAAATATCAATATGAAAAAAGGAAAAAGAAAAATTCTTGGCAACTGCTGGTTGAATGAGGAAGAAGAAGCTGATATCCGCAAACTGGCAGAAAAAGTTGAAGTAGAAGTTCGTGCAGTACCTAATGAACAGAAAAAAATTCTAGTTCATTTACTATAAAAGAAAGGAAAGGGATAAAATTATGAGTTTATTTTTACAGGCATTGCTTGTGGCAGTTGCTGTAACGATTGCATTTATTGATGCACATACAACACAGACACATATTTTCCGTCCAATATTTATAGGACCGGTTGTAGGGGCAATTATGGGTGATTTTCAAACAGGACTTCAAGTTGGTGTTACAGTAGAATTGATGTTTCTTGCTGTTATCTTTGTTGGTACAGCAGTTCCACCAAACCCAACTATTTCTACAGCAATCGCTACCGCAGTTGCAATTCTTGGAGGTGGTGGTACAGATTTAGCTGTCGCTACTGCTCTTCCTGTATCATTTATCGGTCAGATTGCTGAAACTGTACAGAACTCTGTTATTAATGTATGGTTTATGCATCGTGCAGAAAATTCAATAGAAAAATTAAATACCAGAGGTCTGGTAATGAATAATATTGTCTATACCATGGCAATGAATGCCTTGTTATATGGCGTGCCAACGTTCCTAGCAGTATATTATGGTGCTGATTTTGTAGCAGCAATTATCAAGGCCATTCCTGATAAGATCATCACAGGTTTATCCGTTGGTGGCAACATGGTTGGCGCAGTGGGATTTGCATTGTTATTAAGTTCTATTAAAAATCGAACAATGTGGCCGTTCTTATTCTTAGGCTTCTTCTTTGCAGCATATTTAAAGATCAATATGGTCGGTATCGCATTATTAGCTGTGGTTTTTGCGGCATTATACTTTTACTTTAAATTAGCTGATCAAAGTGAGGGAGAGGAGTAAATCATATGGAAAATAATAAAAAATTAACAAAGAAAGATTTATGGAAAGTATTCTTTGGACAATTGACCATTCGTGGAGCGAATAACTATGAACGTCAACAAAATGCTGGTTTTACCCAAGCAATGATGCCAGTTATTGAAAAAGTTTATGATACAGATGAAGAAAAACTGGAAGCTTATGAACGTCATATGGAGTACTTCTTAACTAATGATATTACCAGTGCCATTCCTGTAGGTATCGCAGCAGCAATGGAAGAAATGCACGCCAATGATCCTGATATGGATCCAGGTGCAATCAATGCAGTAAAAACAGCCCTGATGGGTCCACTTGCTGGCTTGGGAGATTCCTTATTAAATGGTACAGCTCGTCCAATTTTAGCAAGTCTTGCGATTTCCTTAGTGAATGCAAAACTAGGCTGGATTGGCCCAATCTTCTTCGTTATTGGTATGAGTATTGTATCTTTGGGTATTCGATATTTAGGTGTTTTCCAGGGATATAAACAAGGAATTAAACTAGTAGAAAAGATTAATTCAAGTGGATTAATTTCAAAAATAACAGATATCGCAGCAATTGCGGCATATACCATTGTCGGAGGATTTATTCCAGCTTTAGTTGTTATGAATATACCTATTGAAATAGCATCAGGTGATACAGTCATCAAAATTCAGGAAACATTAGATGGTTTAATGCCAGGTGTTCTGGGATTAGCTTACACATTTTTAATGTATTATTTCGTCACAAAGAAAAAGATTTCTGCAGTTAAATTAATTTTTATTACGATGGTTGTCGCAATTCTTGGAGTATATGCGGGTATCTTAGGATAATAAAGGAGGCGTATAGGAATGATTGATATTCATTCTCATATCGAAAAAGAAAATGGCGTATATCTGCTGGAAAAACTTCTAGCAGATATGGATCGCTTTCAGATACAAAAACGAGTAATTTCAGATTTACGGGTAGATGGTATACAGGAAGGAATACAACAGATTGCGGAAGCAGTAAAAACCTATCCTGCGCGTTTGATTGGATGTGCTTTATTGAATCCTTCTCTATCTACAATTATTGAAGATACAAAATTAGCATGTGCAACACCAGAAATACAAATGATAGAATTTAATTCTTATGAACATGGATATGCGCCAGATGATTGTCCTGTTTTAAATGAAGTATTTTCATTGATTCAAGAAAGAAAACTTCCAGTAAAAGTATTTTCTGGTATTGGTGCCAAAGCACTTCCTCATCAATGGGAAATCTATGTAAAAAGATATCCAGATATTCCATTTATCTTTCTTCATATGGGGTGCTTTGATTATGGTTATAGCTGTGTTGATATTGTAAAACGAAATGATAATGCATGGATTGAAACCAGTAATCAATATGAAATGCAGATACTAAGAAAAGCATTTCAACAATTGCCGGAAAATAAAATTCTGTTTGGAAGTAGTTATCCTGAACGATTTACGAGAAATGCAATTGAAATATTTGATTTATTCCCATTAAATAAAGATACAAGACAGGCTTATTTTCATGATAATGCAAAACAACTTTTAAGACAGGGGTGAAGATATGTATGTTGTAGATAAAGAAAAGGCGAGAGCCGCTTTACCAAAAAGTGTGGTGCAGGATTTTGATGATATTGTAACACAAAAAGTATTAGGAGCAAGCACCCATATCAAAATGATTGGCAATATGATTGAGCAGATTGCTTTAGAGTATAAAACAAATGGCAATATAGAAGAAATGATTCAAAGAATCGATGAAGTATGTAACTTTTTTATCGCAACAAGAGGTGAAGCAAGTCAGGCAATTACCAATGCAATCTATCAGATGATAAAAGGTATTCATCGTCATACAAATCATGAACAGTCATCTGAAGTTGTACAAGCAATTATTGATGTGAAAGATTCATATGCGAAAAGTAATAAAAAGGCAATTGATCAGGCAGTATCCTATGCTGTGGAAATAGGAAATCGTATGCAGAATATTTTAGTATACGATTATTCAAGTACTGTTGAAGCATTTTTAAGAGGATTGCAGGCTGGTAAGACAATCTATATCGCAGAAAGCCGCGTCATCAATGGAGGAAAGCCGTTTGTAAAACCTTGTATAGAAGCAGGGCATCAGATTCACTTCATACCTGATGCAAGTTTAATGTATTACATGAAAGAATGTGATGGCGCATTCATGGGTGCTGAATCCATTTATCCCGATGGCACTGGATTTAATACAACTGGGTCAGACATTGTAGGGTTGATATGTGATTATTATAAAAAACCATTATATTTTATATCACCGCTCATAAAACTAGATGTAAGACCAGTATATGGAAAAGAAAAAACGATTGTAATCAATGATTTAAAGGATAAGTTACAAGATGTGGCAGATCCTGATAATCACAAAGATATTGATTATTATACACCAGAATTACTTGGTGTTTGTCCAGAACATATCAAAGGTTTTATCACTGAAAAGGGGGTAATTCCAAGTATACAGTTATATGATACTGCTATGCAATATATAAAAGAATTAAGAGGTGAAGAAGATGTTTAAACCAAATTGTACTGCATTTGCGATGATACAGCCAAGTCCATTACCTGGTAGTTATCGTCATGTAGATAAAACCATTGATGATATTGTCAAAGAAGTTTTAGATGAAACGCAGATGGTTGTAGATAATGGCTTTGATGGTGTAATTCTACAAAATATGAATGATATGCCGATTAAACAAATTGCACCACCTGAAGCAATCGCCTATATGACAAGGATCGCGTTTGAAATTAAACAGCATTACCCTGATCTGGTTCTAGGTATTCTTGTAAATTGGGATGGTGTCGCAAGTCTTGCAGTTGCGGATGCTGTAAATGCAGATTTTGTCAGAGTGGAACATCTATTTACTGGAGCGAATGTGACAAGTGCAGGTATCTTGGAAGGCCAGTGTGTAGAAATTGCACAATTAAGAAAAAGAATACGTTCAAAAGTTCCTGTATATGCAGATATTCAGGAGGTGCATGGCGTACCTCTAGGTGGCAAACCAATTGATGCTGCAGCATGGGAAGCAGTACATGAAGCATTTGCGGATGGATTATTTGTTTCAGGTAAAACAAAACAAGAAAGTCTAGAAATGATACAGGCAGTTAGAAAAAAACTACCTGATACACCTGTTATTTTAGGCGGTGGAGCTACTGGAGATAATATCACAGAATTACTAGAATATTATGATGGTGTATCGGTGGCGACATGGGTAAAAAATGGTGATATGAAAAATCCAATTGACCCAAAACGTGCAGAAATCTTTATGAATGGAGTAAAGTGCGCAAGAGCAAAGAAAGAAGGTTAATATGACAGGACTGATTTTAGTAGGACATGGAAATTTTGCGAGTGGTATGCATAGTGCACTTCGATTATTAAATGGAGAATGTGAAGGACTGGTAAGTATTGACTTTCAAGAAGGAACATCTTTTGAAGATCTTTGCGAACAATTAAATAAAGAAATTGATAAGTTTGAAAATGATAAAGTGATTATCTTAACAGATTTACCTGGTGGTTCTCCATTTAAAGCCGCAGCTTTGGCAACCTTTCAATACGATCATGTAAAGGCATTGACCGGAATCAATTTTCCAGTATTAATGGAAATTGCACTATCTAAAGATTATACAGAGGATATTGATCAATTAATTGCACAAAGTATTGTAAATGCAAGAGAAGCGTTAATGGAAATAAAATTAGAAGCATAATGATCAGGAAGGCAAAGCCCTTCCTTTTTATGTTATAGAAAAAATGGTGAAAAGGATGATAAAGCATCAGAAAAACATGGGGAAAATAAATAAAAATATTAGAATAACATGTAATTTATATCTATGATGATTGAGAAAAACATGGAATAAGGGTATACTTTAAATAGAAAAGAGATGATAAATCATGCTAAAAAGGAAAATTGAGAGTGATTTAATACAATGGAAAAACCGTAGACATAAACAAGCTTTATTGGTAGAAGGTGCCAGACAGGTAGGGAAAACAACTTCCATTCGCTCATTCGCAAAACAACATTATGAATCATTTATAGAATTAAACTTTGAGCGAAATCCAAAATTAAAAGATATCTTCATGGATGATTTAGAGCCTAAGACAATTTATATGAATATGTCCGCAATGGGACTAGGTCCAATGAAACCTGGCAAGACGCTAATATTTTTTGACGAAATCCAATCATGTCCACAAGCAAGAACCGCAATAAAATTTCTTGTGGAGGATGGACGTTATGATTTTATAGAATCAGGCTCCTTACTTGGAATCAATTATAAAGATGTATCATCTTATCCCGTTGGCTTTGAAGAACATATAAGGATGTACTCTCTGGATTTTGAAGAGTTTATGTGGGCAAATCATATCAGTGAAGATGTTATCCAAGAATTAAAACAGTGCTTCAAAGATCAATGTCCAATCCCAGCGTTTATACATGATAAAATGATGAAGTTATATTATCAATATCTCATCGTTGGTGGTATGCCTAATGTTGTGAATGAATTTATTGAAACATATGACATTAATGAAGTCATTCGCATACAAAAGGATATTATCGCTTCTTATCGCGATAATATATCAAAGTATGCAGAAGGAAAAAAAGCCAAAGTTAAAGAAATTTTTGAGGCGATTCCAGAACAATTAAATAAAAAAAATCAAAGATTTTACTTCAGCAGCTTAACAGCGGAACCAGCTTTACGAAGCTATGAAGGTGCCATCACATGGCTGAATGATGCTGGTATTGCAAGCATGTGTTGTAATGTTACGCAGCCACAATTACCATTATCGTTTAATCAAAAACGTAATTTGTTTAAATTATTCATATGCGATTCAGGATTTTTAACCGCAATGAGTTATGGCAGGATACAGCCTAATATTTTAAAAGGAGAATTAACAATAAACAATGGAGCTGTTGTGGAAAATGATGTTGCTGCTGGAATATTAAAAAAGGGATTCGATATTTACTATTATGATTGTAAAAAGCCATTACAAATGGAGATTGATTTTTTGATACAATATCAAGGAGGCATATTGCCTATTAAGGTAAAATCAGGGGATGATTATAAAAAGCATCCATCGCTTGATCGATTTATGTCGCAATATGCGGATATGGATCAGGCAATCGTTTTTTGTAAAGGTAATATAGAAAAAGATGGTAAGTTGTTATATTTACCATTATATATGACAGGATTTTTAGAAAACGAATAGAGAGGAATGATCAATATGAAAACATGGGTATTAACAGAATTAACACAGGCACAAAAAGAACGCTTACCAAAGGGATACGAGTATGTATTCTCAAAAGAATTGAACAAAGAAGAAATCAAAGATGTAGAGGTAATCGTAGGACGCCCGCCTTTTGAACTTTTGCCATATGCAAAGAATTTAAAATGGCTACAGCTAGATAGTGCAGGAAGTGAACACTATTGTAAAGCAGGATTATTACCAGAAGGCTGTGTACTAACCAATGCAACAGGCAGCTTCGGTTTGACCATCAGCGAGTATTTGATTTGTACGATTTTAATGCTGATGCGCAATATGAATTTATATGTTAGAAATCAAGAACAGGCAAAATGGCAGATAGAAGGACCCATTTATTCTATCTATGGATCAACATTCTTAATTGTGGGATTGGGCAATCTTGGAATAGAATTTGCGAAACGAATCAAAGCACTGGGTGGTTATACGATAGGAATCAAAAAACACATAGAACAATCTGTAGAATACATTGATCAATTATATACCATGGATCAAATCAAAGATGTATTACCAAAAGCTGATGTTGTCGTTATGGCATTACCTAGTACAGAAGAAACCAGAAAAAGCTTTCATGGAGAATATTTTGATTTAATGAAAGAAACAGCCATCTGGGCAAACGTTGGTCGAGGTGATGTTGTGGAAACAATGGATGTGGTAAATGCAGTAAAAGAAAAGAAAATTTTAGGTGCTGTGCTGGATGTATGTGATACAGAGCCAATTCCTGCAGATCATCCTATCTGGAAAGAGGAAAATATCATTATCACACCACATATTTCAGGAACATTCCAATTACCGAAAACCAAAGATATCTTTGTGGATATTCTTTGTGAAAATCTGGAAGCTTTTAAAAATGAAGAACCACTTCGTAATATCGTGGACGTGAAAGAAGGGTATCGAAGTTACGCTTTAAAGAAATCATAGCGGTATCACAAATTATAAAAAAAGGACTTGGAATGCGCTTTCATCTGTGGTATACTGTAGTTGCAAGTGGTATAGACCACTAAAAAATACAGGTTATTTAAAGGAGATGTTCAATATATGGAACAATCAATGAAAGACACACAGTCCATTCGTGTAAAATGGTATTTCAAGCTATTTTCTAAATTGGATAATGAACAAACAAACGTAGATATGACAACAAGAGCATTCGCATATATCATTGACTGGGTACTTGGCAGCTTTGTGACTGCATTCCCAACGGTATTTATGTATATGTCTTACACGAAATCTACAGAATTAAATCAAAATCTACTAACTTTCCCTACTATCACTTATGCACTGATCGCAGGTGGATTGAGCCTTCTGTTTGCGATGATTTATTATGTGTATATTCCAGTAAAAGTTCATAAAGGACAGACCTATGGTAAGAAATTTATGGATGTGAAAGTTGTAAAACTTGATGGAAGCGATGTTGATTTTAAGACAATGCTGAAAAGAGAAGTATTAGGAAGATTTCTTTTAGAAGCAAGTCTTGTGGCAGTAGGAAATTATATTTTCCAGATTGTTGTTTTGATTGCACAGGTAAATATTATTTTACCATTAAAATGTGTCAGTTCCGTTTTATGTATCATATCTATTTTGATTGCACTGAAAACCGATTCCAGACGTATGATTCATGATTATGTAGGAAAAACCAAAATTATAAGTACGAAGGAACAGTAAAAAACTGTTTCTTTTTCTTTATCTTGTAAGAAACTGGAAAAAATCCTGTATAATAGTGGATGAAGAAAGAGGTATTGGTATGGAAAAGAAATTTTTATTTTTTGATATTGATGGCACATTAACAACAGGAGGTATGGGAAGCTTTATTCCTGATTCTGCCAGAAATACATTAAAAGCTTTAAAAAAGAACGGTCATGTAGTGGCAATTGCGACTGGAAGACCATATGCGATGAGTAAGGATGTCGCAAAAGATTTAGAAATAGATTCCTTCATTTGTAATGGTGGAAACACCGTTGTTTATGAAGGTGAAAAGATATACAATGAGCCTTTGGATCAGGCTCATGTAAAAGAGTTATTAAGAGAATGCATTGCATTTGGATTTCCTTATTGTATATCTCAGGCAGATGATTTCTTCTTCCTAACAAAAGATATGAAGGCACTGCCTAAATTAGATAATGACTTTTTAAGTCAGTTTATACAAGAAGCAGATTTTGATCCTGAACACTTAACACAGGTGAAACGTTTAATGATCTATGTAAATAAGGAAGAACAGAAAAAGTTAACTTCTTTCCCTGATTTGGTACCACAGCGATATGATGATGCCTATGTTATGATAGAACCAGATGATAAATTCAAGGGTATCAAAAAAATGATGGAAATTTTAAAAGAACCAATTGAGGATGTTGTGGTATTTGGGGATGGAGAAAATGATATCAAAATGTTTCAACAGGCACCAATATCGATAGCAGTAGGCAATGCGATTGATGAATTAAAAGCACTAGCATCTTATGTAACAGATCGAAGTGATGAGGATGGTATCCAAAAAGCATGTTTACACTTTGGCTGGATATCACCTGAAGATATATCAAAGTAGAAGCATGTTTAATTATTGCTGTATGTTTAAGTCATGATCCATATGAGTATATGATGTAAAAGAAAAGAGGAATAGCAGATGGATTTACAAAGTCACAAAGAATTTTTATGGAAGTATAAATTATCTTATGGAGAAACCAGACCAAAGAAAGATGATCCTGAAAAACAGGTATATCCATTTTTGAACAAAATTATAGAAACCGATTTTGCATCATGCGGTACTCAAGAAGTAAAAGATGCCATTGATGCATGTCAAAGTGTAGAAGAAATCTTTGATATTGTTAGTGATGAATGGAAAGATTTTTACTTTTTGGAAGTAAGTAATCACATTGATCAGGAAGAATTTTCTCGTATCTTAAAAAAATTATATGATACCGTTGGGATCACAACGCAGATTTATGAAAAAACATATGCGTTTGAGGCAGAACGTGCCACAGATGAAGTGAAACAGTATTTATATGATCAAGGGGTTTTGAATAAAGAAGCATATACAAAGTAAATAAGAAGGAGATAGAAATGGAACGATGTGTATTAATGGAAGGCGCATTAAAAGAACGCTTAAAAAGGGAGTATCAAATAGAATTCAACGAATTTGTGGATATGGGAGCTTTGATCTATGATACCAAAAGCAAACAAGCATTGAAGGTGTTATGGAATCAATATCTTGATATCGCAAGACGTTATGATTTAGAAATTTTACTGACGACACCGACGCGTAGAGCCAATAAAGAACGTATTGAAAAAGCTGCATATGATGAACAATTACTTGTGGAAAATGTAAAGTTCTTAAAAGAAGTCGCAAAGGATGCGAAAGCAAAGTCGTATATTGGCGGTTTAATGGGATGCAAAGGGGATGCTTATACTGGGGAAGGCGCATTATCTCAAGAAGAAGCAAAAGCATTCCACAGCTGGCAGGCGAATGTATTAAAAGTGGCAGGTGTTGATTTCTTATATGCTGGTATTATGCCAACTTTACCTGAAGCATGTGGTATGGCACAAGCATTATCAGACACCGAATTACCATATATTATTAGTTTTACAATTCGTAAAGATGGGAAACTGATAGATGGTACTACCATTCATGATGCGATTGCTTATATTGATGCATATACATTGAGAAAACCTGCTTGTTATATGAGTAATTGTGTTCATCCAGATATCGTTTATGAAGCATTGACACAACCATGTAATCAAAATGAACTCGTAACAGAGCGTTTTAAAGGAATTCAGGCAAATACCTCTCCATTAGATTATGATCTATTAGATCAAAGTGAAGAACTACAAAGCAGTGATCCAGAAGCATTGGCAAAATCCATGGCTCGTTTAAAAAGCTTAGGACTACAGATCTTTGGTGGATGTTGTGGTACAAATGAGCATCATATGGAAGAAATCGCAAAAATAATATCTACAAAGGCGTAAGCAATTACGCTTTTTTCTATCTAAAAAACTACAAGCAATGATAAGCCTGTAGTTTGTATCTGGAATATTAAATAAATAGTGATATATTATAAGAATCATGTATTATTAAAATACTATAGATTCTGTTCGATTCAAATCAGTTTCCAGATTAGGATATTTTTTACGTAATTTCTCCACAAATTCTTTGATTCTTGGCACATTGTTGCTTAGCATTTCATATTCAGGTTGTGTAATCCCAACCAATTGAATGAAATCCGTTCTACCATAAACGGTATCTACACCATGAGCCTCCGTATCTGCGATGGTAAGTAGTGCTGTAATGGCAGTATCGGTATGTAATTTGATAGGCTGCCCTTTATTTCCAATTAATTGATAAGGTTCAAAGAAACGATTGGTTGTGTATGTATATCGAGCCATATTAGATAGCACATCTAGTGCCCACATACAATCCTGAACATCTTCTACAGGCAGTTTCATTGTCATTTCATAACCCCATCGATTCCATTCCTGCCCATATTTATCCTTTTCAAAATAAAGATTTGTCATTCCATAAGTAACGATATGCTGATAACCATTGGCGGAAGTGTAAATAGAATATCCATCCAGATATTCATTACCACCAAACATTGCACGGGCTGTCATATTTGTGGCAAAATGCTTTGGCTGTTGATTTGGATACAGATGATCAAATACTTCATCAATCGCTTCCCATCCAGGTGCCCATTCTTCATCTTTTTCTGCTTTTTCAACAAATTCTTCATAAGACATCATATGATAAGTTCCTCTCTTTTCTATCCTTTTATTGGACCATATTTTCTTCATTTTATGATGTAAACAAAAGAAAGTCAAACAAGTTTTTTTATTTAAATATATAAATCATGAAAAGATAAAGGTACAATAAGATAGAAGCGACAAAAAGAAACAAAAAATAACAGGAAACAAATCATCCCAAGGATTAGAATGTAATCAGGAGGTAAGGATATGGAATGGACAGAAAGTTTAGCAACAGCATTGAAATATATAGAAGATCATATCTATGAAGATATCCATGCAGATGATCTTACAGATATCGTTTATATGTCATCCTTTTATTTTCAGAAGGGTTTTAAAATCATTACCGGTTATTCTATTGGAGAATATATCAGATGTAGAAGACTATATCTGGCCGCATTAGATATTATTGATGGTAATGATAAAGTAATTGATCTGGCATATAAATATCATTATGATACACCAGAAAGCTTCACAAAAGCATTTACCCGTTTTCATGGTATATCACCAATGCAATTGAAAAAAGATAATCGCAAACTGAAACCATTCCTGCCTCTAAGAATATCCATTACAATACAAGGAGGAAATGAAATGGACTACACGATAGAACACATGGAGGCAATGAAAGTGATTGGTTTTATCAAAGATATCAAGCAGGAAACAGCTTATCAGGATATCCCGCAAGCATGGAATGAATTAACGAAAATATATTGTGAACAACCAAATGAATTTACAGAACTAAAAAAGACATGTTTTGTCGGAGAATTTGGTATCTGTATCGATGATGGAAGTGTAAAAGATGGTTTTCAATATCTGATGGCAGGACGATATCATGGGGAAGAAGTACCACGAGGAATGATCGTTTATAATATACCAGAATCAACTTATGTGAAGTTTCGATGCAGTGGACCATTACCTGCTGCCTTACAATCTGTGAATACACAAATTTATAAAGAATGGCTGCCACAACATCCAGAATATGTATTTGAAGGATGTATGAATCTAGAATGGTATTCTAAAGGTGATATGTCAGCGAGTGATTACCAAAGTGAAATCTGGATACCAGTGAAAAAGAGAGGATAAGCATATGGAATTTGATCAGGTAATAAAAAATCGAAGAAGTATACGCAAGTTTCACCAACAAGCAGTGGAAACAGAGAAAATTACAGCGATATTAGACTGTGCAAGGTTATGCCAATCAGCGAAAAATCGTCAACCATGGAGGTTCATGGTACTTACAGAAGATAGAAAAAATCGTGTTGCGGATATTATGTTAAACCTTTTTGAACAAAATGATGTAGAACTACATGGCTATATGAACAGTTCTAGAAATTCCGCAAATATCATCAAGAATGCGCCAGTATTGATATTGGTATTTATCCCAAAAGATGAAGAATGGATACAAAGTGACTTGTTATCTGTAGGTGCAGCCATAGAACATATTTGTTTAAAGGCAGTGAATGAAGGTTTAGGTTCTGTATGGATTGCGGATACGGTTTATACAAGAGAAGGAATATGCGAAGAATTAGGGAGAACTGATGATTTACTGGTGTCTGGTATTGCTGTTGGATATGCGGATGAACAACCATCACCACGTCCTAGAAAAACGTTGGAGGAAATAATTTTGAAGTAAAAAATATGGGTGAAAAAGATTGTATTTTAGAACTTTATTTTCTATATATGCAGTCTTTTTTTTTGCTGAATTTTAAAGAAAAGCAATCGTTAAAAAAAATAAAAAAATTGTAAACAAATATTGACAACGCTTACAACGATGTTATAATGATGATGTGAAACGTTTCAACAAAAGATTTAAGAGTAAATGAAGAAAAAGAAAAAGGAGAAAATTATGAACCACTTTGTAGAAAAATTTCAAGATAGGCTTCAAGAAATTTTGTTTCCAATTGCTACAAAACTAAACGCTGAACCACACTTATCTGCTTTAAAAGATGGTATGACAATTACGATTCCTTTGACGATTATCGGAGGATTTGCAATGTTATTGGCTGTACCACCTGTATCAGCTGGCTTACAACCAACTAATATCTTTAACCAATTCTTACTTGCATGGCAGTCATGGGCAGTTTCAAATAATGCAATTCTAATGGCGCCTTATAACTTAACTATTGGAGCTATATCTGTTTATGTTGTATTTGCTGTAGCCTATGCATTAGCAAAAGAATACAAAATGAATGGAATGTCCAGCGCATTGATTGCACTATTTGTATTCTGGTTAACAAGTGCTGCACCAATTACAGATGAAAAACTTGGATTAGTATCACAGATGAACAACCTGGGAGCTGTTGGTATGTTTTACGCAATCATTGTTGCCTTTGTAACTGTAGAAGTTATGCGTTTCTTTATGAAGAAAAACATTAAAATCAAAATGCCAGATTCTGTTCCACCTAATGTAACAGCTCCATTCGAAGCATTGATTCCTGCTGCAGTATTAACAATTGGAATGATTATACTAAATGCAATTTGTACATCTTTAAGTGGTAATAATCTTTGTGCATTAATTTTCACAGTTATCAAACCATTGATGTTTGCGTCATCTTCACTGCCTGCAGTAATTTTGTTAAGTATTTTATTAAGCTTATTCTGGTTCTTTGGTATCCACGGAAACAACATGATTGGTGGAGTATTAACACCAATCACAACTGCAAATATCGCATTAAATGCACAGTATTATATTACAGGACAGGGAACACCAACACCATTATCAGGTGCATTCCTTACAATTTTCGGTAATTGGATGTCTTATCCTGCTATGATGGTATGCTTCTTCCTAGTTGCAAAAAGTGCAACTTTGAAATCTATTCGCAAAGTAGCCTTGGTTCCAGATATTTTTAATATCAATGAACCACTAACCTTTGGTGTACCAATTGTAATGAATGTAACAGTAGCTTTACCAATTATGATAGCAAACGTAATCACATGTACGATTGGATATATCGCAATGAGTGCTGAGCTGGTAAACAGTATTCATATTGTGCTTCCATTTACAATACCTGGAGTATTTAATTTATTCTTATCTACAGGTGGAGATATACGTACTATCATCTTATGGGCAGTACTGTTTGCTTTAGATATCATTATTTTAATGCCATTTATTAAAATATATGATAAACAGCTTTTAGCTGATGAAAATAAGAAAGAAAATGAATAGTTAAAGATTATCTATTTGCTTATCATCATCCTATTATAGTAAAATAGTAATATGTGGTAGAAGGTGATGATATGGCAACAATCAAGGATATAGCAAGAGAATTAAATCTGGGAGTTTCGACTGTATCCATGGCTTTAAATGATAATTCAAGAATTTCGCAGCAAACAAAACAAATGGTTTTGGACAAAGCGAGAGAATTAGGATATGTAAAAAATGGGATTGCGGTAGATTTACAAAAGAAATGTACCAATATTATATTGTTTGTAGTAACAGATGCTTCACGTTCTTTTTTCTCAAAAACATTACATGCAATCCAAGAACGAGTAGCATCTTATGGTTATGATCTATTGATAGCGACAACACAAAGCTCTTCACGTACAGCGAAAAGGTTTATATCAGAGCATCGTGCAGATGGCGTTATCATTTATACCAATCAGATTGAAGATGAATTTATTCAGGCTTATGCAAGAGAAGATTTTCCTATGTATATTATGGGACATCATGTAGAAGGGGATTATATCTTTAGCGATGATATTCAAAGATATGCTTCAGATTATAGTGCAGCAGTAGAATATTTAATCGCAAAAGGGCATAAACGTATCGCCTTTGTCAAAGGCTCTATGAAAACTTTGGGAACACCAAGAAGATTATCTGGATACAAAAACACATTATTGAAATTTGGTATTCCATATCGTGAAGAACTTGTATTTGATGCTGGTAGCAATACCTTTGCTGGGGGATATGATGCAACAATGAATATCATAGATCAAATAGAAAATATTGATGCTATCTATTATTCTAATGACGATATTGCTTTGGGAGGCATGCGTGCGTTACAACATAGAAATATTCAAGTTCCCGATGATATATCGATTATAGGAAGCAATAATCTTCCTGAATCTTCTCTTGTAAGTCCTGCATTAACTACAGTTGATCTACAGGTGGAAAAGGGTGCATATTTTGCAGTTGACTGCTTAATGCATGCATTAAATAAAGAATATGATGAAATTCAAAAAGCAAAAGATCATCGTAAAAATGATATTGAACACGTTGTAGAAAGGGAAACTGTAAAGGAAAAATAAGAAGGAGAATAAACTATGAAGGCGATCATGGTCATGTTTGATACCCTGAGCAGAAGATTTTTAGAAAACTATGGAAATGACTGGGTGAAAACGCCAAATTTCAAACGGCTAGAGGAACATTGCTGTCGTTTTGATAATTTTTATGGAGGCAGTATGCCATGTATGCCTGCCAGAAGAGAATTGCATACAGGAAAATATAATTTTCTTCACAGAAGCTGGGGGCCATTAGAGCCATTTGATTTTTCTGTGATTGAAGAGTTAAAAAAAGCTGGAATTTATACACATTTATGTACAGATCATTCTCATTATTTCGAAGATGGAGGTGCAACCTATCATAATCGATACAATACTTGGGAAGGATTTCGTGGACAGGAAGGTGATCGCTGGATACCACAAGATGAAGGAATGCTTCCTTCTCAACGGAATGCTTTGTCAAAAAAGGGTATTTCAGTTCAGCAACATTATGCAAATATTACAAGACAACAAAAAGAAGAAGATATGTCCAGTGTAAAAACATTTCATGCTGGTCTAGATTTCATTAAAAAACATGCTGATAAAGATAACTGGTTTCTTCAAATAGAAAGTTTTGATCCACATGAACCATTTTATGTTCCACAAAGATATCGTGATTTATATGAGCTTGAAAATGCACCAGAATTCAACTGGCCAGCTTATGGTCCTATTGATGAACAGTTGCATGGGGAAAATTTAAAAGAAGTTAGAAAAGAATATGCCTCTTTAATCACAATGTGTGATCATTATCTAGGAAAAGTGCTGGATTTAATGGATCAATACGATTTATGGAAAGATACAATGTTTATTGTGAATACAGATCATGGATTTTTGCTGGGGGAACATGGCATGATGGGCAAAAATTTTGGACCAATGTATGATGAAGTTATACATATACCTTTTTTTCTATATGATCCAAATCATCAAGGGCATAAAAGCTGTGAAGCTATAGCACAGACCATTGATGTGGCTCCTACTTTATTGGACTTTTTTAATATTGATTATAGTGTATGTGATGGTTCTTCATTAATCACATGTATGAGGAATAACCAAAATACTAGAGATGTTATATTATATGGCGTTCATGGAAGCTTTACATGCATGAGTGATGGATCTTATGTTTATATGAAAGCCAATATTGATTCAGAAAATCCATTGGTTGAGTGTACATTAATGCCAACCCAAATGAGAGGATTTATTCCTTGTGAAGCAATCAATAAGGCAGAATTAGTAAAAGGAGATGCTTATTCTAATGGGGTATCTTATTTGAAAATTCCAATAAAAACATTTTATGATGCTTCTATCTTTGGAGATCAATTGTTTAATATCAAAGAAGATGAATATCAAAAATATAATCTTGTGGGAAAAGTAGATACACAAATATATGATAATAAATTAAAAGAATTACTGAAACAGTATCAGGCGCCTGAAGAAGAATTTCAACGTTTGGGATTGTTGAATTAAAAATAGAAGCTGTTAATGATCTGATTTTTTGCAGAATGATACAGACGATAATTATAAAGTTTGTAGAGATACAGGAATGAAAACATTTTTGTATCTTTTTTATATTATATTTTTTACCAATAAATTCATTATAAAAATATATTTTGATACAAAATGTTACGAAATCGTAATTTAATTGACAAATTATACTCATGTGTTACAATGAACATGGAGGTGTCATATATGAATAATCTTGTAAGAATTGAACAAATTGAAATAAATGGCATTAAAAATATTCTTCATGGTGAAGTGGCTTTTCAGGAGTATAGTGAAATATTAAAAGGAGACTTTGATGATATTAGATCCACATTTCACCCTGTACTTGGCATATATGGACAAAATGGTTCTGGAAAAAGTGCCGTTTTAGAGACCACTAAAATTCTTAAAACAATCATGTCAGGGGAGTGCCTGCCAAAGAATATTGATCAGTATATCAATAATGAAAAGCATGAAGCCAATCTTATATATACATTTTTGTTTATTCATGAAACAAATATGCAGCTGGTGGAATATCATGTGAAAATAGAATTAGAAGATGGTAACTTTAATATAACATCAGAAAAGCTACTATCTAAATCATACGATAAAGATAAGAAGAAATGGAAACCACAAGTTATTTTAATTCAAACAGATTTTGGAGATATTACTTTAAAAAAATTAAAAAATAAAATATCCAAGGATCTATTAATAGAACTAAGGGTTGTGAAAGATATGCAAAAGGATGCTTCTTTTATTTTTTATGAAAGAAATAGGAATTCATTAATTTCTGAATTGAAAGATAAAAATGAAGATTATCTAATCAAAACAATTGAAGTATTAAATATCTTTGCGCAAACTGGTTTAATCATTATTGAGAATGATGTGATGGGCAGTATCAATATGAATACATTTATGCCAATCAGTGTTTACTTGCCTGTAAAAGATTCATTAAAGCTTGGAGAAATTCCAGTAAATATCTTAGAACCTAACGAGATGCCATTAGCACTATTTCATGATATGGAAAAAATTATTCAGCAAATAGATCTAGTAATATCAGCTATTATTCCTTCCTTGAATATACAAATCATACACAAGAAAGAGCAGCTTTTAAAAGATGGTTCTATGGGCATGAATTTTGAAGTTGTTAGTGTTAGAAATGCAAAATTTATACCACTAAAATATGAATCAGAGGGGATAAAGAGAATAATTTCAGTAACAAGCTCCTTAATTGCTGCCTATAATAACAATTCACTATGTTTAATGATCGATGAATTTGATTCGGGCATTTATGAATACTTGTTAGGAGAATTGTTGGAAATCATGAATGAATCTGCCAAAGGTCAATTTGTATTTACTTCACATAATTTAAGACCATTAGAAAAATTATCATATAAATCAATTATATTTACAACAGTAAATCCAACTAACAGATTTATACGTTTAACAGGAGTAAAACCAAACAATAATATTCGTGATTATTATTATACAAATATTATGTTAGGTGGACAAAGTGAGCAATTGTATGAGGAAACAAAAAACTATGAAATAAAGAGGGCATTTAGAAAAGCAGGAAAATTATATGAATAAGAAAAAAGTTTTTTTGTTCATCGTAGAGGGGTTAAGTGATAAAGAAGCATTAGAACCAATTGTATCAGAATTATTGAATGATAAAAAAATATATTTTAAAATATTGCGATGCGATTTAACTGCAGCCTTAGATAGACGTTTTTATCATCATAATATGAAAGAACGTATTAAAATTGTTATAGATGAGTTTCTTGAGATGAATCGCGGAATTAGAAAAGCAGATATCGAAAAATTAATATATTTAACAGATATTGATGGTTGTTATATCGCTTCTGATTATGTTTTTTATTCAGAATGTGATAATTGTTTTCGATATGAAGATGATGGGATTTATACGAATAGACCAGAAACTGCAATAGAGAGAAATAGATTAAAATCAAGAAATTTAAATATCATAAACTCTACACAGGAGGTTTATCATTTTCCAATTGAAGTATATTATTTTTCTTGTAACTTAGATCATGTTTTACATGATGAGCGAAATATGAAACAGGAAAATAAAGTAGTATATGCGGAAGCATTTGCTGATCAATATGAGGGGTGTGAGAGTAAATTTATAAATTACATTAGTGATGATAATTTGTTTCCAAAATGCAAATATGATCAATCATGGAGCCATATAAAACAGGATTTAAATTCTCTACTAAAGTACTCTAATTTTTGTCTTTTCTTTTTTCACAATTTTGAATATTTAACTGAAGAAGCAAAAGAATGTATAGATAAAATTAGCTTATAAGCAATAATTCCTTCCATTGCGAAAACATAATTTTTATATTGCAATGGGATTTTTCTTCCTATCAAAAACAGAATGTGGTAGAATGATGACGTTAAAAAAACGCAAGGAGGAACGCTTGATGAATACCATCCGTTTTGAAAAAGAAGATTTAGAAGCAGTTGTAGAACTGTTGAAAGAAGGAAACGTTGTCGCATTCCCTACAGATACAGTTTATGGATTAGGCGTCATTTATGAAAATGAAGAAGCATTAGAAGCTCTAAAAGAAGCCAAAGGCAGACCAGAAAATAAGCCAATTCCAACGATGGTGGCAAGTCTTGAACAAATAGAAACTATTGCAGAAGTAGATGATCGTGCAAGAAAGCTTGTGAATGCATTTATGCCAGGGGCATTTACTATCATTTTAAAAAAGAAAGATACATTACCAGATTACATTACAAACGGATTTGATACAGTAGGTATTCGTATGCCAGATGATCCATTTGTACTGGAAATGATTGAAAAATGTGAGAAGCCATTGTTAGTAACAAGTGCCAATTTATCCGGTGAAGAAACTGGTGTAAATGATGAACAGGTATTGTCACAACTGGATGGCAGAATTGATGCAATTGTGCTGGGTGAAGCTGGTGGAAAAGTCGCAAGTACGATTGTGGATATGAGCAAAGAGGAAATCAATATCATCAGAAGTGGACCAATTGATGAAGAAACCATTTTGAATACATTAAAATAGCGAAAAAAATTCATGGAAATTTGGAAAAAGGACCATGAATTTTGCTTTTTTGCGATATATTTAAGACAAATTTCTAATTTTTTAAGATTCGTTGACATCACACCAACATCCCATTAAAATTTAAAGTAGGAAAAAGTCTGCAAATTTGTGACAGTGATGTTCACGCAGAGAAAGAGGTTACATTATGAAATATGAAGATACTTTACAAATCGAGATGTTAGGTGAATTTTCTATCCGTAACGAATTCAATAAATTTCCACAGGAAACTAAAAAAAGCATGCAGGTCATCATGCTGATTGCCTATTTAATCGTTAATCGTACTACACTTACAAACAAGGCCAGATTAATGGAAATCCTTTGGCCAAACAATAGCGCAGATAATCCAGAAGGAGCATTGCGTAATCTGGTTTATCGTGCCCGTTTAGAACTAAAGAAATTCTTTCCTGGAGAAAATGTAGAATGTATCCTTTCAAAGAGTAATTCTTATATTTGGAACAGTGAATTAGAATGTGATCTTGACATTGTGAAATTTGAAAATCTGGCAGAAAAAATCAAAGAGGAAGAAGACATTGATAAGGCATTAGAATTATGCCGTCAAATGCTTACTGAATATAAGGAAGAATTCATGTTTGAGTTCCCAAATGAAAACTGGATTGTATTACAGAGAACCTACTATAACAATCTAAAACTGGAATGCATCAGTAAAGTCGCAGAATGTTTAGGTGATTTAGGACGTTATGAGGATATCATTAATTTATGTGATTTATTAGATTATCAGGAATTTACTAATACCAAAGTACATGAATTAAAGCTGTTTGCTTATTATAAACTAGACATGATTGCGATGGCAATGTCATACTATCACAAAGTCATTGATTTATATTACAGCCGTCTGGGGATTGAAGTCAGCGAACGTATGAAAGAAATCTACGCAATGATTCAAGAAACCAGCGCAAAAACACCAGTCAGTGTAGAAGAACTGGAAAGAGAAATGAATGAATCCACAAAAGATCAGGGAACATTCTATTGTGACTTTGACGTATTTAAAAACATATATCGTATCAATGTACGTGCTGCACAACGTTCTACACGTGCAAGATTCTTAGTACTGATCACTGTAAAAGATGATAGTGGCAAGTTAAGTGAAAAACGTTTATTGAAGGAAAGCGATTTACTAAAAGATATTATCTATTCTATGTTGCGTAAAAACGATGTATTCTCTAAATGTAATCTAACACAGTACTCTGTGATTATCGCAACACCTAGAAAAGAAGGCTGCCAGAAAGCAATCAACCGTATTCTTGAAAAATATGAACAAATCAAGACAGAGGATTGTGTCAGTGTCAGCTATCAGATGAAACCAATACTTTAATATAAAACGAGCAGTTCTCTGTTCGTTTTTTCTTATCCTATGGTATAATGGTTCCATATAAACAATAGGAGGAAAAATACATATGAAAATAGCATTAGCTTGTGATCATGGAGCATTTGAATACAAGGAAATAGTAAAGGAAATGTTGACTAAAGAAGGACATATCGTTGAAGATTTCGGCTGTTATAGCACAGAAAGTGTAGATTATCCTGATTATGCAGGACCTGCTGCACAAAGTGTTGCGGATGGCAAGAACGATCGTGGTATCGTTATTTGTGGTACTGGTATTGGTGTAAGTATCACTGCCAATAAAATCAAAGGAATTCGTTGTGCGTTATGCAGCGACCCAGTAAGTGCAAAACTTACAAGAGAACACAATGATTCAAACGTTTTAGCAATGGGTCAAAGAATCATCGGTGTAGAATTAATGAAAGAAATCGTACGTGTATGGATGGGTACCGAATTCAGTCATGATGCTCGCCACCAAAGACGTATCGATAAAGTAATGGCTTTAGAAAAATAATGCCACAATGGAATCCATGGCACGGCTGCCATAAGTTCTCTGAAGGCTGTGAGCATTGTTATGTCTATCGTATGGATGAGCGACATGGTAAAGATGCCAGTGTTGTGACAAAACTGAAAACGATGTATCTGCCAATCGCAAAAAAACGGGATGGAAGCTATAAAATACCTTCAGGTGAAGTGCTGTATACGTGCTTTACCAGTGACTTCTTTGTCGAAGAAGCAGATGAATGGCGAAAAGAAGCCTGGGCGATCATAAAAGAAAGAAGTGATTTACATTTCTTTATGATAACCAAACGAATTCACCGCTTTATGGAATGTATACCTGAAGATTGGGGCGATGGTTATGAGAATGTCACGATTTGTTGTACCATGGAAAATCAGAAACAGGCAGATATCCGCTTGCCAATCTATCTCAAGATGCCAATCAGACATAAACAATTGATTTGTGAACCGTTGTTAAGTGATATTGATTTTCATGGCATGCTAGATGAAAGTATAGAACAGATTACAGCAGGTGGAGAAAGCGGTAATGAAGCACGTGCATGTGATTATGCATGGATTTTACATATCCGTGAACAATGTATAGAAAAAGGAATATCATTTTACTTTAAACAGACAGGAGCCAGATTTATCAAAAATGGCAGATTGTATCGCATACAACGAAAATATCAGCATCAACAGGCGAGAAAAGCATGTATTAATGTAGATGCACAGATTCCCCGTGATTTTATAAAGGAGAACAAGTATGAGTAATGAATGGATGGTAAAAGTCGTAAAATATATGGAAATCGCAATTGCGGTAATATCCATGATTGCCATTGGCGTATCTACCGTGATATGCGTATGTCATGCGTTAGGCGCATTTGTGGAGGGTTCTTTCCAGCTAAATGAATTTATGGAAAATATTCTGACACTGGTTGTTGGTATTGAATTTGTGCGAATGTTGATTTTACATACACCACAAAGTGTGATTGAAGTGCTGTTATATGCAGTCGCAAGACAGATTGTCATCACGCATGACAGTTCTTTAGATAACTTGATTGGTGTAACGGCAATTGCCGTAATCTTTATGATTCAAAAATATTTATTAAATGATAAAAAACAAAATAACGATGGAGGTGCAGTATGAAAGATCAAATGATTGAAGCAGCAATAGAAAAAGAAGCAAAAAGGCAGTTGTATAATATTGAATTGATTGCATCAGAAAACTATGTATCAAAAGATGTATTACAGGCAGCTGGAAGTATCCTGACGAATAAATATGCAGAAGGTTATCCTGGAAAACGCTATTACGGTGGATGCGTCAATGTCGATGAAGTAGAAGATATCGCAAGAGCACGTGCGAAGGAATTGTTCCATGCGGAGCATGTCAATGTACAGCCACACTCTGGTTCTCAGGCAAACATGGGAGTGTATATGGCAATCCTTGAACCAGGGGATACGGTTTTAGGTATGAACCTGACAGCAGGTGGACATTTAACACATGGGCATCCATTAAACTTCTCAGGTACATTATATAATTTTGTGGATTATGGCGTTCGTGAAGATGATGAAACAATTGATTATGAAGATGTGCGACGCGTTGCTTTAGAAAACAAGCCAAAGCTGATTGTTGCTGGTGCCAGTGCCTATCCAAGAATTATTGATTTTGCGAAATTCAGAGAAATCGCAGATGAAGTAGGCGCATATTTTATGGTAGATATGGCACATATTGCTGGTTTGGTTGCAGCTGGTTTACATCCAAGTCCTGTACCTTATGCAGATTTTGTGACAACAACAACGCATAAAACATTAAGAGGCCCACGAGGCGGTATGATATTATGTAAAGAAAAATACGCAGCATTGCTAGATAAAAAAGTATTCCCAGGTATGCAAGGGGGTCCTTTGATGCATATTATTGCCGCAAAAGCAGTTTGTTTCTATGAAGCATTACAGCCAGAATTTAAAGACTATGCTGCACAAATCATTAAAAACTGTAAAGTATTAAGCGATACATTAAAGGCAGAAGGTTTTAGAATTGTAAGTGGCGGTACAAATAATCATTTGATTTTAGTTGATGTGAAAAAATCTATTGGTATGAGTGGAAAACAGGCAGAAAAATTATTAGATGAAGCTTGTATCACATGTAATAAAAACACCATCCCATTTGAAACAGAAAAACCATTTGTGACAAGCGGTATTCGTTTAGGAACAGCTGCAATGACAACAAGAGGTTTTAAAGAAGAAGAATTTAAACAGGTTGGTTTATGGATTTCTGAAGTATTAAAACACGCTGATGATGAGGCTGTAATTCAGAAGGTACGTAAAGAAGTTTGTGCATTAACGGAACAGTTTCCACTACCAAATGATAAATAAATGGTTCGGATAAGGCGAATATAACGCTTTATCCTTTTCTTTTGCAAAAAAATGTAAAAATTAAATTAACATCTTTATAAGAACTTGCTATAATAGGAAAGCAAAAAAAGAAAAGGGATGAAAAGATTGAAAAGAAGTTATGAGATGGACATGTGTCATGGTCCATTGTTTTCCAAGATTATTATGTTTGCGATACCTTTGATACTATCAGGTGTATTGCAGCTGCTGTTTAATGCAGCAGATATTGTTGTGGTTGGGCGTTTTACTGGGAGTCATGCATTGGCTGCGGTTGGTTCTACCAGCTCTTTGATTAACCTGCTGGTGAATTTATTCATTGGAGTTTCCGTAGGAGCCAATGTTTTATTGGGAAAATTCTGCGGTGCTCAGGATTATAAAAACGCATCAGAAACTGTTCATACAGCTATCTATATCGCTATTTGGGGTGGTGTCATCATGATTTTTGCTGGATTAATACTGGCAAGACCACTATTAGAACTCATGGGAACACCAATGGATGTTATTGATTTATCTGTATTATATATGCGCATATACTTTATTGGAATGCCTGCTTTTATGATATATAACTTTGGTGCTGCCATACTTCGTGCTGTTGGGGATACAAAACGACCATTATATTTCTTAACAGTTGCCGGTGTCGTCAATGTATTGTTTAACCTGTTATTTGTTATTGTATTCAAAATGGGAGTTGCTGGTGTTGCTTTGGCAACGATTATATCAGAAACCATTAGTGCTGGATTAATTATATTAAGTCTGATGCAGTCAGATGGTATCTTGCGGCTTCATTTAAAGGAAATGAAGTTTCATAAAGATAAGGTAGCCGGTATGCTAAAAATTGGTTTGCCTGCAGGTCTACAAGGTATGATTTTCAATATTTCAAATGTATTGATACAATCATCTGTTAATTCCTTTGGTTCTGTCGTGATGGCTGGAAATACAGCTGCCAGTAATATAGAGGGATTTGTTTATACATCCATGAATGCAATTTATCAGACTTCATTAAGCTTTACATCACAGAATATGGGCGCAAAACAATATCATCGCATTGATAAGATCTTACTACAATGTCTGGGTGTTGTGACAGCCGTTGGACTTGTCTTAGGCGTAGGTGCATTCCTTTGTGGACATACATTATTAGGTATTTATTCCTCCAGTGAGGATGTTATTACGCATGGGATATCGCGTTTAAGTGTCGTGAGTGCCTCATATTTCTTATGCGGTATTATGGATGTCATGGTAGGCAGTTTAAGGGGGATGGGGTATTCCATCATGCCAATGTTGGTATCTTTAACAGGTGCATGTTTATTCCGTGTGATTTGGATATTCACGATTTTCCAGATGGAACATACATTATTCTCATTATATATATCTTATCCAATATCATGGATATTAACTTTTAGTGCGCATGTGATATGTTACTTGGTAGTAAGAAGAAAAGCGCTTTTGAAAGCAGCATAGATTTTATAAAAGGATAGCAGTGTCAGTCTAAGTGATTGATTGCTATCCTTTTCTTATGCTTGATCAAATAAGGCTTTTACTTCTTCAAGCTCAGCCTGATGTTTTTCTTCATCATAACCATCTAAATTCATTGCTTCTTTCACGCAATTTGGTGGAAAAGCTTTTCTTATACTGCTTTCATACTCGCTACCATCTTTTGGAAACCAGATGTCTTTTAGTTTCCATTTGTTGTTTTCTTTTGTATACGTCAAAATAGTAGGTGACTGGAAGCCTTCATAAGCATTTAAATCTTTGGTATATGAACTAGCATAAGCACGCAAATAAATTTTTAAATGTTTCAGTGTTTCTTCTTTGCGCAATACTTTATGACGTTCCACTACTACTAATTCCACATCATCATGTTTCATATAATCAACCAACGTATCATGGATTAAGGTTTCTTGCGCATCGCTTAATTTAGGTGCTATAGGTCTATTGAATATATCCATGGTGGTAAGTATATATCCTAAACATAACAATAAAAAGAAAATACGTTTTTTCATAAAGTATCCCTCATTCCTTATACATATATAGTGTAACAAAAATGGCGTGTGACAAGTCTTACGAAGGACTTAAATTTATGTATAAATTTATGAATATTTCATAATTTATGTTTTAGAAGTTTATCAAAAATTGATAAACTTTTCTAAAAATTCAGAAAGTTTAATAAAAAATGATAAACTTTTTGACAAATATCAAAATACAGTTATGAATTTAATCATATTATTCAATCGCATTTAAAATCAAAGTGAGCCAATCTTTTTCTTATCCAATAGTTTTAAAAAAGATTTTTTAAGGTCTTGTGGTTTATAGAAAAAAGATTTTTCACTCTTACTAAGTTGTTTTTCTTTGAATTTAATGTTCAGTAGTTCTAATGTGCATACAAAACCAGCTAATTGTAATAAGATTTTATCAAATCTTTCTTACTTTCAAAGTTTTGATAAAATCATTATTTATTATGATAACAATCAGCAAGAGCTTAATCTAATAATAAGGCGATTTACTATCTTCTACACCAAAGTCACCTGATTCATCAATAAATATACTTAACTCTTTCATGACCCCTCCTTATAAAAAATGACAGGAGATGTCCCTGTCTACGGTGGCCCAGATCATTATGAACAAGCCAAACTATATATGCCATATGACATTTTTATTGTATTCATTTCTTAGCAAATCTATACCTTAACAGCAAGCATAAAACTTCATTTAGTTTATTTTGATGACGGAATTATTACTGTTCAGATTTTAGATCTATTAATATTAAAACGAAAATAAAGAATGAAATGAAAATTATTTTCAAGTGTACTTTTTATTCTATGTGTTGACTTTTAGAATTTAGAATGGTAAACTGAAAATGTAAAAGATGAATGTGATGTATTGATTTGGATTGTCACTGGTAATGCAGGCGAAACCAAAGCTGACCGAGATATGCGGTGAGTTTTGGTTTTTTGTTTATTTGGAGGAATAATATGGCATTGTTTAGAAAAGAAAAGAAGATTGATATTAAAAACGTAAATCCGTATACGTTATATGCACCTGTAAAAGGGGTGTTAAAGCCGATTGAATTAGTAGATGATATGGTTTTCAGTAGTAAGATGATGGGAGATGGTATCGCAATTGAACCAATAGATGGAAAAATATATAGTCCTGTTGATGGTAAAATCAGTGTTGTATTTCCTACAGGGCATGTAGTTGGTATAGAGAGTGATAGTGGTATGCGTGTAATATTGCACATAGGAATTGACACCGTAGAATTAAATGGTGAAGGATTCCAATCATATGTACATGTTGGGGATAAAGTACATGCAGGAAGTTTCATAATGAAAATTAATCTACATACAATTACAAAAAATTATCAAGCAACGACGATGATGGTAATTGAAAATAGTGAGGAATTTCATTTCATAAATAAAAGAATGGGGGAAGTGGAGCCTGGTATGCAGGTGTTGGAAGTAGAAAGGGTGTAATTATGAAAATTATAAAGCTCTTAAATAACAATGTTGTGATTGCGAAGGATCGTCGAAAAGGGGAAGTTGTCGTGATGGGAACAGGGATTGGTTTTCAGGCAAAAGCTGGTGATCATGTACGTCATGATAAAATCCAGAAGGTATTTGTATTGAATGAAAACACAAAACTTGGAGAACTTATTTCACAAATTCCTGCTTCATATTTAGAACTAACAGAAAAGATTGTAGATTATTCAAAAAATAATTATGAAATGATATTAAGTGAAAATATTTATTTATCTCTAACGGATCATATCTACTTCGCATTAAAACGAATCAAGGAAGAAACGGATATAGATAATCCATTTTTGATAGAAGTAAAAGAGTTTTACAAAGATGAATTTAAGATAGGATGCTATGCGAAAAAGCTGATACATGAGATGTATAGTGTGGATATTCCCGATGAAGAAATTGGTTATATCGCATTACATCTGATAGAAAATACACATAATCAGGGCAAACGGTATGTAAGTAAAACATTAGATGTTGTAGATGCTACAATCACTTTTATCAAAGAAGATTATCTAACTTCAATTGATGAAAACAGTCTTGCATATACACGATTAGTAAACCATGTAAAACATTTCGCGAAACGCTATATAGAAGATAGTGAGAATGATGTAGATGACCAATTACTATCTAAGACGATTACAGAAGTATTCATCAAAGAATATGAATGTGTTGAGCGGTTAAGTGAGCATTTGAAAAAAACGTTTGGAAGGGAAATTAAAAACCCTGAGAAAAACTATTTAATCCTTCATTTACGTAATTGTAAGGATTTGAAATAGACACTGAGATAGTTACTATTTAATTAGGCTAAACTCAAGACATGGTAAAAGACTGTGGACTTGAGTTTTTTTAGAAAGAGAGGCGAAAAAAGATAAAACTCAAATCTGCCAATAGCCATGAAAGGAGAGAAAATTAAAATGAACTATGAAGAAATTGCAAAACAGATTTTAGACAACGTTGGCGGTAACCATAATATTGTCAGCATCATCAGTTGCTTTACACGAGTTAGAATTGAAGTCAGAAATAAAGAATTGGTAAATGAGGATGCTATCAGTCATTTAGAAGGTGTAAAAGGTGCCTCTTTCTTCAACATGACCTATCAAATTGTATTTGGTGGAAAATGTAATGATGTCTACGATGCACTAATGAAGATTGCGGATATCAAAGAAGAAAAGAATTATGAGAATCAAACAAATAAGAAGTTTTCATGGCAAATGATTATTGATTATATCACAGGTACCATTCAGCCAATTATCCCGGTATTGATTGGTTGTGGATTAATTCAAGGTATTATCGCGATGTTATCTTATTTAAATGTAGATGCGACAACCTATGGATATCAGATTGTAAGTGCTGCTGGAACTGCGGGCTACTATTTCTTGCCAATCTTATTAGGATTCAGCTCAGCGAAAAAATTAGGTGTGAATCCATACATTGGGGCTGTATTAGGCGGTGTATTGGTTTATCCTTCTGTATTAACATTGGCTTCTTCTGGTGAAAGTTATGCATCTTTTTATGGTATTCCAGTGAAACTTGTTGCTTATTCATCAACATTAACACCTATTATGTTAACTATGCCAGTGGTATATTGGATTGAAAAAATCGCAAAGAAAATATCACCAACGGTTTTGAAATCCGTTTTAGTTCCTGCGATTACAATCCTTGTTGCATTGCCAATTATGTTATCCGTGACAGGACCACTGGCACAGATCATTTCAGAATTATTAGGTAAAGGTATTACATATATCTATTCTAATTTTGCAATCTTCGGTGGGCTCATTATTGGGGCAACTTGTCCATTCTTTGTATTAACAGGAATTCACCAGGCGACTGCAATCCCTATTGTATTAAATGAGCTGGCAACTGTTGGATATTCTGTTGTCTTTCCGATTCTTGGATTTGGAAATGCTTCTGTTGCCGGAGCAGCGCTAGGTGTTGCTTTAAAAACTAAAAATAAAAACTTAAGAGGTGAAGGTTTAAGTTCTGCAGTAATAGGTGCTGTTGGTATTACAGAACCAGCATTATATGGTGTCTTATTACCAACAAAGAAACCGTTTATCGCTGTTGGTATTATGTCAGGAATATGTGGGGCTTTATCCCTTGTATTCATGGTAAAAGCCTATGGCTTGGGACTATGTGGATTAGGTGGTATACCTTTATTCTTAGGTGATACATTTGTTATGTGGTGTGTCTTAATGTTAGTCGCATATTTTGGTTCTGCCGCTATTACTTATTTCTTGGAATTTAAGGATATCCCTGAAGAATAGAGGTATAAATTATGAAATATCCACATTTATTTGAACCGTTAAAGGTAAATCAAATGATCATAAAAAACCGAATCATATCTGCACCGCTTGGCAGTCTTACTGATAAATCTATCAGTGGAATTGGTATGATTATCAGAGGAACAAGTGGTTGTGTACCAGATGGTAGATCACGTATGGCTCCAGGGCCTTATTGTTTTGAAGATATGATACAAAGCACAAAAGTTAGAGAACAGGTATCCATTATACGTCAACGTGGCGCCAAAGCAGAATTTGAATTATGCCATGTTGGTCAATATGCGAAAGTAGCACCTGGGGATTATGCAATTGGCCCTGTAGGATTTATTAGAGAAGATGGTACAGAAGTAAAAGCCATGGATGAAACAATGATGAATGAGGTCGCAGATGCTTTTGCGAAGGGCGCAATGGATGCGAAAGAATATGGTTTTGATATGGTAATGCTGCATTTTGGACATGGATGGTTGCCTACACAATTTTTATCTCCACATTTTAATAAACGAACAGATGCCTATGGAGGAAGCTTTGAAAACAGAATTAAATTTCCAAAAATGATTGTGGAACGTGTTAGAAAAGCGGTAGGACCAGATTATCCTTTAGATATGCGTATCAGCTTAAACGAATATATTGAAGATGGAACTGATACACAAGAGATTATAAGATTTATTCAACATATTGAAGATAAGATTGACATGGTACATGTATCATGTGGATTGGAAAGAGAATTATCCGCAATGACGAAGATGACAACATCTCCTTATTTTCCACATATGGTAAATACAAAGTATTCAAAGATTGTGAAAGAAGCTGTACATATTCCTGTCGCAGTGGTTGGTGCTATCATGACACCAGAAGAAGCAGAAGGAATCATCGCAAATAAAGAAGCCGATGCAATAGTTGTTGGCAGACAAATCATTGCGGATCCTTTCTGGACAAAGAAAGTATGGGAAGATAAAGCAGAAGATATCGTGCCATGTTTACGATGTTTAAACTGTTATAATATGTACGCAAGAGAAAAAGATAAACATTATGGTATGAAAAGTATTACTTGTTGTTCTGTAAATCCACGTTATCTTCATGAGGATCGAGTACCTGTGAAACTTTCAAAGGCAGAGCATAAGAAAAAAGTATATGTAATCGGTGGAGGGCCAGCAGGATGTAAAGCAGCGTTGACAGCTTATGAGCGTGGACATGATGTTATTATAATGGAAAAGGAAGATCATCTTGGGGGCCAATTATACTGTAGTGAATTTGATGAATCGAAACAGGATCTAAAACGTTATAAAGATTATCTGATTAGACAGATTGAAAAATCAGATATTGAAGTACGTTATCATTGTGACGCTACAAAATGTAAAGAAGAATTGAAAAATGCTGATTCTATAATCGTGGCTGTAGGGGCACAACCAGTAGTACCACATATCAAAGGGATTGATCAATCTCATGTTATGAATGCTTTATATGCTTATGAACATCAAGCTGAAATAAAAGAACAGGTTGTGATTGTAGGAGGTGGTTCTGTAGGGACTGAACTTGCAAAACTATTGGCAAAGCAAAACAAGAAGGTCACCATTGTGGAATATCAAAAGCAATTATGTTCAAACTTAAATGAACATGTGCGAATGGGGTTGCTTCAGCAGCTATCCATGAGTGGAGATATAGATATTTTATTAGAAAGTGAATGTAAAGAAATTCATTCAAATACGATTATTGTAGAAACAAAAGATGGAATAAAAACAATCTATGCAGATACTGTAATTATATCTGTTGGCATGAAATCTCGTCGTGATATCGCTAATGAATTTTATGGTATTGTACAAGATACCAATATCATAGGAGATGCAAATCGACCAGCTACGGTGGCAGAAGCTACTCATGATGGTTATTATGTAAGTGCTAGTTTATAATGTGTAAGAGTGGTGTGAAAGCCGCTCTTTTTTTACATGCTTTTTTATCAATTGTTTATATTAAAACGATTGAAATTCATGAGTGCGTATGTTAAAGTACGAGTTGAATGGTACCATAAAAGAATGATAGGAGAATGACAATGAATATAAATGATATTAATCTTGATGAAGAAAAACAGTATAATAAAATAGATGAAGAAAAGATAAAATATGACAAAAAAACCAGACAGCTATATTGGGATATCGCTATTGGTTTAAATGATGTTGATAATTTAAAACCGTCACAATATTTCAAAGAACTAATTAAAGAAAATGTAGAAGGAAATAAAAGTAATTATGAAATTGAATTAGCAATTAAAGCCTACTATAAGGAAAAGGAAGCTAAAAAACAAGTTTTAGAAAGTGAACTAGAATGTGATATGGTTTCACTTAGAATTAAGGAGTTATTAGAGGATGAAAGCTTTGTATTTTTACCAGTCACGTTAAAATTGATACATAAGTATCTATTTCAAGATGTATATGATTTTGCGGGTAAATTTAGAACATATAATATTACAAAGGAAGAAGTTATTTTAAACAATGATACTGTAAATTATGCAAATCATATGATGATTGAAAATGCATTAGATTATGATTTTAAGGAAGAAAAGAAATTTGATTATGCGAATAAAACACTAAAAGAACAATTAGAAAGAATTACAGAATTTACTTCATCTATTTGGCAAATACATGCATTTGATAAAGGAAATACAAGAACAACAGCATTATTTATAGAAAAATATCTTAGATCAAAGGGTTATCTAGTGACAAATGAAATATTTAAAGAACATTCTTTGTATTTTAGAAATGCATTAGTGAGAGCAAATTATTCAAATTATGCAAAAAAAGTTTATGCGACAAATGAATATTTAATTCGCTTCTTTGAGAATCTTTTAATGAACAAAAAGCACGTTTTACATAATCGTGACTTGATTGTAAAGGAATTATTTGAGGAATAATTGGTACTAAGCTGTAGTTTTAACACATGGTGAATATAAAAGAGGATTTTCATGAATTTCATACTAATAAAAAGGCTTGATTTCAAATCAAACCTTTTCTTTTACCATCCTTTTGGCTGAATAACATGCGTTTCCATATAATCTGCCCATCCATCTTCTGCACAGGTTTTCTCTGTGATCTCATCTGCAATTGCCTTAGTATCCTCACTGCCATTACGTAAACAGACGCCCCATCCACTCGCCATTAACATATCGTTATCATTAGAAGTATCTCCAAAAGCAATCACATCATCTAAAGATAAATCATGCAGATCACAAAACTTCTGTAACGTATAAGCCTTGGATACACGATCATCTGAAAATTCTATTAATGTAGACTGTGTCTTAAATGCACGATATTTACCATTTGGATGTTCCTTAAAATAAGCTTCCACCTTTTTGGTATCCTCTTCACTTGTACGAAACATGATTTTCGCATTATCTTCAGTATAAAAATCTGCCATAGAATCCACAACCACAGGCTCCATTTTAGAAGAAGATGTGGACAAACGTACCATTTCATCCAGTTTTCCACATAACAAATGATTCCCTTTATACATCATCGGATTGGTATCAAACTGGCTCATGAATGCAATGACTTCTTTGATCCATTCCTTTTTCATTAGATAATACTGATATTCTTTCTTTACAATACCATCCCATAAAATAGATCCATTTAAAGAAATCAATAAATCTAAATCCTCAAATCCCCATGCATGGATCATTCGCTTCACTTCAATCAATGATCGCCCAGAAGCAATGCCAAAATAAATGCCATGCTTTTGTAACGTTTGAATGACTGCTTTTGCACGTGGTGTCAAGGTCGTATGTTTTACAATTAAGGTATTATCAATATCACAAACAACAACTTTCTTGTCCATATAAGCTCCTTTCAAAGTGTATCTCTATTGATTATTATATCCTTTTTACGAGAAAAAAACAGTGTAAGATTAAGAAAAGAAATGAAATATATAAAACACGTAAAAGATAACCAAACTACGCATTCCAAGGGCGTTTATGACGTGGTATAATGGTAACAAGATTTTAGAGAAGAGGGAGATTATGGATCAAACAGGGATTTTAGAGGGAAATCTGACAAAGGCACTGTTTCGTATGGCGGTTCCTTTATTTTTACTTAATTTTTTAAACTCATTATATAACGTAATTGATACGTTCTGGGTAGGTCAGATTGGTGAACTACAGGTCGGGGCTGTATCACTTGTTGGACCAATTATGTGGTGTGCACAAAGTGTGGCATCTGGATTAAGTGCGGCAGCGATTGCAATCATATCTACCAAACTAGGCGCAAAACAAAAAGATGAAGCTAACCGTTTTGCGACAGCCCTGGTATACTTTGCGTTTATATTTGCGATTATATTAAGCGTTGGCACAATCTTATTTTCAAATACAATATTAGGATATCTGGATACACCAGCCGAAATATATCAGGATTCTCATGATTATCTGATTGGAATATCATTTGATTATCTGGGATTGATCTTATTAAATCTATATATGGCAATTCGTCAAAGTGCCGGGGATAGTAAAAGCGGTGTAAAATTAAATGCGATTGCGTCAATATTAAATGTATTCTTAGATCCATTATTTATCTTTATGTTCCATATGGGCATCATGGGGGCAGCAGTAGCGACAGTATTATCAAAGATTCTTGTACTACCACTTGCTTATCGATCTATTCGCTCAAAAGACAATGAAGTTTATGTGGCGTTTCGTAAATATCCTTTTCAGTTATCTGATGGGAAAACAATTCTACGTCTGTGTATACCAGCAGCGAGTGGTCAATTCTTAGAAAGTTTAGGCTTTGTGATTATGAATAAATATATCGTGTTCTATGGAGCAGTGGCGATATCTGCGTATGGTGTTGGTGGTAAACTTGTGAATTTGATGTATATACCGATTGTATCCTTCGGTTCCATACTTGCGACATTTATCGGTCAGAATTTAGGTGCTGGTAATATCGAAAGGGCAAGAAAATGTTATTGGGTAACCATGCGTATATCCGTGATCAGTGCCATTGCGTTAACGATTATCGGCATGCTGTTGATCAATCCATTTACCCGTATATTTGTTCCAGATGCCAGTGAAGAGTTACTGTCTATTGCATTTGAGTACAATTTTTTCGCATTATTGACAGGTGTTTTTATGGGCTGGTATATGAATTTAAACAGTGTATTCAATGGATCCGGGCATACCAATACTACCTTTATTCTTTCAATGTTGCGGCTATGGGGCTTTCGCATTCCTATGATTATCCTGTTTCATAAGTTCACGGAATTGGGTATTACCGGTATATGGCTTGCGATGTTGTTAAGTAATATTTTAGAATGTATTGTAGGGCAATGGATCTATCAACAAAATCGATGGGTTAAAACAACGCTTGTACAAAAGGAGCTGCAGGAAAGCAGTGTGACTGCATAAAAAGTCTGAATATATCTTATTTCTAATGTAAATCACTATGAAAAAAAGCTCTTGCAATCCTTATTTCAAAGTGGTACCATACTAATGTAATAAAAAGGGGAGCCAATGTGTGCTGAGAGGAAACATTACGTTTCGACCCTGTGAACCTGATACGGGTAATGCCGGCGTAGGGAGTATAACAGAGGTAATCTGAGATATGTCTTTACGTGGATATATCTCTTTTTTATTACTGCTAATGGAAGGGGAGCGCCTTACATTAAAAGATAATCAGCGAGGGAGCCTGCAGACAGGCTGAGAGGAAACTGGCAAGCGTTTCGACCGTACCATATCTGGAAACTGAACCCGATAAACGGCGCTGATTTTTATTTGTATCCTTTTATTTGGTTCAGCATTTCCAGCGAACAAATAGGAGGGTGTTTTTTATGAACAAACAAAATCAAATTTTTCGTAGCGTATTTTTTGCGATGATGGTAGCGGTAGGTGTGGTAATATCACCCATTCTTCGAGTAGAAGGAATGTGTCCGATGGCTCACTTGATCAATATCACAATGGCAGTATTGATGGGACCATGGTATTCTTTGGGGTGTGCTGTAGCTATCGGTATTATTCGTATGGCATGTATGGGAATTCCACCACTTGCATTAACAGGAGCTGTCTTTGGCGCAGCATTATCTGGCATACTATATCGAGCAAGCAATGGAAAAATCTGGGCCGCTGTGCTTGGAGAAATTATCGGTACAGGGATTATTGGTGCTATCGTATCCTATCCTGTTATGGCATATCTATGGGGTAAAAATGGATTAACATGGATGTTCTATGTGCCAAGTTTCCTGATGGGAACCATCATTGGAGGAAGTATTGCTTTCGCATTCCTGTTGAAACTGCAGCATAATGGCATGCTTGCGAAAATGCAGAGAAAGCTTGGAGGTAAGACTTATGAATATACAAGAGGAGTTGTGGCAGGACAAAGCGAAGCTGCACTTGACGCATAATCTGATTCATTGTATCACCAATCCCATATCTATGAATGATTGTGCTAATGCAGTTCTTGCGTTAGGTGGAAAACCAATTATGGCACAACACCCGGATGAAGTAGCACAAATCACCAAAACCGCGAAAGCACTAGCCTTAAATCTGGGAAACTTTGATGATATCCGAAGTAAAGCAATGATAGTATCCATAAAAACTGCTAACGAAAACTACATACCAGTTGTTTTAGATTTGGTAGGTGTTGGCTGTAGCGACTTGCGTTATAATTATGCAAAATCAATGATGGATGCTTACCATATCGATGTAATCAAAGGAAATCTTTCAGAGATTCGTGCAATTGCAGGAAAGCCTGCACATGCACTTGGCATTGATGTTGGAGATTCTGATATCGAACGTGTAGAAGACAGTGCCATCTGGATTCAGGACTTTGCGAAACAAACAGGCTGTTGTATCTTATGCAGTGGAGCTATAGATATCATCAGTGATGGGATACATACCTATAAAGTAGAAAACGGCTGTGAATTATTGACTTTATGTACGGGCACAGGCTGTATGTTAAATGTAATCACTGCGACTTTTTTATCCTGTATGGAGCCTATAAAAGCTTGTATGCTGGCATGTAGCTATTTTGGCGTTGTCGCAGAAAAGTGTCTGAAAGAAACCACGATGCCGGGAAGTTTTCATTATAAATTATTTGATTGGCTGTATGCATTAGAAAAAGAAGAGTATTTAAAATATGCAAAAATAAGTGAGGTAGTGCTATGAGCAAATTAGATTTAACATTATATCTGGTCACAGATTCTACAAATATGACAGAAGATGAGTTTTTATCAAAAGTAGAAGCTGCATGTAGAGGTGGTGTCACACTTATCCAATTACGTGAAAAGAATCGGACAACGAAGGAATATATAGATTTAGCAAATAAAGTAAAAGCGATTAGTGATCGTTATGATTTACCTTTACTGATTGATGATCGATTAGATGTTGCGATGGCAGTGGATGCCGCAGGAGTTCATGTAGGCGCAGATGATATGCCAGTGGCACTCGCAAGAAAACTATTGGGACCAGATAAGATCGTTGGTGCGACCGCAAAAACTGTAGAAGCTGCCATGATAGCGCAAGCAGATGGCGCAGACTACCTGGGTGTTGGCGCAATTTATCCTACAACTACAAAAGTAAAAACAGTTCTTACAAAGGTAGAAACTTTACAAGACATTTGTGAACATGTATCCATTCCCGTTGGCGCAATTGGAGGATTAAATAAAGATAACTGCGATATTTTAAAAGGCACAGATATTGATGGACTCTGTGTTGTATCAGCGATTATGAAACAAGATGATTGTGAAACAGCCGCAAGAGAACTGAAAGCAAAAATTCAAAGTATTTTAAAGTAACAAAAAACACAGAATAGCCAGGGTTCAAATGGTTCTTCTGTGTTTTTTTGTGTTTCCATTATTATCACACCAATTTTTATCAAATCTTTATCATAAGCATTGTATGTTATGAAAACATTGTGGTAAAATGAGGTGTATTTGTGAATGAGAGGTATGTATATGAAAAGAAAATATCCTGTGGTCATCATATCAGAAGAAGGCGCATCATGGCTTGAAAAAGGTCAGATGTGGATGTATAAAAATAATCTGGAATCCATTGATGAGGATGCAGAAAATGGAACACTTGTGGATATCATCAGCGAAAAAGGAAAATACTTAGGCACTGGTTTTCTATCCAGAAACAGTCATATCACAGTGCGTATTTTATCAAAAAATCCTGATGAAGTATTTGATCGTGATTTCTTTAAAAAACGTATCAAATTCGCCTATGATTTCCGTAAGACATTAGAAAAAGAAAACATTACAAACTGTCGCTTGATCTTTGGAGAAGCTGATGAACTTCCAGGATTAACAGTAGATCGTTATAATGATATTCTGGTCGCGCAAATCAGTACTTATGGTATGGAACAAATCAAAGATATGTTATATGAAATCCTACTAGAAGTATTAAGCGAAGATGGTCAGGATGTCAAAGGCATTTATGAGCGAAATGATGTAAAAATTCGTACAAAAGAAGGCTTGCCATTGGAAAAAGGGTATTGGCGAAATGCTGATTTACCAACACAGACAATTATCAATGAAAATGGTCTACGTATTCATGTTGACGTTGAAAATGGACAGAAAACCGGCTATTTCTTAGATCAGAAAAGCAATCGTGTGTTATTAAGAAATATGGCTGAAGGCAAAAAGGTCTTAGATTGTTTTACACATACAGGTGGCTTTGCGTTAAATGCAGCCTATGGAAATGCACTACATGTAGATGCCGTTGATGTATCGCAAACAGCTCTTGATCAGGCTTATGAAAATGCCAAACTGAATCATTTGGAAGAACGTATGTCTTTTATCAAAGCAGATGTATTTGATTTTTTGGAAACATGTGAACCAGGGAAATATGATATTATCATTCTAGATCCACCTGCTTTCACAAAATCTCGTAGAACCATTGATCATGCTTATCAAGGTTATAAAAAAATCAATAAACAAGCAATGAAGCTATTAGGCAGAGGCGGTTATCTGATTACCTGCAGTTGTTCACGCTTTATGGAAACAGCAAACTTTGAAAAAATGTTAAGAGAGTCTGCGAAAGAAACAGGTGTTACTTTGAAACAGGTATCTGTGACACAACAAAATCATGACCATCCAATCCTTTGGACGATGGAAGAAACATCTTATTTAAAATTTTATATCTTTCAGATTATATAAAAAACGTGAGCAATTCACGTTTTTTATAAGAAAGTTTTTTGATAAGGAAATCAAAGAAAAAAGTCAAAAAGGTATATCAATGATAATATCGCGTTTTCATAAGATGTCATGAAAATTATTGATTTAAAAAGTAAATCATATATGTAATTTTAGCATTGCATTTTTAGGTAAAAGATATATAATATGAATGACCGTAGTACCCGCACCTCTTACTGTCGCAAGTAATGTGGCCCAGGGTACTCTTTTAATTTTAGAAGAAGTGTAACAAGCTTCTCCATTTATATGTTCTGTTTTCCATTATAAATCTTCTAAGAATCTATCGATTCCTTTTTCCTTGTATTGTTTTATGATATCCTGAAAACGTTCATCCTGTTGTATAAAAGCATATTCTTCATATTCAGGATTCGCCAAGTCATCAAGAATTTGTTTAGATGTCTTCTGCCCCATTTGTGTTGTACCAGTTTTATTTGGAATATGTTGATACAAAACAGAGGATTGTATTTGCCAAGGGGTAATACTTGCTTTCATAATATTTCTTAAATAATCAATGGATGTATCTATATCTTTCTTTTTTACCGCAAGTTCAAATGGTAAAACACGACTGGTATATTCCCATAAATCAAGAATTTTTGCGATAGTTTGAAATTTATCTGCGAGCATATCACAATCATTTATACGACCTTGTTGCCATGCGATATTCATCAAAAAAGAAAAACAAGCGTGAAGATCATTAGTTATACGAAGCAATTTTTGTTCCATCAACTTACAAGCTTCATCCAGATTACCTTTCTGCTTTTCGATTGTCGCATGAATCTGTTGACGATCAAATTGTAACTCATCAGGCAATTCCTTTAATAATTGTTCAGCTTTCTCATAATGCGCTTGTTCCATCTCATAATAGATAATTCTCGTTGTCGCATACTGCGTAATTTGTGTATCTTTACTATTTTTTAAATCATGATAGTAAGCTTGTATCTGATTGATATGAGCAACTGTTTTTTTCTCATTGGTAAACATATCAAGGCCATCTAATGTGATTGTGATATTCAGCTTTAGTTTATCACTGTTTGGATATTCCTGAAGCTTTTTTTGTGCCAGTGTAAAGCATTCATCTAAAGTATGCTTACGTGCAAAATTAGCTAATTCATTTACAAACTCACCTATTTCCTGATCACACAATTCTTCTTTGAAACATAACAAGGTATTTAAATCAGTATCTAATAATCTGGCTAAAGCAGGAAGTAAGGTAATATCAGGATAAGAAACTGCCTTTTCCCATTTATTTACCGCAGGAGTAGAAACTCCAAGCGAGTTGGCGACCTGTTCCTGTGTTAATCCTTTTTCAATACGTTTTGTTTTTATAATTTCATTTATTTTCATAAGACACGCTCCTAAGTTACTTTCATTCTATCAGATATTAAAATAGTACACAATTGAACGTTTGTTATAGAATTGGTTAAGAAAATTGATTATTAATTAAAAAAGGCATAGCTTCATCGCCATGCCTTACACAAAGGACCTTATTTTGAGAAAGTAGATTCTTCACAGCCAAATAACATTATACATAAAGCTGCGCCAATGATTTGTAAGACTTTCTTCATAATCAGTGCCCTCCTTGTTTCTACACTCCTATTATAATGGGTAATATTGTATTTGTCTTGTCATTTTGGTGACATTAGGATTACAGTTTTGTAAGTTTTGAAAACTGCCTGTTGCTATCAGTTGATAATTTAATAAGAAAAACATAAGTGTTTCTTCATAATTTGGAAATCATGTAATGGTAAACTATGAATATAAAAATGGAGGAAATAATCTTATGAAAAATACCAATAAAAATGCAGTAGTTTTGGACATCGTAATTATCTTTTTTATATTATTATCTAACTTTATTTATATACTTGTTTTAAAACAGCTTCACGAACCAATCATATATCAAGATGATATCATTTATATCCTTCCCTTTTTTATAATGATATTTGCCCACAAAGCTTTGATAAAAGGGAAAGCCTATTCTCTATGGCTGTATCTAATTATCTTCAGTTATGGTTTAATTTATTTATCACAAAAATTCATGAATTATCATTATTTATTTTATTTGACGGAAATTGGTTCTTCATCTAATATCTTTATTAAAACAGAATTACAGTTATTGATTATGTTATTGTGCAGTCCATATATTATTTACACTTTATTTTTTGTGGAAAAATTATAAAATATTAAATAATCATAGTGATAAATAACGCTTTTTATATTGTTTATGAAGATGATTTCTAGTTTGATTGCTTAATGATGTTTGATTAATTTTTTAAACTGTGCAATTTCTATCTACTTCCTGTATAATAGGGAATGGAAATGAGAGTGAATAAAATGAAATTTGAAGATTTTCAATTAGATACAACAATTTTAGAAGCATTAGACAAATTAGGATACGAAGAACCATTACCAGTACAGGAAGAAGTTATTCCTTTAATTTTAGAAGGGAAAAACGTCATCGTCAAATCCAAAACCGGAAGTGGAAAAACAGCATCTTTTGCGATTCCGATTATTGAGAATATTATATGGGACGAACGTGATCCACAATGCTTGGTATTAACACCTACAAGAGAACTTGCCTTGCAGATCAAAGAGGAATTTGATAATATAGGTGCATATAAACGTTTAAAAAGTGCCGCAATCTTTGGGAAACAGCCGTATCGTTTTCAGGTACAGGATTTAAAACAGCGCTGTCATGTTGTTGTAGGAACACCAGGTAGAATTTTAGATCACTTGCAAAGAGGCACGCTAAAATTAAACAATATAAAAACATGTATTATTGATGAAGCTGATGAAATGCTGAATATGGGGTTTATTGATAATGTAAAAGAAATCATGGGTTATTTCCCTGGAAATTTAACTACCTGTTTATTTAGTGCTACTTATCCACCAGCGATACAGGAATTAGCAACCAGCTTTATTCCAAATGCAAATATGGTGGAAATCGCAAGTACTCATGCAGTTACAGAACTTGTGACACATTATGCATATCGTATGAAAGAACATGAAAAACTTGATTTTTTAATCAAGCTGCTTTGCCAGTTACAGCCAGCAAGTTGTATTATTTTTGCGAAAACGCAGGAGCATGTAAAAGAAGTGTGTGATGCATTATATAAACTTGATTTAAGTGTTGATAAAATCCATGGTGGCATGCTTCAAGAAGATCGTATGGATAATTTGAATGATTTTAAGAAAGGTAAATTGAGAATTCTTGTAGCGACAGATGTTGCCGCAAGAGGAATTGATATCAAGGATGTTTCTCATATTATAAACTATGATATGCCAAATCAGGCGGAAACCTATGTACATCGATTAGGTAGAAGTGGACGTGTAAATGCAAGTGGTGTTGCGATTTCACTTATTGCACAATATGATGGTGCACGTGTTGCGGCATTAGAAGAATTTTTAAATGAATCATTAGATATCAAGGATACGAAAGAAATCTTAGAGGTTATCGTTGATGAACAGGCATTAGAAGGTTTGCGTCATCCAATCGAAATTAAAGAAGAAAAAGGCAAAGAACTTCGTAAGGATACAATGAAGATTTATTTAAATGGTGGAAAAAGTAAGAAAATTCGTGCTGGCGATATCGTTGGTGCAATCTGTGAAATTGAAGGTGTCACAGGTGATGATATTGGAGTCATTCAGATACAGGATCGTCAATCATATGTAGATATCCTACATGGGAAAGGAAAAATCGTTTTGAAAGCATTACAAAAGAAAACGATTAAAGGAAAACAATTAAAGGTACAAAAAGCGAAAGATTAGCGATTGAAATATATCGCTTTTTTTAAATTTTTACGATATCTTAAAGAAAATATTTTAATTAAATATTGATAGTTTATGTCAAGCAAAAATGAAAATGTCTTAAAAATAATTAAACATTAGCACCGGATTGACGGTGCTTTTGCTTTGCCACATAAGCAAGATAAGAAGCCTGTTTCCAAGGATGTGACATAGGGGGAATATAAGGCTTTTTCTGTTTCACCTCAATAGGAAGCGTGTCGAAGTTCTTTGATGTAGCCTCACGTTCTAGGATTTCTTCTAAAGCGAATAGATGATCTAGGATGTTGGCATATAGCTTTCCATCAAATGCTTCGATCACCATCACATTCATACCTTTTTTCAGATATGCTTTACTACCAGATTTCGTTATAGGAATAAAATACTTGTTCTTATAGCGGATACAATGACCTGAATCAAGTTTTCGGTTGCTTAAAATGGCAAGCGTCTGATTGATTTTTTGCTTTGACGGTTGCTTTTCAAACACAGTTTTAGTATCATTGATTGGTAGAGAGAACATAGCGTTGAATTCTTTTAGGTAGGATTTTAAGAATTCATTGGCTTCCTCTATGGTTGTAATGCCCGCAAGCCTAAGTTCAATGACCAATCTTGATTGTAGGGTCTGATTAAGACGCTCTACGCGACCTTTCGCCTGCGGGACGCTCGTACATTCCAATTCAATGCCTAACTGATGGCAGGCATAAGAGAATTGCGTGAACGTATCTTCTTCATCAGAGGATGCGTTTTTTCTTTTGTACTCAAACACAGTGCGGCGGTCCGTAAGAAACTTGGCAGGGATGCCATAATCTATCAGGATTTGATGAGTGATTTGATAATACGCATTAAGCGTTTCCTGCGTATCAAAATAAGCACCAAGTATCTTACCAGTGGCGTCATCAATGGCCAGATGGAGATGAGTGATGGAGGTACCGAACCAAAGATGAGGAGAAGCATCCATTTGGACTAACTCGCCAAAATAAGCGCATCTAGGGCGTCTGGGATGTGCATCGAAGCGATCAAGTAGATCAAGTTTGTTTTCTATAGAAGCAGCTTCTTTTTTTGTCTTGGCAGCTTTCTTACGTTTTCTCAGCTCAGCGTTAAGAGTATTGACAGTTTTGCGTCTAGCCTTAGGAGAAAGTATGTCACAACTGCGGAGCCAATAATTGATGGTGGTGTCACTGACATGGATATCCTCTTTCTTCGCAAGCAGCTGTGAGAAATGAAGATCTATAGAAACAGCCTCTTTTTTTGTCTTAGCAGCTTTCTTACGTTTTCTCAGTTCAGCGTTAAGAGTATTGACAGTTTTGCGTCTAGCCTTAGGAGAAAGGATGTCGCAACTGCGGAGCCAATAATTGATAGTAGTGTCACTGACATGGATATCCTCTTTCTTCGCAAGCAGCTGTGAGAAATGAAGAAGATTGGCACCAGAATATTTCGTGCGATAAAGGTCAATGACTTTATTTTTGACCTCGACAGGGAAAGTGGAGATAGGCTGTCTGTTTCTGTTCTTGTGGATAAAACCAGTCTTACCTTCAGCTTTATATCTGACAATCAATCTGTCAATAGTGCGAACAGAGCAGTTTAATTTGATAGCAGCATTCTTTTTGTTTCCATGTGTATCAACTAATTTTTTAATAACCTCATATTTGTATTGTTCATTCATTCTTAAATTTACCTTTCTCATAAAGACCTCACTTTCATAGTAAGGTCATATCATAAATGATTTTAAAGACAAAATCAATTTGGTTTCATTAAGACATTATCATATTCGAATCATATTAAAGTGAAAAAATATTAAAAAAATGATTGACAAATATAGAAACGCTGAGTATTATATAGGCAGTAACCGGTTACAAAGAAAAAAGAATAGTCAAACGGATTGTGACTTTTAATAAGGCAATACCAATAAAGGCATGTGAAGAGTAAAATATTTGGTTTTACTGTTGCTGCCTTTTTTTATTTGTCGGGAGGTGGATGAATGGTCATTGACAAAGTGCTAAATACCAATGTAGTGCTTGCAAAAAACGATGAGGGAGAACAGGTAATCGTTATGGGATGTGGTGTCGCATTTGGTAAAAAAGCAGGAGAAATGATAGATGATACGAAAATTGATAAGATTTTTTCTCAGGATGTACCAAAACTAACAGATCATTTTAAGAAACTTGTGAAAGATATTCCAGAGGATTATATCAATCTGGCAGAGGAAATAATAAAGCAAGCCAAACTAAAACTTGGTAAAGAGTTTAATGATGATTTATATTTTTCTCTTAGTGACCATATCTACTTCACGATTCAACGATATCGAGAGGGTATGTTAATACAAAATCGCTTATTAATTGAAACTAAACGATTATATAAAGAAGAATTTAAGGTTGCAATGCAATCCTTGCAAATGATTAATCAGCGATATGAGGTGGAATTACCAGAGGACGAAGCAGCATTTATTGCATTACACTTTGTGAATGCAGAATTAAATGGAGATATGCAGGGAACCATGCAAATGACAAAAGTTGTTCAAGATATTTTGACAATTATCAAAAACTTTAAGCATATTGATTTTGATGAAGATTCATTAACATATTATCGATTGGTGACGCATTTGAAGTTTTTTGCTCAACGTATTCTCCAAAGAGATCGAAATACAGGAAATAGTGAAAATCAGCTGTTTCAAGTTGTAAAAGAAAAATATAAGGAGTCCTTTACATGTGTAGAAAGAATTGCACAATATGTTGACATAACATATGGATATCCTATATCAGATGATGATAAATTGTATCTTACAATACATATTGAAAGAGTTTCTAACAATTAAATTTTGTTTAGGATTGTAACTTTAAGTAGGCAACACCTGAATTGAACCTTAAGAAAAGGTCTTTTCAGGTGTTTTTATTTATTAACAGGAAGGTGAATGAATATGAATATTAAGCAGACAGCAGGAATGATTGTAAAAGCAGTTGGAGGAAAAAGTAATATAAAAGAAATGTTTCATTGTGTAACAAGACTTCGATTTTATTTAAAAGATGAAAGCGTGGTTAATCTTGAAGAAATTAAAAAAATTGATGGGGTATTAGGCGCACAATATCAGACAGAGCAATTACAAATCATTATTGGAAATGATGTTGAAATCGTTTATGATGAAATCATCAAACAAATTGGTTTTATTCATAATGAAGAAACATTGCAGACAAAACAGAAATTTCAGTTAAAAGGTATTTTTGAAACTATGGCAGCCATTTTCCTGCCAGTTGTTCCAGTATTAGCAGGAACTGGAATGGTAAAAGGTCTAATCACAATTTTAACTTCATTTTGTGGTGTAGATCCAGCTTCTGAAATGATTACTGTATTAACGATTGTGGGAGATTGTGTTTTCTATTTCTTCCCATTCTTAGTAGCATGGTCAGCATCAAAAAGATTTAAAACAGATACAGCTTGTGCAATGGCACTTGCAGGAGCATTGCTGTATCCAACAATGACAGCTGGACTGGCACAAGGATTAGATCCATTACATTTTTTAGGTATGCCAATACCTTTTGTAAAATACGCAGCAAGTTCTATTCCAATTATATTATCTGTTTGGGTAATGAGTTACGTCTATAAATATGTTGATAAATTTGTACCTAAATTTTTAAGATTGGTATTTACACCAATGATCGTATTATTGATAATGGTACCAATAACTTTGATTGCCACAGGACCATTAGCCAGCTATCTAGCAAAAGGCCTTGCGCAAATTGTGAAATTCTTATTCGATTTATCTCCAATTATTGCAGGGGCTGTTGTTGGTGGCACAAGATTATTAGTTGTCTTAACTGGTATGCATTTATCATTAGGTGCCATCTGTATGGAAAACTTATCTCAATTTGGCTATGATGTCTTATTGCCTATTAATACTATGGGAACAATGGCACTTGTTGGTGTGACATTAGGTGTTTGGTTTAAATCTAAACGTAATGATACAAAATCTGTAGCAATGTCTAGCTTTATTTCTGCTTTTATTGGTATTACAGAACCAGGTATTTATGGTGTTTTATTGAAGTTTAAAAATGCATTATTATCTGTTATGCTTGCAGGAGCTGTCGGAGGAGCATTTGTAGCATTCTTTGGAGGACATGCTACTGCATATGTAAATTCATGCATCTTATCATTGCCAGTATTTATGGGAGATGGTTTCTGGGCAGTTTGCACTGGTATGGGAATATCAACTGTACTAGGCTTTATCTTTGTACAAATCTTTGGATTATCTGAAGAAAAAAATTTAAAGGATAAAACTGTTGAAACGAAAATTGAAGAAGAACATGCGAAAACGGTATTTATTAGCCCAATGAGTGGAGATTTAGTAAAATTAGATAGTATAGATGATCCTGCTTTTTCAAGTGGCAGTATAGGAAAAGGGATTGCAATTAATCCAAATAATGGAAAAGTTGTAGCACCTGTAGATGGTACAATTAAAACAATTTTTCCTACAAAGCATGCGATTGGTATTGAATCAGAGGATGGTATAGAATGTTTAATTCATATTGGAATGGACACTGTGAATTTACAGGGAAAATATTTTAATGTGATTGTAAAAGAAGGACAACAGGTAAAACAGGGAGAATTAATTGCTGAAGTTGATTTGGCTTCTATATTGAAAGAGGGTTATTCACTTATTACCCCAGTGATTGTCACCAATGCAGATCAATACTTAGATGTTTTACCATTTGAAACACAAGGTATTATTGTATCATCAGAACCATTATTAACAGTATTGAAGTAGGAGGAAATGTATATGTATGAAAATCAAGTATCTTTAAAATTCCCAAAGAATTTTCTTTGGGGAGGAGCAACAGCTGCTAATCAAGTAGAAGGCGCATGGAAAGAAGATGGAAAGGGCTGGACAATTCAAGATTGTCTACCATACCGTGAAGTTGGATTTTCAGATTTTACAAAACAATTTGCATATAATTCTAAAGATTTGCAAGAAGCATTAAAAGCTGGTGAAGAGGCAAATTATCCAAAACGAAGGGCAATTGATTTTTATCATCATTATAAAGAAGATATAAAACTATTTGCAGAAATGGGTTTTAAAGTATTTCGCATGTCCATATGCTGGTCAAGAATATTTAGCGATCCTCGTGATGAAAAGCCGAATGAAAAAGGAATAGCGTTTTATGAAGAAATGTTTAAAGAATGTAAAAAATATGGTATTGAACCGCTTGTTACATTATCTCATTATGACCCACCATTAGCTTTAGTACAAGATTATCGTGGATGGTATTCACGAGAAGTGATTGATCTTTTTGTAAAATATGCTCGTGTATGCTTTGAACGCTTTGGCAAATATGTAAATTATTGGTTGACTTTTAATGAAGTAGATGCAATGTTACGTCATCCTGTCACAAGTGGTGGACTGATTGAAGATATGTTTGATGATATTCCATTTGAACAGGCAATTTATCAGGCGATGCATCATCAAATGATTGCTTCAGCAAAAGCAGTAAAAATCTGTCACGAATTATATCCAAATGCACAGGTTGGCTGTATGATGACAAAATTATGCTTCTATCCATTTACATGTAAACCAGAAGATAATCTTGCAAATCAACAGAGAATGAGAAGTGTGTATCGTTATGTAGATATACAGGTGTTTGGGGAGTATCCAAAATATCTGTTAAATGAAATTTCAGGAAAAGGATACCATATAAATAAAGAGGAAGGAGATGATCAGATTTTAAAGGATGGTATTGTAGATTTTGTTTCTTTTAGCTATTATATGACTAGTTGTATGGCCGCAGATACAAGTGGATTAGATATGGCACCTGGCAATACAGTAAATGGTGTAAAAAATCCATATCTTCCAAGTAGCGAATGGGGTTGGCAGACAGATCCTATAGGATTACGTATTTCACTTGTTGAATTATATGATCGTTATAGAAAACCATTGTTCATTGTTGAAAATGGACTAGGCGCAAAAGATAAAGTTTCAGAAGATGGAAAGATTCATGATGCATACCGTATGGAGTATTTAAAGGATCATGTAAAAGCTATGAGTGATGCTATCAATGCAGATGGTGTAGATTTAATTGGATATACATGGTGGGGATGCATCGATTTAGTTAGTGAATCTACACGACAGATGTCAAAACGTTATGGGTTTATTTATGTGGATATGGATGATTATGGAAATGGAACAATGAAACGCATAAAGAAAGACAGTTTTGATTATTACAAACAAGTGATTGCTTCAAATGGTGAAAATCTTGATTACTAATATTATAAAAGTACAGCAGTTTGCTGTACTTTTGCTTTAAATAATTATAGATAAATATGAACTGTCTAAGAAATCGCCCCATCCATTCTTTTGATTCACTGAAAAACCAGATAACAGATGAATATCTGGATAAGGAATACGATGCTTTGATAATATCATTTGAGCTTTTTCTAAAATATCAATGGTGATATCATCTGCATTTGAAAAGTCACTACCTTCACAAGCGTTATCGAAGTCTATGCCTAACATGAACAGCTGATTGATTTCCTCGATGCATACATCCTTATATAAGAATGAGAATTGTTCATAATCGTTTTTTGATAAGTTACCATCAAATTGCTCATTTGTCTGTTCATAATCATCAAATTCAAAAAGGAATTCCGGTATAATTTGTGCGTAGATATCACAACCTTCATTCCAATAATGGTTAGTCCATTGCCAGCACTTTTGTGCAACAAGTGTCCAGTCTTTTTCAGGGTAACAGGCTGTTACGTATTGCTCAAAGCACATGAATAAGTAACAAAGCCTTCCAGTAAGTGAAATTGTATGAAAATCAATGTTTTGTTTCATCATAAACTCCTTTAAAAAACCTGTATATATCCACTTTCTTTTCCTTTTCTCCATCCACAGGCGATATGACCACTTGCATATATGGATAGAAGCTTTTCAAAAAAATCAGGCATTGGAATATATCGACTATAGGCGTGAAGCATAAGGATTGTTGAAATATTGAATTTTATATCATCCAAAATATAAGGCTCATAGATGCCGGCAGCTTTTAAATTCTTTTGCCAGATGATTTCAAGTTGTGGCAGGATATCGTTTTTTACAGTTTTGATGATCTGATTCCAATTTCGATATTCGTCTTTAAAATTTTTTGATAGTTGTGCGGTATACTCTCCACGTTTTTCCAACAGGATGTTTTCCCATTTTGATGATTGGATAGATTTTCTAACATCTTTGCTTAACATAACATTATCAATTTCTGTTTCCTTTCCACAATTCAGAAACCAGGGAAAAGATAATAAGGTTTTTATGTATTAGAATCTATGGTTATGCTGTTATTCATTCTTATCTTCCTCATATTCATTGCGCATATCTTCTAAAAAATCAATGATATTCATATAAATGGCATCATCAATTTCACTTCCTGAATCATGATCCCAATAAGTGATAGAAAAACCATCTTCGTCCGGTGTATATCGGCACAGCCAAAATGAAAAATAATCATCACTGCCAAAACAAAACCATTGTTCACTTAAAAATGGTTCTGCTTTTGAATTTTTCAGTGCTGTTTCAAGGCAATCAATCTCACCAAAAGGCATTGATAGTTTTGAAACTTCACGATATAAGGGTCTTAATACTTCTGGAATCTGTTGTAAGGTTTCTTCATCATAATGACTATTTTCATATACGATTTCATCACCATACAATGTAATTAATTTTTCTATATAAGCTTGTATGATATTCATGATTATGCCTTCTTCCTATCGTTCTTTTGGAATATATCTGCTTTCATTATATCGTTATTTTTTACATCTGTCAGTTCAATTTGAAAAAAATCTACTATCGTATGATGATTGGATAGTAGACTTTTGTTATTTTTTTACCCATCTTCCATAGATGCCACAAGGAAGGGTGGTATTGCTTCTTGTGATTGGCAATCCAATTTCTCCGGCTTCTATATAGCCATTTGGATGTTTTCTTAAAATTGTCGCATGAATCAGGTTGTATAAAACAGATGCTGGAAAACCTGTTGTATAGGAATTGATCAAAAAGAATAAAGGATCATCATCCAGAATTTCCATACACGCACTTACCAGTGGATATAATTGTTCTTCAATCTTCCAAACTTCGCCATTTGGTCCTCGACCATAACTTGGTGGATCCATAATGATCGCATGATAGGTTCTTCCACGACGTTTTTCACGCTGTACAAATTTTAAAACATCATCCACGATAAAACGGATTTTATGATCTTCTAGGTGTGATAAGCTCATATTTTCTTTTGCCCAGTTGACCATACCTTTACTCGCATCCACATGTACGACTTCTGCAGCACCTGCACTCGCACAGGCCATTGTTGCCCCACCTGTATAAGCAAATAAATTTAAAACACGGATTTCTTTATCTGCATTTCTGATTTTATCCATCATAAAGTCCCAGTTTGCTGCCTGTTCAGGGAACAGTCCCGTATGCTTAAAACCGGTAGGAGATACTTTGAATCGTAATTCTTTATAAGAGATGGTCCAGCTTTCTTTAAATTTCTTTTTATATTCCCAACTGCCGCCACCACTTTTACTGCGATGATAATGGGCATGAGGACTTTTCCATAACTGATCTTCCTTGTCAATAGGCCAGATAACCTGAGGATCTGGACGGCGTAAAATAATATCTTTCCATCTTTCCAGTTTTTCACCGTTTCCGGCATCTATACATTCATAATCTTTCCAATGATCTGCTACTTGATTCATATATGTCCTCCTGCTATAAACTTGCTTTATCATTATACATGATTTTTACCGCAATGAAAAGGCATGAAATAACATGATTTCACATATTAATTAAAAGGGATTACTATTCAAAAGGAATTAAAAATGTGGTAAAATAGAAGAAATAAAAATTTTATGAGGAAAGGAAGCGTGAGTATGTTCAATAAATTGTATGATAATTGCTTTAAGACAGAACTAGGGACTGTCGTAACAAAAGTAAAAGAAGAAAACGGCATGTTCTGGCATGCATTTAAAGAAACCATTTTCTTTAAGGAAAGTGGAGGTATGCAAAGTGATATCGGAATGATTGATAATCACTATGTAGAAGCATTAAAATATGAAGATGGAGAATTATGGCATTTATTGGATACCAGATTGGAAGGAAACGTATTTATGAGCGTGAATCTGCATGAACGTTTTCGTAAATGTCAGGTTCATACAGCCCAGCATTTGATTAGTGCTGTTTTAGGAAATGTATATAAAGTAAAAACACTTGCTCACCATGTTGGTGATGAAGAAAATGATATTGAATTTGATTTAAAAGATTTCAATGATAAAATGGCATTTGAATTAGAGGTGCTGTGCAATGGATTGATTCGTGATGATCTGGATGTGACAGTTACATATCCAAGTTATAACGAAGCATTAAAATTCGTTGCTAAAGAAGCATTGATTCCACATATGGATGATGATATCCGTGTTGTGAAAATCGGTGCGTTAGACTATAACCTGTGTGGTTGTATGCATGTGCCTAGCTTACGTTATCTGCAAATGCTGTTTATTGTTGGGTACGAAAAAACAAGTAAAGGCTATAAGATTCGCTATACCGTGGGAGATCAGATGTTAGACAGTGTTAAGAAACGTTATAAAGTCTTGGATGAAGCCAGCAACTCATTGGCAGTTTCCCATATCTATGTCAATACTGGCGTTAATCGTTTAATTAATGAAGTAAAGCAGTTAAACAGAGATGTTGTTGTATGGAAACATAAATACTATAAAATGCTTGCGAAAGAACTTGCCGCAAAAGAAGAAAATGTGATTGTGGAGTTCTTCGATGATATTGATCAGAAGTCTTTGGCGAATTTAGCTCAATATATAACAAAAGAAGATAAAAAAGCAGTTGTATTTATCGCAAAAATATACGATAATATGCAAGTGGTTGTCGCAAGTCATCCTGAGGTTGACTTTGATGTGGAAAAGGTCTTTGAAAAGATTGCGGATGAATACCACTTAAAAGGTGGCGGCAACAAAGAACTGAAACAAGGCGGCGGCCTGTATAAAGAAAATGTTTTAGAATATGTCAAACAAATGAAATTCTAATTGCAGTTGGAGGTATTTATGAAAATCAGAAAAAGCTTGATTGCACTAACGCTTCTTGCGATGGTATTTACAGTCAGCGGCTGTAGCGGGGGATCAGACAAGGAAAGCAAAAAAGAAGAAGATAAAAAAGAGCCTGTGGTTTCCATGGTCGCAAATGATGTCTATGTGGAACCAGTCAATCCTACGAATGCACAAATCACGGCATACAACAAGCTGAGCGCAGCACTGGAGAATCAGGATACACAAGAAGAAGCAAAACAGGTAGCTGTCAGCTTTGCTTTTGATTTCTTTACATTGTCCAATAAAAAAGATCAAAGTGATTTAGGTGGTTTAGAATTTATTCCTACAGCCTATATCAATAAGTTTAAAGATTTTGCGACTGCTTATTATTATGGAAATTATCCTACGATCGTAAATGAATATGGCAAGGACAGTTTACCTGAAGTAAGTGATGTGCAGATCAGTGGTTTTGAAGAAGCACAAGGTTTACAATATAATGCACAGCCTGTAGAAGGTTATTATGTTGATTTAAAAGTAACCTATAAGGAAGGAAAGATTCCAGTAGATAAACTTAAAACCAGCATGAAGGTAACACTGATTCGCATGTATGATTATGACTATAATCCAGAAACAGATTATAGTGGCAATTATGCAGAATCAGCGCAGCCAAAACAAGGTTATCGTGTATTAGCACTAGATTAAAGGGACTGAACATACAGTCCCTTTTTAGAGGAGGTAAGATGAATGTCAATTGAAGTAGTATTAGAAGGTGCGCTTGAAAAAGAAAAGGACAGAGAACAGTTTTCTCAGTATTTAAAAGATGTATGTGTAAAAAAGAAAGTACATATCGAAGATTATGATGCAACCTTGATGATGGATATTTGTCCAGAAGGATATATTGAATGCAGCTATGAAGGAACTTTTGTTAGTATTGTAGCACAGACAAATGTAGCGGGACCTGGATTTCATGCATTTGTATGTTCATTCTTTGATGAAGTCATCATGAATAGTCCAATTGCTTTTGAAGTAAGTGATCCAACAAAATATTATGAAGAAAGAAACTTTGAAAATTTAAAATATAAATACTTCTATCAGTGGCTAAAGGATATCGCAGGATATGTAAAGGATAATCATCAGGAATTAAATAATCTGATGATCAGCTGGCCAATGGATTACTATCAGCCAATTGGAAAAGATGGTTATGTGGTAACACCAATGGGATATATTTCTGTAGAAGATTTCACGAATTTGGATATCGAAGAGTTAGCACAGCGTTTCTTTATTTGGAATGATTTGGATTTTCATGCAGGATATTATCGTAATTGTGCATTATCCTTGCTATGGAAAGAATGCTTCTTTGAATACAGCAGTATGAATGAATACAGCGATAAGATGGCAAATATGATTATAGATTATATTGAAGCTGCTTATGAAAAAGATGATACATTGCCACTTCCTATGAAAGAATATCATGAATTATGTGAAGCCATCCATAGAGAAGATATCATCCGTCATGGTATTGATATGCATCTTGAAGATGTAGGATATCGTCGCTATATGGTGTCTTATCCTTTTGGCAACTGGCGTATTCCTGTGCCTGGCTGCAGTGAAAATGGCTATGATGAAAAAAGTCAGACCTTGCATTTCATGGCACCTTACAAACAAAGTGAAGATGGATGGAAATGGCTCATCAAGGCAAATGCCTATATATTTGAAGAAAATTTAGAATTTGCGCAGGCATTTTTATGTGAAGAAGCTTTTGATATTGATAATCAGAATTTCAAAGGAAAAGGTTTTATTGAAGAAACAGAGGAATACTATCGTATTTCTGCGCAATATATTTCGGGACAGGAAACTATGTTAATGGAATGCATCATTCGTGATCAGGAAGATGTGGAAACCTTGCGTGAATGGTTAACAATGGTAGAACATACAAAAGTAAATGAAGAAGATAAAAAGAAAAACTAATGCACGTCATTAGTTTTTCTTTTGTTATTTTGTATGTATCACTTCTTTGGTCTGTTCATCGTAATCCAAACCTTCAAATTGAAGGTTATAATATTTCGCATAAACACCATTTTTCTCCATTAATTCCTCATGACTGCCACGTTCTTCCATACCGTTTTCACTAATAACGATAATTTCATCCGCATTACGGATAGTAGATAAACGATGGGCAATGGTGATACATGTTCGATTTTTTGATAATTCTTCCAGACTTTTTTGAATGTGACGTTCACTTTCATTATCTAAAGCACTGGTTGCTTCATCCAGAATTAAAATTTTAGGATTTTTCAGAAATACACGGGCGATAGAGATACGCTGTTTCTGTCCACCACTTAATCGTGTACCACGCTCTCCTACAAAAGTATCATATCCATCAGGTAAGCTCATAATGAATTCATGGATGTTGGCTTTCTTTGCTGCATCAATGATTTCATCATCACTAGCACCCGGGCGGCCATATGCAATATTTTCTTTAATACTACCAGTAAATAAATAGACATCTTGTTGAACAATGCCGATGGCTTTACGTAAACTTTCCAGTGTCAACTCACGTACATCTTTACCATCTACTTTAATGCTTCCACTGTTTACATCATAAAATCTTGGAAGCAAGGAACAAATGGTTGTTTTTCCACCGCCGCTTGGACCAACCAAGGCAATGGATTTTCCTGCGTCAATATGGAAGTTGATATGATCTAATACAGTTTCTTCTTCATTGTAACTGAAGCATACATCTTCATAATCGATGACACCAGATACTTCTTCAATATCTTTTGCGTTTTCTGCATCTACGATATCTGGTTTTGTTTCAATGACTTCTAAGAAACGTTTAAAACCAGAGAACCCTTTTTGAAACATTTCTGTGAATTCCACAAGGACTTCAATTGGTGCTACAAAGATATTGATATATAAAGCATAGGTAGCCAGTGAAATTGGATCTAAGGTACCTTTAGCGATAAAGAAACCTCCAGCTACTAGAATTGTCAGATACAACATACCCTGAAAGAAATTATTTCCTGCATGAAACAATCCCATACGATAATAGTTATTTGATTTAGATTGTAAGAACATCTGATTACTGTGGGCGAATTTATCACGTTCAATATCTTCATTCGCAAATGATTTCACCACACGAATGCCAGCTAAGGAATCCTGTAAACTAGCATTGACGCCTGCAATCTTACGTCGATTATCCATGAAGGTAGCCTGCATTTTCTTGTTTTGAAATAAAGAGAACACCAGCATAATAACTGTTACCGCAATCAAAATTAATGTTAATGGCACATGGATATATAACAACAATATGAAAGAACCAAAAATCTTTAATAATGAGATAAACACGTTTTCAGGTCCATGGTGAGATAATTCAGAAATATCAAATAAATCAGATACCAGTTTACTCATCATTTCTCCTGTATTGTTTTGATCATAATAAGAGAATGATAAACGTTCAAATTGATCAAACAGATCCTGACGCATATCACTTTCCATCTTTGCGCCCATGATATGCCCCTGGGCAGTGACATAGTAACGACACAATGCTCTTACAATATACATGATCAACAGGCCAATGGCCAAAATAAACAGGCTGTCCATGATCATTTCTTTTGGCTGAACATAAAACGTATTGTTTAAATAATTTAAAATCTGTGGAAATGCCAGGTCAACGATACTGATAATCAATGCACACAGCATATCCAGAAAAAAAACTTTTTTATACGGCTTATAATAACTTATGAACTTTTTCATAATTTCCATTTTCTTTTACCTTCCTTTCGCACCGGCTAATTATAACATATTCTACCCATTTTTGTACGGACAATGCTTATAAAAAAAGAAAAGAGATTTCTCTTTTCTTAATGTGGATTTACTGCCATATCAGACCAAACCAGTGTTGGATCTTGATTGATCTGTGGAGTATCCTTATATAAATCCTGTAAATCAAAATGGAATTCATTCATCTTTAATTGATTGCTTGCGCCTTCAAAAGCATTTAATAAGGCATGTACTTCATCACGACTGAATAAGTAACAATCACTAATTCCTAAAGTGGAAGTACTTGCGGCTACTTGATCATCATAACAGCCGGTATCACTTTTGATTGAACTTATGGTCCATGGAGATAAATCGTTTAATTCATTTGACACGAAATCTGTGATTTTATCACTAGGTACATTGGTAATCACATAACTTGGTATAATATCTAATAATTTGTTCAGATATCCGATCGCAGAAGGAGAAATCATTTTATTGATCATCGCCTTGATGATTCTTTGTTGTGCACGTTCACGACCTGCATTATCATAGCCAATTGTATGTCTGTGTCTTGCATAAGCCAGTGCCTGTTTACCATTCAGATGTTGTTTTCCTTTTTTTAAACAAACTAAATCATCTTTTTTGAAACTACGATTTTCATCCTGTTCACAGAAATCAATTTCTACATCTACATCGATACCACCAATTGCATCTATAATCTGAATCAAAGAATTAAATCCAATACGTGCATAATAATCAATGGGAATCTGGAAGAAGTTTTCAATCGCTGCCACACTGTTTTCGATTCCATCATTTCCTGTATGTGTTAATTTATCATTCATATTATTCAATGCTGGATTTGGTATATATCCATCACGTGGCAAAGATACCATATCAATATGTTTTGCGACTGGATTGACAATCAAAATCAGGTTGGTATCCGTTCTGGTCTGTTGATCAGGAGAACCCATATTATCAATACCACTTAGATAGACTGTAAAGGTATCTTTTGTGATATCAATATTGCGTGTTGTTGGTTTTGTTTTCTTTGTAGTTTCATAGGTTTCAATTGTTTTGACATTATCTTTAAAAGCGTCAATATTCGCCGCAGACATATTGTAGTATGTTTCAGAGATTGCAAGCGCCTGTAATGTCTTTAAATCCAATAAATCCGTAATCAACTGCGTGTAATCTAAAGCATCTACTGCAGTATAATTTGTAACTTTACCAGATAATTGCTGTTTTACATATTCTGCATTATCTTTATCTGTACTGTTTTGAAATCCAATTGTCGCATTTTCTAAATCTTTAATGCTGGAAATGTTGGAATCCTTTGGTACGATGACCATCAGCTTTTCCACATTGGATTCACTGCTTACAGAGCTGGATGACACCTTACGCAATGTAGAACGTGTCTTATCTAAGAAATAGCCACCAGTTGCTAGCAATGCACATAACAATAGGATGAATACACGCTTTGTGTATACCGCCCATTTTGGCAGTTTCTTTAAGGATAGAATGAACAAAATCGCAAATATCACGGCAAAGACAGCCGCAGCGATCATAATCCATTTTTGTGGTAGAATTCCAAAGGTAAATGCTATGTAAAACGCCATGACCATAATGATCATCAGAATCAGAAGAAATACTAGGTCAATTGTCCTGCTGTAGTTGCGTTTTCCCTTTTTATTACTATCTTTCTTTGACATATTTTATACACCTCAACATTTTTAAATTATAGTATAAAATAAGCAAAATTACTATGGATATTTTGTGAATATTTCGTAAGAAATGTATCATATGTCATATATAAGGAAGATTTGATATCAGCATTTGCAGAAAAGATGCGTAAATATGAAATATGTGATATAAGATACTATCAAAAAAGCAGAATGAATACAAAGCTTTAGATAAAAAATTCAATCGAAAAAAATCACCTTAAAATTACCTTACAATACGCTATATGCATAGAGATTTTAAAACGTTTATGATATACTATTACGGAGGTGATTTTGTGTCGTTATTAGAACAGTTAAATGATAAACAGGCAGAAGCCGCAAGTTGTGTGGATCATCATTTGAGAATCATTGCAGGTGCAGGTAGTGGCAAGACAAGAGTTGTGACGACCAGAATCGCATATCTGATCGATGAATTACACGTATATCCCAATAAAATCTTAGCGATTACGTTTACGAATAAAGCCGCAAAAGAAATGAAGGAGCGAGTGGAAAATATATTAGGGGATGTAGCATCCGCTGTACAGATTTCTACAATTCACTCCTTTTGTGTGCGATTATTAAGAGAGGATATTTTAGAAATCGGATATCCTAGAAACTTTACAATATTAGATAGTGATGATCAGAAAAGTATCTTAAAAGATGCTTATAAACAGATGAAAATTGATGTGAAATCCTATAGCTATGGTTCTATGCTGTCCTATATCAGCGGCAATAAAACCAATTTTATTGATCCCAATGTGGCAAAGATGAATGCTGGACCATGGGCAGGAGAACAGATCAAAGCGGATGTTTATGCATTCTATCAAAAACGTTTACAGGAAATGTTTGCGCTGGATTTTGATGATTTATTGATATTTGCGCATCATATATTGAGAGATTATGAAGAAGTCAGAAGAAAATGGCAACGACGTTTTAAATATATTCATGTAGATGAGTTTCAGGATGTGGATAATCTACAATATGCCATCATTAAAATGCTGGTCAAAGAAGATTCTTATTTATGTGTAGTAGGGGATCCAGATCAGACAATTTATACATGGCGTGGTGCACAGGTAGATATTATCATGAATTTTGATAAAGATTTTCCAAATGCGAAAACCGTTATTTTAAATCAGAATTATCGTAGTACCCAGCAAATATTGAATGGTGCGAATGCACTTATCAAGAATAACCGCAATCGTATTGATAAAGATTTATTTACAGAAATTGAAGGGGACAGTAAAATTGTTCACTTTACTGCAATGGATGGGGATAATGAACCTGTCTGGGTTGCAGGTAAGATCAAGACATTACATCATGCGGGCATAAATTATAAAGATATCGCAATATTATATCGTAGTAACTATTTATCACGAGGACTTGAAAAAGCCTTGTTGGATGCACATATTCCCTATCGTATTTATGGTGGCGTACGATTCTATGATCGTGCAGAAATTAAAGATGCATTAAGTTATTTACGACTATTAGCGCCAAAAAGTGAAGATGACCCAAAAGAATTATTTAAAAATCTAGCAGTAAAACGTGTCATTAATTCTCCAAAACGTGGAATAGGCGCAAAAACATTAGAACTGATTGAAACGCAGGCTGGACATGATCAAACCAATATGTATGATGTATTAAAGCATTATGAAATTGGAAAAGGCAAAGCCAGAGCAAGTATTCAGGAGTTTGTGCGTGTTATTGAAGAATGCCGTGCTTTGGTGGATACCATCAGTATCGATCAATTAATGGAACGTATTATGGAGGAAAGTGGCTATCTGGCAATGCTGGATGAAGAAAAAGAAATAGAGCGTAAAGAAAATATCAAGGAATTGATCAATGATATCGCAGATTATGTGGAAAGTAATCCAGATGGCAGTCTACAGGATTATTTACAGGAGATTTCCTTATATACAGATAAAGAACAGACACAGCAGGGTGACTTTGTGCAGTTGATGACGATTCATGCAGCTAAAGGCCTTGAGTTTGATAATGTGTTTGTATACAGTCTTTGTGAAGGTATTTTTCCAAATGAAAAAAGTGTTGGAGAAGGTGGACAGGAGGCATTGGAAGAAGAACGTCGTCTTGCCTATGTTGCCTTTACCAGAGCAAAGAAGCAGTTGTTTTTAAGTGATTCCTATGGGTATAGTTACATACTGGATAAAATTAAAACAACCTCAAGATTTATTAGTGAGATACCAGAAGAATATTTAGAGGATGTTGGCGCAAAACCACGAAACAGTTTTGCTGGTGATGTGGATACATTCAGTGGTGCTGATTTCTTATCCATGAATCAAAGATCACGTTCTTTTTCAACAGGAGAACGCCATCAGGATGATATGATTCAGCATGCTCCACAGGATTTTGTGGATAATTCTTCAAAAACAGTAGAAAAACCGAAGAAAAAGGGTAAGATAAGAAAAGGTGATCTCGTGAACCATGCTTCATTTGGAGATGGTGTGGTCATAAAAATGGAAGGTGAATTAGCTGTGATTGCTTTTGACCAGAAATTCGGTATCAGAAAAATCATGGTAACACACCCATCCCTTACAAAAAAATAGGAGGTTTCTATGAGTCAACAACGAATATTGGAATTACGCCGTATCTTAGATCGGCTTTCTTATGAATATTATGTATTGGACAAGCCAAGTGTATCTGATCAGGAATATGATCGATATTATCAGGAGCTGGAATCTTTGGAACAACAGTTTCCAGAATATGCTGATCCTAACTCTATTACACAAAGAGTTGGCGGTGTGGTATTAGATGCATTCACGAAAGTAGAACACAGTCGTGCTATGTTATCTTTGGATGATGTGTTCAATTTAGAAGAATTACAGGACTTTGATCGAAAGGTGCGTGAAGTGGAGCCCAATGCCCGCTATGTCGCAGAATTAAAAATCGATGGTCTGGCAATGTCTTTGATTTATCGTAATGGTACATTTGTTCAGGCGGTTACACGAGGCAATGGTATCGTTGGAGAAGATGTTACTCATAATGTTCGTACGATTCAAAGTATTCCTATGCATATCCCATATACAGAGGAAGTGGAGGTGCGTGGTGAAGTATATATGCCAAATGCATCCTTTGAAATGTTGAATAAACAACGAGAAGAAAAAGGTGAAGAATTATTTGCGAATCCAAGAAATGCTGCCGCAGGTTCTATCCGCCAGCTAGATTCAAAAATTGCCGCAAGTCGTAAATTGGATGCTTTCTGGTACTATTTCGTAAATTCTTCAGAATTTGGTATTCAAAGTCAGGAAGAAGCACTTGAAAAGATGGAAGAAATGCATTTGCGTGTCAATCCGCTTCGCCGTATCTGTGCGAATATGGATGAAGTATGGGCATTTATTCAGGAAATTGGGGAACAGCGACCTCATTTGCCATATGCCATTGATGGTATGGTCATCAAGGTAGATTCTTTTGCGGCACAGGCGCATTTAGGAAATACCATAAGGGCACCAAAATGGGCAATTGCTTATAAATTCCCAGCTGAAGAAGTTGTCACAAAGCTTTTAGATATCGTATTGACAGTAGGAAGAACAGGAAAAATTACACCAAATGCTGTATTAGAACCAGTCAGAGTCGCTGGAACAACTGTAAGTGCAGCTACACTTCATAATGAAGATATGATCAAAGAAAAAGATGTACGTATCAACGATGATGTTGTCATACGAAAAGCTGGAGATATCATTCCAGAAGTCGTAAGAGCAATAAATGAAAGAAGAGATGGTACACAGGCTGTTTATCAGTTCCCAAATGTGTGTCCAGTATGTGGTAGTGAACTTGTTCGTTTACCTGATGAGGCTGCCCATTATTGTATCAATCAGGACTGTCCTGCACGTGTAGTGGAAAGTATGATTCACTTCGCCAGCAGAGATGCCATGAATATTGATACATTGGGAGAAAAGAAAGTAGAATTCTTCCATGATAAAGGATTATTAAATACCATAGAAGATATTTATCGTCTGGTAGAACATAAAGAAGAAATCTTAGCTTTTGAAGGATTTAAAGAAAAAAGCTATCAGAATATGATTGATGCGATTGAAGTGAGTAAACAAAATCCATTGGAAGATTTAATCTTTGGACTTGGTATTCGTCAGGTTGGAAAAAAGGCCGCAAAGATACTTGCGAAACGTTTCCTTACCATGGATGCCTTAATGCAGGCAAGTCATGATGAATTAACGATGATCAAAGATATTGGAGATATCACAGCGCAAAGTATTGTGGCATTCTTCCATGAACCCAAAAATATAGAACTGATCAATCATTTAAAAGCATATGGCTTACGTATGGATACAGAAAAAGAAGAAATCAAAGAAAGTATCTTTACAGGAAAAACGGTAGTTTTAACAGGTACTTTAACACAGCTAACCAGAAATGAAGCAAAGGCAATCTTAGAAGGACTGGGGGCAAATGTCAGCGGTTCTGTATCAAAGAAAACAGATTATGTCATTTATGGAGAAGCAGCAGGCAGTAAACTAACCAAGGCCAATGATTTAGGTGTTGCGACCATGGATGAAGAAACCTTTATGAAAGAGGTGAGCTGATGTGAAATTAAAAGATTTAGGGTTAATTGCATTATCCGGCGTACTATTATTAAGCGGCTGTAACAATTCTGATGATAAGAAAAAGGATAAAAATGATGGAAAAGAAACCGTTGCGATACGTGAGGGAGATTATACCGCATTATTACCTTTTGATGTCAGTGATGCCCGTTTAAAACACATGACCATGGTGACCAATCTAAATGATACATTGGAAATCGCCAATGGTTTGATGAAATATAGTAAACAGCACTTTTCACCAGATACATATACGTATCGGGAAAGCCAGTTCTTAGATTACAATACCTTAGATGCATCTGCGGATAAAAATGGATTATTGGGTAGGAAAAGCGAAGAAAATCCTATTGGTTTAAATCCAGAAAACGGCACTGCCTTTCAGACAGATAAAGGAACCATAAAAGATCCTGTGATTCTGGTTGATATATTTGAGATTGACTGGTATAAAGGGGAAGAATTAAGTGGTTTATCACTAGCCATGGTAGTCAACAGTCAGGATGTTGATGAAAAAAATCAGAAATATACGATTAAAGAAAGTGATATGAAAAAATATGAAAGTGTATATGGCCAGCGTTTGCTGCAATATATGCGTGATACCTATCCACAGATGAAAAAACTTCCGATTTATGTTACTGTATATGATATCGCAGGAGATCAGGAGGGCATACCTGGAACCTTTAAACGGGAAGGATATGTAAAAGGTGATGCTACATCCATTGATTTTTCAGATATCAATGCCAACTGGGTATTATTTCCAACGGATGAAAGTGATAAAAAGGATGCGACCACAAATACAGCTTTTGTGAATTATAAAAAAGCATTAGCTGAACTGGATTTGGGAGATGATACTTCCATAATAGGAAAAGGCTATTTTGAAAATGATAGTTTGAATGAATTGAAAATATCCGTTGTGGCACATGCGAAAACCGGTATGGAAATGAATGCTATTGCCCAGCTGCTTGTAGAAAATCTAGATGAGTTTGCGACATCCTATCGCATCACTGTAGATGTCAGTTGTGATAACAATCATTATGCTGCCATTGAACGTGAAAAGAACAGTAGTAAAGTAACAACGATCTTATTTTAAATAAGAAGCTGATAGATAGAAGGAGGAAAACATGGAAACTTTTGATGAAGCGTATTTTAAAAAGCTTGCACATGATATCATGTTTGATGTCAACGAAGAAGAAGTAAAGAAACTTCAAGAAGAATTCAAAGTATTACTGGAACAGATCGAAGTATTGGATGAAATCAATACGGAGGGTGTAGAAGAAATGATCTACCCATTTGAAGCAGACACAACATTCTTAAGAGAAGATGTTGTGGAAAATGTAATTTCGCAGGAGGATGCATTAGCAAATGCAGCGAGCGTACGTGCTGGTCATGTACATGTTCCAAAGGTGGTGAAGTAAGATGGATTTTGAAAAGACAAGAGAAAAAGACGTGGAAACACGTGTTGTAGAAGCACTTGAAAAAGCAAGAGATTTACAGGAAAAACTAAATGCAGTTGTGACATTCTGCGATGTGGAAGAACAGCTGGATGAATTAAAAAGTGTAGATGAACATGCGCCATTATATGGGTTGCCAATTGTATTAAAAGATAACGTTAATACAAAGGGTGTTCGTACAACCGCAAGTTCTCGTATTCTGGATAACTATGTTCCAGTATATAATGCCGCAATTGTTGATAAATTGAAAGCAGCCGGAGCGGTTGTAATCGCAAAAGCGAGCATGGATGAATTAGGTATGGGTGGTACTAACAAAAATGCTTATACCGGAAAAGTAAACAATCCATGGGATACAAATCGAATTTCTGGAGGAAGCTCTGGGGGTAGTGCAGTGCTTGTCGCAAGTGGTGTTGTGCCTTTTGCGATTGGTACGGATACTGGTGACAGTGTAAGAAAACCAGCTGCTTATAACGGTATTATCGGTATGAAACCAACTTATGGAAGAATTTCACGTTATGGTATCATTCCTTATGCATCATCTTTGGATCATGTAGGATACTTTACTACAGCTATTGAAGATGCCGCAAAAGCATTGGAAGTTTTAGCTGGAAGAGATGATCGTGATATGACTTCTTCTTACAAAGAAGTAGAAGCATATGCTTCTAATATCAATTCTGATATCAAAGGAAAACGTATTGCGGTACTAGAAAATGTACAACAGGGCGTAAGCAATATTGATGTAAAAGAAAATTTTGATGCATTAATGAAAGCTTTAGAAAGTAAAGGTGCGATCGTAGAACGTGTACACTTTGATGATAAACTGATGAAAGCTATTTTACCTGTTTATTACATTATCGCAAATGCGGAAGCAACCGCAAATCACTCAAATTTAGATGGTATCCGTTTTGGTATGCGTGAAGATGGGGAAAGTGTAGAAGAAGTAATGATCAATTCCCGTACAAAAGGCCTTTGTTCCTATGTGCGCAGACGTTTTGTGGTAGGAAGCTACTCTTTGTTTGAAGAAAACCAGGAAAAGATTTTCCGTAAAGCACAGAAAGTACGTCGCTTAATTGTTGAAGAATTAGCAAATTGTTTAAAAGATTATGATGTTGTCATTGCGAATGCAAGTAGTGATGTTGCGCCATTATCTGAAGAAAGCCGTGAAGAACATTTAGATAATGATGCGCTTGTCGCAGAAAACTATATGGCGATTGGAAACTTCTCAGGATATCCAAGTATGACAATGCCTACAGGTTTTGTAAAAGGCCTTCCAATCGGAATCAATATGACTGCGAAAGCATTTGATGAACAAACATTATTCAATATTGGAAAAGCAATCGAAGAAATCACAGGATTAAAAGGAAACGATGTGGAGGTGTCAAAATGAATTATGAAACAGTAATCGGGATTGAAATCCACTGCGAATTAAAAACAAAGACAAAAATGTTCTCCAGTGCACCTGTTTCCTTTGGAGAAACAGCAAACACTTGTGTGAATGAAATAGATTTAGGTCATCCTGGTACATTGCCATGTGTCAATAAAGAAGCAGTACGTCTTGCAATCAAAGCTGCAACTGCATTAAACTGTACCATCGATCCATTAGTAAAATTTGATCGTAAAAACTATTATTATTCTGATCTTCCTAAAGGATTCCAGATTACACAGCAGTTCCATCCAATTGGACGTAATGGCAGCATTTCTATTGATACCAAAAATGGCAAGAAAGAAATCAGAATCAACCGTATTCATATGGAGGAAGATACCGCAAAACAGTTCCACTCTGATGCTGGTACATTAATTGATTTTAACCGTGCAGGAACACCACTTGTGGAAATCGTAAGTGAACCAGATATCCGTAATGGAGAAGAAGCAGCTGCTTATGTTGAAAAACTAAGAACTTTATTATTCTATCTTGGTGTATCTGATGTAAAGATGGAAGAAGGAAGCATGCGTTGTGATGTTAATGTATCTATTCGTGAAGAAGGCAGTGATACATTTGGCACAAGAACAGAAATCAAAAACCTGAACTCTATCAGTAATGTTCAAAAAGCCATAGATGCGGAAGTTGCCCGTCAAAAAGAAGTCATCGAAAGTGGCGGTCAGGTTGTTCAGGCAACTAGACGTTATGATGAAACACAGAAAACAACAGTAATGATGCGTAAGAAAGAGGGAAGTGTGGATTATAAATATTTCCCAGAACCAAATATTTTCCCAATTCGTTTAGATGAAGCATGGATCAAAGATATCCAAGAACATATGGAAGAACTTCCAGATGCAAGAAAACAGCGTTATATGGATGAATTAGGCCTTAAAGAATATGATGCAGGCGTATTGGTAAACAATCGTGATCTTGCGGATTTCTTTGAACTGGTATGTGAACACACCAAAGATTACAAAAAGGCTGCCAACTGGGTCATTGTGGAAATGGTTGCGGCTTTAAACAAAGCAACGTTAAAACTATCAGAAAACCCATGTAATCCAGCTCATTTAGGTACCATGATCAATATGGTAAACGATGGAGAAATCAGTGGTAAACAAGCAAAAGTCGTATTTGAAGAAATCATGAAAGGAAAAGATCCTAAAAAGGTTGTAGAAGAAAAAGGCATGAAACAAATGAGTGATACATCTGAATTATTAGCGATGATCACAACGGTCTTAGATAACAATCCACAATCTATTGAGGACTTCAAAAATGGTAAGGATCGTGCTGTAGGATTCTTGGTTGGCCAGGTTATGAAGGCCAGCAAAGGACAGGCAAATCCTGCAATGACAAATAAGATGATTCAGGAAGAACTGAAAAAAAGATAGCATTCTGTTACATTTTCTAGTACAATAGAGGTGTTGAGGTGAATAATATGAGTAAACAGAAAAACATGAAAAACCAAAAACAGAAGAGAAATACAAGAAAGTCCAGTAAGGTTTTAATTACTGTCGCAATCATTGTATTGTTAATTCCATTGCTTCTGTTAGGCTATATATATTTTGGAGCGAAAGAAAACAGTGGCAAACCAGTCACAGGGTCCCGCTTTGAAAATTCACTTGACCCTGCTATTACACAAGAACAAATGGATAAGGTGAAAAAAGCTTTAAATTTTGATGGAGTAGAAAAGGTCGAAGTCAATTTGACAAGTGCAACACTTCGTATTACGATGGATGCAGCAGATGACATCGATCAAGATACATTAGAAAATCTGTTGAATGCAGCATATGACAAAGTAAATGATATCCTTCCAGTGAAAACATATTTCACGAATAAAGATAAAACCAAAATGTATGATTTAGATATTCATGCATATAACTTTATTCCAGATGATTCACATAAGGAAGATGATCAAATCTATTTAGAACTGGTCAAGAATGCTGCCAATAAAAAGAAGGTTGTAGATAACATTACAACCCCAAAAAACGAAAAAGAAGCAAAAGAATTATTGAAACAACAGGAAGAAGCGAATAAGAAATAAAAAGGGCGATTGCCCTTTTTTGAGGTGTAAAATGAAAAAGAATGATAAAATTGTTGGAACATGCAGTGGCTATACCAAAGAAGGTCTGGGCGTTGTGAAAATTGATGGTTTTCCTTTATTTGTAAAGGGAATCTTACAGAATGAAACAGCAGAAATGGTCGTTACATTAGTGAAAAAAACATATGGATATGCAAAAGTCCTGTCTATCAAAGAACCATCAAAACAGCGATGTGAATTAAAATGTCCTGTCGCAAAACAATGTGGAGGATGTCAGCTACAGCATATGACTTATACAGAACAGCTGCACTTTAAGAAACAAAAAGTACAGGATGTCATTGATCGTATCGCAAAACTGGATATGAAAGTTGAAGATGTATTAGGGATGGAAAATCCATGGTACTATCGTAATAAATGCCAAATACCTGTAGGTGTGGATCAAAATAAAGTTGTCACAGGCTTTTATCGTATCCATTCCAATACCATCATTGATACAAACGCCTGTGCGATTCAAAGTGAAACCATTAATGAAGTATTATCCCATATGAAAGAATTACTTCAAACATATGGCAATGCTTCTGTATTTCGCCATCTTTTGATCAAACATGCATTCACAACAGGCGAGGTCATGCTGGTATGGATTGTGCGAGAATATCCTTTCTCATCTATGAAAGAAATGGCAGAAGATATCGTTCAAAGGCTTCCTTATATCAAAAGTGTAATCGTCAATGTAAACACCAGAACGGATAATGTGATTCTTGGAGAAAAAGAATACACCCTGTATGGAGATTCTTATATCACAGATGCCATTCATAACCTAAAATTCCATATCTCCAGCAAATCATTTTATCAGGTTAATCCTGTGCAGACCAATGTGCTATATGGCAAAGCATTAGAATTAGCGCAGCTGAGCGGGAAAGAAACAGTTATTGATTTATATTGTGGTGTCGGTACGATCTCTATGTTCTTAGCGCAAAAAGCGAAAAAGGTTATCGGAATTGAAATCGTTCCACAGGCCATTCAAGACGCAAAAGAAAATGCGAAAATGAATAACATTGATAATATTGAATTTATCTGTAGTGATGCTGCCAGCTATGCAAATAAACTAAGTGAAGAAAATATGCGTCCTGATGTCATTGTCGTGGATCCGCCAAGAAAAGGATTGGATCAGATAACATTAAACAGTATTATAAAAATGCAGCCAGAACGTATTGTTTATGTATCCTGTGATCCTGCCACAATGGCACGTGATCTTGGCATTATCAAGGAAAGCAATTATGAAATCAAGCTGGTTCAGCCGGTAGATATGTTCTCACAAACCAATGGTGTAGAATGTGTGACGTTGATAGAAAGAATTTAATGAAAATATTTGCCTGATTTTATCAGGCTTTTCTTATATTTTTCTACAAGTGAGTAAGTAAAATCAGCATCTTAGTATATATTTCATGACATAGGAAAAAATATCTGATAAACTAAAAACCAACAAGGGGAGATACGACATGCAAGTAAAAATTATGGAAGATGATACAATCGAAGAAACAATCATCACGATACGCTGCAGGAAAAAAGATGAAAAAATAAAAACTCTGGTATCCATCCTGCAAATGCAGGACCATAAACTCATAGGAAGATATCGTGGGGAAGATTATATGGTATCACTTGATGATATTTTTTATATAGAAACCATTGATAAACAGGTATATCTGTATACCCAGACAACGATTTATACATCGGATTTACGGTTATATGAAATCGAAGAACGATGCATAGAATATGATTTTCTCAGGGCAAGTAAGTCCACCATCATCAATTTTCAAAAGATTCAATCTTTACGCCCTGATCTGGATGGAAGAATTCAGGTAACAATGAAAAACGATAAAAAATTATTTGTATCCAGGCAATATGCGCCAATTCTAAAAAAACGTTTGGGGGTCTTAAAATGAAAAGACAAGGATTTATCATAAATTATCTAATCACATTTGCGTCCAGTATACTTGTAATTTCAGCTCTGGGATATTTATTAGGCGATATGGTAAAAGATATGTCTACGTTGTTTTCCTTGGGAAAATTAGGTTTGTCCTATAGGGTGATCATGCAGATTGCGATATTGAGTTTTTTGATCGCAATCTATACCCATATCTTATTTGAATCAAATTTTTTAAATGAACAGCTTTTTCTACACAAAGTCATTGCGATGTTTTTCATATCCGGTTTGACAACCGCAGTCTTTATTGCTGTATTTGGCTGGTTTCCCATCACATCAATGAAAGGATGGATCGGTTTTATTTTATCCTTTCTCATCTGTTTTATTGTCGCAACAGCAGGAATGCTTTACAAATATAAAAAAGAAGAACAGCGATATAATGCATGCTTAAAAGAAATGCAGAAGGAGAAACCATATGAATAAGATCATCATGAAGCATGTATCTAAATCTTTTGGACAAACATGTGTTCTTTCTTCCATTAATCTTGAAATTCAAGAGGGAGAAATCTTTGGATTACTTGGACCAAGTGGTGCTGGGAAAACAACAATCGTAAAAATATTAAGTGGGCAATTGTCTTATCAGGGAAGTGTATGGATCGATCAACAGGAGTGTAAAAATCATACAGATGCATGGTTAAAAACGATAGGGATGTCTATGGATGAATTTGGTTTTTATCGTCGATTGAGCATTTGGGATAATCTGTGTATGTTTGCGAAACTTCGAGGTGTGAGTAAGCAGCGTGTGATCGATGTCTTGCGACAATTATCTTTATATGATGAACGAAAAAGCGCAATATGTAATTTATCAAAAGGTATGAAACAGCGATTATCCTTCGCAAATGCAATCTTACATGAGCCATCTTTGATATTTCTTGATGAGCCCACAAATGGACTTGATCCCAATACCATGAAAGAACTTCATGATATGATCAAACATTTGAATGAACAGGGAACCACGATTTTTTTGACTACTCACAACATGGAAGAAGCAGAAAAACTTTGTGATCATGTGGCATTATTAAATGAAGGACATATTGTTTTATATGGAAATCCTAAAGCACTATGTTGCCAATATGACCATTTAAAAACCATTACCATTCAAACAAAAGATCATCAAAAAATAGAACTACCCAATACAGCTAATTCAGCCCAACAGTTATCTGATGTTCTACGTAGGAACAATATTGAAACCATCCATTCATCAGAAGCAAATCTTGAACAAATATTCAGAGAAGTAACTGGAAGGGGGTTGTCCTAATGAAAGCCCTAGCGTTGTTTCAAATACAGTTGAAAGACATCTTGAAAAATCTTCAAGTATGTTTATTATTCTTTGTTTTTCCTGTGATTGGCTTTGTCATGAGCAGTAGTATGCAGGATCAATCCTCATTTTTTATTTCAGTATTTGCGACCATGCATGTTGTTTTTACACCTATGATGACAATGTCTACCATACTTGCGGAACAAAAGGAACAAAAAATTATCCGTAATCTGGCATATGCAGGTGTACCATCCAGTTTATATTTGTTGGTACATGGTGTACTTGTATGTTTTCTAACATGCTTCACAGCTTGTTTATTTCTTGTGTTTCCTGGTTTTTCACTAGATGTAATACCATTTTTGACAGCGGTATTCACGGGTGTCATCCTAAGTATTTTACTAGGTGGATGTATTGCCTTGTCAACATCTTCCTTATCTTCCTCCAATGCTGTCGTTATGCCATTTGCCATGTTATTTTCGTTTGTGCCTATGCTTGCGAATTTCAATGAACATTTGGATAATATTTCAAATATCCTGTACTCTAAACAAGTCAGCATAATGATGAATGATCTTCATCAAATAAATCTTTTATCTAGTCTGATTCTTGTCTTTACTGCTTTGTTATTGATCATATGGTTTTACTTGGCATATCATAAAAGCATGAAAGCCGATGTCTGATTTGTCCATCATAATTTGATGGACTTTTTCTTTGATAGCCTGTTGTATTTTGAAATCTTATGATATAGTAAAGATAACAAAAACAAATGCTTACCATAAGAAAAGAGGTAAAGTAATGATAAAAACAATCATTTTTGAAATTAAAGAGCGCTACAAGATACCCTGTATTATAGAAGATGCTTTATATGAAAACGATTGCTTAGAAAACAAGTTTATGGAAGTAGTATCCTTAAAACAAGGCTTACATGAAGTATATATGAGCTTACAAGTTATAAACCATTTTCCAATGTTTTTAACCGAAAGTACTTGTCGTAGAAGCTCCATATGAATCTTAAACAAAAAGCCAGGCAGCTGAAAACGGATATTCCAGCAATCTATCTGGTATTAAAAGATAAAGAAACACCTAGTTTCGCAAAGCTTATGGCGGGTATCACGGTTGGATATGCATTATCTCCCATTGATCTTATTCCAGACTTTGTGCCCGTATTAGGATATCTGGATGATGTGATTTTGTTGCCAATAATGATTGCACTGACCATCCATTTCATTCCAAAAGATGTATGGGAAAGAAGTAGAAAAGCAGCTTATGACATGTGGAAGGATGGAAAGCCAAAGAAATGGTATTATGCAATACCAGTCCTTTGTATCTGGTTATTGATCATCATAATGTTCATTCGTGCCATCATATAGAGGAAAAGGAGAGAATTATATATGTATCTATTTCAAAAGATTGAAGAAGTCATGATGAACTATCATGATGCAAGACATGCCGTTGGAGAGTTTGTACTACATGAACAGAAGAATCTATATAAATATACCATCAATGAGGTCGCAGAATACAGCTATACATCCAAAGCAACGGTTGTGCGGTTTGCGAAAACCTTAGGCTTTGAAGGATGGCGTGATTTTATGAAAGCTTTTATTGCGGAGGTAAAATATCAGGAAACACATCATGCAGATGTAGATGCAAATTACCCCTTTCATGAAAAAAGCTCCCATCAGGAAATTATTGAAAGTTTAAAAACCTTACAGATGGAAAGTATACAGGACAGTGCAGATTTAATGGATATGGATATGTTAAAGATGGCGACAACATATCTTGTGAAATCTAAACACATTGTTATATTTGGTCTAAGTCCAAATATATTTCTAGGTGAATTGTTTAGAAGAAAGATGATTTCTATAGGAAAGAAAGTAGATATCGCAAATTTAGGCGAAATGGGAATCATATCTAGAACAATGGATGAGCAGGATTGTGCTATCGTAATATCTTATTCTGGAAACAACAAACATGCGGAACCCATGTCTTATTTGCAAAATTTATTAGATCAAAAAGTTTCAATCATAGGAATTACAAGCGGTGGGGATAATTATATGCGAAGAATTCTTCCATGTGTATTTACCATGTCTTCCAAAGAGCGTCTATATACAAAAATCGCAAACTTTGCGACAGAAGAATCATTACAATTTATCCTTAATGTACTATATTCCTGTTACTATCGTGAAGAATATCAAAAGAATTGTTTATTTAAAATCCAGAGTTCTAAGATTTTGGAATCACGAAGAAATGCTGTTTTAAATGAAATGCAGGATGAAGCAGAACAAGAATAAGGAGCAAAAATATGGCTGAAGAAAAAATTAACTTAAAAGATTTTTTATACCACAAAGTATTAAACGTTTTAAATGCATACGATTATGATGATATTTACACGATTATTTTTTTCGTTTATTCTAATGAATGTTTTGAATATGAAAATTATCAAAATCTATCTGAATTTTCTGTTTCTAACAATACTGAGCAATATTTCAAAAGAGAATATGAAGATTATATGAAAAATATAGAGGCAAAAATGATAATATGGATACACGTGAAAATGGGCGTTTTAGTGAAATTAGATGGAATTATGCATATATGAGTCAAGACGAAACACCAATTATAAATGACGAAAATTATGAAATGTTGATAAAATGGTATAAACAGGAGGGAATTGAAAATATAGGATTTGAAGATGATGATTGTTATGATGAACATATGAATTATATTGGCAAAGGGCCAGTGGGTTATTATGAATTACTGCAAGAGGTGACACAAGTCGCAAAAAGAATCCAGAAGGAAGATTACTTTTTGAAAAAGGCTGGAAGAAGGATTCCAATCATTATCTTAGAATATGAGGATACATGGTACACAAGGAAAGCAACTTTGGAAGCAAATGTACATGGAGAAGCGTGTGATTATTTAGAGTATGCTAAGTAATCACGCATATGGAACAATAGTTGAAGGAGAAAAAATGATTAAAATTATAGAAAATCAAGAAGAAAAAAGCAATATTGCACGATATATATTAGAAGCATTACCAGAATGGTTTGGTATAGAAGCGGCACGTGAAGAATATATCGAAGAAAGTCGTCATCAATATTTCATTGCGGCAGTAGAAAATGATATTCCTATAGGATTTCTTTGTCTAAAAGGGACAGGCAAAGATACATATGAAATAGCTGTCATGGGAGTAAAAAAAGAATATCAGCATGTAGGCATAGGAAAACAATTATTTGTGGCTGCAAAACAATATGCAAAACAGCAAGGTATATCTTTCTTACAGGTAAAGACAGTTGCAATGGGACATTATGAAGAATATGATCAAACAAACAAGTTTTACCTAAGTTTAGGCTTTAAAGAATTTGAAGTATTTCCTACCCTTTGGGATAAACACAATCCCTGCCAGGTGTATGTGATGGCGATAAGTTAGAGTAAAAGAATCATACCAAAATAGATAGGATATAAAGTATGAGAACATAATAGATAGAAATACCAAAGTCTTTGAAAGAATAATGGTATCTATCGCAACATTCATTAACATATTTACAAAAAAATCAATTAAAAAAGGCAGAATGATATATTCTGCTTTTTATACATATACATAAAAAGTATCACGAAGTTTCATAAAAAGAAAACCAATATCATATGAAAATAAAACTAAGTTTCGTAATATCCAAAAGTGTTGAAAGCGGTTTTTTCATGTGTTAGATTAGACGTGTAGAGAGCGAGTAAGCCTCTTTGGAAAGATTAGAATTTGTACCGGTCATACAAATTTGTGATTCTAATGATTTCCAGATCTCACATAAAATGGAGGAATTCACATGAGTAAAAAGTATGAACAACTTGCGATGGATATCATCGAAAAAGTTGGCGGAAAACATAACATCAATGATGTCTATCATTGTCAAACACGTTTAAGATTTAAATTAGTAGATGAAAGTATCGCAAAAACAAAAGAACTGGAAGCGATGGAGGGCGTCGCTAAAGTGATTATGAATGCTGGTGTCTATCAGGTAGTCATTGGCACACATGTAAAAGATGTATTTGAAGAAATTGAAAAGCTTGTGGATATCAAAGGCAAGGATGTAGTATCTGATGAGAAAAAGAGTATATTCTCTAAGGTGATTGATTTTGTATCTGGTACTTTCCAACCAATCATTCCTGCATTATCCGGTGCTGGTATGGTAAAAGCAGTACTTGCATTATTGGTGGTATTCAAACTGGTATCTACAGATTCACAAACGTATTATTTATTAAATATGTTTGCGGATGGTGTATTCTATTTCTTACCAATTTTGCTAGCTTTCACAGAAGCACAGAAGCTAAAATGTAACCCCATACTTGCAGCTGGTGTAGCAGCAATGATGTTACATCCAAACTGGGGCGCTTTGGTTGCGGCAAAAGATCCGGTTTATTTCTTTGAAGTGATACCATTCACATTAGCAACCTATACATCATCTGTTATTCCTATTCTGTTAGTTGTATTTGCACAGTCTTATGTGGAAAAGTTCTTAAACCGCTATATCCCAAAAGCAGTAAATCTGGTATTTGTGCCAATGTTTACCTTCTTGATCATGGGTACTCTGGCATTCTCTGTATTAGGTCCTATCGGTAGTATTGTTGGTGGATACCTTGCGACATTCTTTAATTATCTTGCGACAAATGCAAGCTGGGCACCAGCACTTTTGATAGGAGGTTTCTTGCCAATCATGGTGATGTTTGGCTTACATAATGGGGTAGCACCGTTAGGTGTTATGCAGATGGCCGATTTAGGATTTGATTCTATCTTTGGGCCAGGATGTGTTTGTTCAAATATTGCGCAGGCGACAGCTTCTGCAGTTGTAGCCATTCGTACAAAAGATAAAAAATTAAGACAGGTCGCAATGTCAGGTTCTATCACTGCATATATGGGTATTACAGAACCTACCTTATATGGTGTCAATCTGCCTAAAAAATATCCTTTGATTGCTGCTATGATTGGTGGTGCATGTGGTGGTTTATATGCAGGATTAACACAAACACATCGTTTTGCGACAGGTTCATCAGGACTGCCAGCTGTATTGCTTTACATTGGCGATAACACAATGACATGTTTCTATAATATCCTGATTGCTTTAGTGATTACCTTTGTTGTCACAGCTGTAGTAACCTATGCATTGAGTTTAAAATTTGAAAAAGTAGATACAAAAGAAACACCTGCAGCACCTGTTTTAGATATCAAAAAAGAAGTTGTAACATCTCCATGCAATGGTAAGGTACATGATATAAAGGAAGCAAAAGATAAAGTATTTGCAAGTGAAGCGTTGGGAAAAGGTGTGATGATAGAACCGGAAGAAGGCAAAGTGATTGCACCGTTGTCAGGAACAATTTCCACCTTATTTCCATCGAAACATGCCATTGGTATTATATCTGAATCTGGCGTAGAAGTTTTGATTCACATTGGTATTGATACAGTCAATTTAAATGGAGAATGTTTTAAAACACATGTGAAACAGCAAGATCAGGTAAAAGCAGGTGATCTGCTAGTTGAATTTGATATGGAAGGGATAGAAAAAGCTGGTTTTTCCACTCAGACCATGGTTGTGATCACTAATACAAACAATTATCAAAAGATTGAAAAAACAGCTTCTGGTTCAATTACATACAATGAACCACTGTTAATACTGGAAAAGGAGTAAAGATATGTTCTATCATAAATTAAAACCATTTCCTGAAAACTTTTTGTGGGGGGCCTCAACCTCTGCATATCAGGTGGAAGGTGCTTATCAGGAAGATGGAAAAGGTTTATCTGTACAGGATATGCATGAACCACCACATGGTATTACGGACTTTAAAGTCGCCAGTGATCATTATCATCATATGCTGGAAGATGTAAAACTGATGGCAGAAATGGGATTAAAAGCATATCGCTTTTCGATTGCATGGAGTCGTATTCTGCCTGATGGAGATGGTGAAATCAATCAAAAAGGAATTGATTTCTATCAGGATTTGATTAATGCACTGATTGCGAATCATATAGAACCGATCGTTACCATGTATCACTTTGATTTACCTTATGAACTGCATAAACAGGGTGGTTGGTGCAATCGTAAAACGATTGATGCGTTTGAAAAATATGCGCGTATCTTATTTGAAAACTATGGGGACAAAGTGAAATACTGGTTAACGATCAATGAACAAAATGTGATGATCAATCATCCCAATGCGATGAATCCAGGGCGTATCCCAAGTAAAAAAGAGCTTTACCAGCAATGTCACAATATGTTTGTGGCAGCAGCAAAGGCAACGGTATTGTGCCATGAATTATGTCCAAATGGAAAAATTGGTCCTGCGCCTAATATCACAGCCATCTATCCAGAAAAATGTAATCCAGCTGATGTTATAGCGGCAGATAACTGGGAAAGTATTCGCTGTTGGTTATATTTAGATATGGCAGTTTATGGAAGATATAACACATTGGTATGGTCTTATCTTGAAGAAAAAGGATATACACCGATTATTGAAGAAGGGGATATGGAAATCATACAGCAAGGCAAGCCAGATTTTCTTGGGGTTAATTATTATGCCACCGCTACCGTGTGTGAAGCGAAAAATGATGGAACGGATTGTCAGCCTAGAAATGGAGATCAGCAGGTTATGATTGGAGAAGAAGGTGTTTATCGTGCAGCTGTCAATCATTATCTTGAAGAAACACAGTTTGGATGGATGATAGATTCTATTGGTATGCGTGTGACACTTCGACGTATTTATGATCGTTACCATTTGCCTTTATTGATTACGGAAAACGGGTTAGGGGCTAAAGATGAAATGAGTGAAGATGGGAAGATACATGATGCCTATCGTATCGATTATCTAATAAGACACTTTCATCAGGCACAGCTTGCCATAAGTGATGGAGTGGATTTGATTGGCTATTGTCCCTGGGCATTCATTGATTTAGTTAGTACACATCAAGGATATGGCAAACGCTATGGCTTTGTATATGTGGATCGTGAGGAACAAGATCTGAAAGAGTTGAAAAGGATGAAAAAAGATAGTTTCTATTGGTATCAACAGGTTATTAAACAAAATGGATTAGATTAATATAAAAACGCATATTCGTAGTGGATATGCGTTTTATTTGTGATTGTTTTGTGCTTTATACTCATTTGGTGTTTGATGAAAGTGTTTTTGAAATAAACGAAAGAGTGATGGAGCACTGTGAAATCCTATGATTTCAGCTATTTCCGTAGTCGAATAATTAGTCGCAACCAATAGCTCTTGAGCGATATCTAATCGCTTTTTTTCTATCAGTTCTTTAAAGGTGCTACCAGTTTCATCTTTGATCTTATTACCAAGATAATTTGCATTATAGCCAAACTGTTTACTTAAAGAAGATAAGGTAACCTGATCATAATGTGTATCAATATATTTAAGGATGGGAAGAATAGAATTTTCTTCTTCTGTGAAATGACTTGTTTGCTGGTCGATCGAATTGGATAGTTCTGATAATAATAAGGCCATCATGACATTCAGTGATTTATCCTTTTGATGAGATGTTTCAAAGTATTTCATAATCATACACTCTATCATATTTTGAGCAATTTCATTATTTTGAAGTTTAAACAGCATATAATTATTATGGAAAGCATCCATTTTTGATGCATTATACATAAACTTGGTAACGATACTTGAGGATTGTGAAATACTTTGACGTAATAGCTCTATAACAGAATCATCTTTCACAAGGATATTCACGATAATATCGTTTTCTCCAACATAATCAATTCTTTGTATAATATCTTTATCCATCAAAATGAGATCATGTTCCTGCAGGGTTATTTTTTCATCATTGATATATTGGGTACATGAACCAGAATACATATAATTGAATTCAATGAAATTGTGCGTATGTGATGGCATATAAGAAAATCTGTGATGCTTATTGATGAAAATGTCACCTTCTTTGAAAAAGGATTCTTTTGGCATCTTAGGAATATCTTTTGTGTCATAATCTAAATGCTGATCATTGATATTTACCCCGTCAATGACCTGTATTTTTTCAACATCATCTAATTCTTTCAATATACAATCAAGCATTTTCGTAGACATATGCATCCCTCCATCTTTCCTTACAATACTATGATATAACAATTTTACAGGTTTTTATAGTGGAAATACAGATGAATTTGTAAAAATTAATAGGACCTGTAGTTTTGCAATAAACAGTATGTGAAGGCTATATTGTCCCTACATCTGTAAACGTTTACAATGTTAATGTAGAAACGAGGAGGAATTCACAATGGAAACACGTTTGAAAAACAAGAAAACAAAACAAAATTATACACCACTGGTATTGGGCGCAGGGATTGGCTCTATGCTTGGCTCTGGTATCATCGTAGGACTTTCCGCCACAATTACCGTATGGCAGAATGGTATCGGCTTAACAAATACACAGGTTGGTATCTTATCAGGAGCATTGACATTTGCCATTGCATTCGGTTCATTAGCTGCTGGTAAAATCACAAAGCTGCTGGGATTGATTCGTTCCTTTAATCTTTTAAATCTATTTTATGCAATGGGAGCTGTCATCTGTGTATTTGCAAATGGATTTGAAATGCTGTTAGCTGGATTGATCATCACAGGCTTTGCTTCTGGTGCAGATTTACCTATTAGTTTGACTGTAATCTCACATGATGCACCTGATGAAAAAACATCAGCAAGTTTAGTTTCTTCCACACAGATATTTTGGCAGATTGGTGTGTTCATGTCATACATTTGTTCATTCGTAGTATCTAATATGCAGGGGGCAATGGGCGCAAGAGTTGTTTTTGCAATATTGGCAATACTAGCAGCAATCACATTTGTATGGAGAACTACTTCACCAAAATTCAAGCAATTTCACGCATTAGGCGATGAATATCGTAAGAATGAAAAAGATTTACAACAAGAAAATGTATCAATCAAAAACTTGTTATTTGGCAAAGATAAACATAAATATATGGGTTTCTTCTTATGTATCCTAATTTTCTATATATGCTGGAACTTACTTGCAAATACATGGGGACAATTCCAGACATTCACTTTAGTAAAAGCGAATGCTTCACAAAGCTTTGCTACCGGTGCAGGTATTGTATTAAATATTATCGGATTGCTCACAACGACTTTATTTGCTTCACTTGCAGGAAGTAAACATCGTAATAAGGCATTTGTCATAGGTATTTTGATTCAGTTTGCAGCTATGGTTGGTATGAGTGCAGTAGGCAATAGTTTATGGGCTATCGTTATTTGCATTGGATGTTATAATTTTGGTAACCCAATGGCGGGAGAAGCTATCTATAAAGTATGGACACAAGAGTCTTTCCCATCAGAAACCAGAGCATCTTTACAAGGCTTTATTAATGGTTTTTCAAGATTATGCTGTGGTTTGTTTGCATTCATTACACCAGCACTTGTATTGCCAGAAACAATCAAAACAACGATGATTGGCTTTGCCGGTATCGTAATCATAAGTGCTTTGGCAGGCTTTACAATGATCAAACTGCAGCAAAAATATCATAACAAGAATGCCTAAGAAAAGGAGATGATTCATATGGCATTTACATTTCAAATTAATCAGGATGTTGTATTCCAGCATGATAAAAAATTAATCGATCAAGCAGACCAATACCGCCCTGAAATTTATCATCAGACAATTTTACCAAGGCATGTCGCAGAATTAGTAGAAGATGACACAAAATTAGGCGGTTATCGTTGTAAAGAAAGCAGTTTAACAATCGCAGAATTAAACAAAAAAGGTTTAAAAAGAGATGATACCATCATTTTAGATTTCGATGATCATTATGTCGGTAACTTCTCCATGAAAATTGAAGCAACCGGTTCCCCTATGGATGCGCCATTATACTTTCGTATTCGTTTTGCGGAAGTTCCATCAGAACTGGTACAGGATTCAAAAGACTATGATGGATGGTTAAGTAAATCTTGGATTCAGGAAGAATTCATCCATATTGATGTACTGCCAACTGAAATAACACTGCCTCGCAGATATAGTTTTCGATATGTAGAAATCAAAGTCATCGATACATCGCCAAAATGGCAGGCTGTTTTTTCTGAATTTAAAGTTGTCGCACGAAGTAGTGCACAATGCCAACAATTAAAGCCAATTCATATCGAAGATCCAGTGTTACAAAAAATTTACGATGTAAGTGTAAAAACATTACAGGATTGTATGCAGGATGTTTTCGAAGATGGACCAAAACGTGATCGCCGTTTATGGCTGGGGGATTTGCGTTTACAGGCTCTTGCCAACTATATGACCTTTGATCAGCATACCCTTGTGAAACGCTGTCTGTATTTATTTGCGGCTATGACAACACAAGAAGGAAAGATATCAGCGAATCTGTTTATCCAGCCGGAATATATGCCGGATGATACATTCTTGTTTGATTACAGTTTATTCTTTATTTCAACACTCTATGATTATATAAAACATCACGATGATTCAGAATTACTACAGGATTTGTATCCAATTGCGAAAAAACAAATGATGCTTGCTCAAGAAAAAGTGAATGAGGAAGGAAGAATCATCTTAGAAGAAAGCTATCCTGTCTTTGTGGATTGGTCAAATGAATTTAATAAAGATACCAGTGCACAGGCCATCATGATTTATGTAACACGCCAGATGATCGAGCTTGCCAGTATGTATCAAGATGAAGATATTACAATATATCAAACTTTGTTAGATAATATGATAAACTACAGCAGAGATAACTTATTTGATAAAGAAGCATGTTTATTCATATCAGGAGATAACAAAGAATATAACATTTCCTCACAGGCATGGATGGTTTTAGCCAATGTTTTAACAAAGGAAGAAAACAAAAAGGTAATGCAGAAAACAATTCAAAAATTATTTCCTGTGAAAGGTATTGCGACACCTTATATGTATCATCACATAGTCGAGGCATTATTTGTTGCCGGATTGCAAGAGGAAGCAATTCAATTGATGAAAGCATATTGGGGGAAAATGATTTCATTAGGCGCGGATACATTCTGGGAAGCATTTGATCCGGATGAACCAGATTATTCTCCATATGGAAATCCAATCATGAGCAGTTTCTGCCATGCATGGAGCTGTACGCCAGCTTATCTAATAAGAAAATATATAGAAAACAGGTGAAGATGATGAAACAAAATACAGCAACGATTACAAAAATGATGCTTTACAAACAACGGATAGGATATGGTTTAGGGGATTTTGCCTGCAATTTGATATGGCAGGTGATCTCATTATATCTATTATACTTTTATACCGATGTGATGGAATTAAATCCAATGAACATTTCTTTCATGTTCATTATATGTAGAATTATTGATGGAGGAACTGACTTGCTGGTTGGATTCCTTATTGATAAAACCCATTCTCGTTGGGGAAAAAGCAGACCATGGTTTTTGTTTGGTGCGATACCCTTCGCATTAGCTGCTATTTTAGCTTTTAGTGTTCCAGACATTGCGCCAACAGGGAAATTGGTATACGCCTATATTACATATATCTTTTTATCCTTTATGTATACTGTGGTAAACATCCCTTTAGCTTCTATTTTACCAGCATTAACTTCAGATATGAATGAAAGAACCGTTTTAACAACCTATCGTAAGTTCTTCGCATTCTTTGGTTCAACGCTTGTTTCCGCAACAGCGTTGACGCTTGTTTCCATGATAGGACAAGGCAATGAGGCATTAGGTTTTCGCTTTGTGATGGGATTATTTGGTGTAATCGGTTGTATATGTTTCTTCTTGACATTTCTGCTGGTAAAAGAAAATAATCTTGTGCAATCTGAAAAAACAGCTACCTTAAAAGAAACAGTGAAATCTTTGTTTCAAAACAAGCCATGGAAATTATTTGCGCTAAATATATTATTCATGTGGACAGGATATTTTCTACAATCCAGTGCATTGATTTATTACTATCGCTATAGTTTACAGAAAAATGAAATGGCAGCCGTTGTCGCAACGATTATGTCTATCGTACCAATGTTTGCAAATCTATTCGTGCCTTTTCTATCAAGACAATTAGGTAAACGAAATCTATACTCTGTTACGGCATTTATTCAGATGGCAGGTCTGATTGTCATCATGTTATCAGGAACAAACGATGCTATGATTATTTTTGGGGCTATTATTTCGGCAGCCGGATATGGCGCAAAAGAAAGTATTTACTTCTCTATGCAGGCAGATCCTGTTGATTATGGAGAATGGAAAACCGGTATTCAGGCATCAGGCACATTATCATCTATCAATGGTTTTTTAGGAAAAGTTGCCCAGGCAATTGCGGGCGGGTTATCAGGGCTATTACTTGCAATTGGTGGATATGTCAATGGCGCAGCCATCCAAAGTACGCAAACCATTATATCCATTAATGCAATGTATTTATATATCCCAATTATCTTATTGATATGTTCCATGATTACGATGCATTTTTATACCTTGGATAAAGAATTACCTTCCATACAGAAAGATTTAAAAACAAGAAGATTACAAATGAAAGAATAAAGGAAATCTATAGAGCCAATATAGATACAAGATATCAGTGAAAACAATAGAGATTCGTTTTGTTTGTATGGGAGGCGTACACGCAACAATATTTAAAGAAAAATTACAATCTTTGATGAAGGATAAGGAAAGGTGCATCATCAAAATGTGTAGTCCACAAGATGTGATACCCTGCGATCTTATTGTACTTCTTCCTATGCTTGCATACAGAAAAAAAGATTTAGAAAAATTTGTGAGAAAAAATGAATATATTATTCCATTAGATCATTATATATATTCATCTTTACAACCTGATTTGTTTTTATCAAATTTAGAAATTTTAGTAGATGACATCTTACATTCAGCGTTGACATAATGTTGTCGCTTTTTTTTCAATAAAATCAACATCTTCTATGATAAAATAAAGATATATGTAAAAGGAGAACAATCATGGAAGAATATCAGGTACCAATCATGCAATTGGATCATCAAGCAGTAGAATATCTAACACTTTATGTGGATGATGAAAATGATGATATCATTATGTATTTGCATTATCTTAATCAGACATATAAAGCCACAGGCAGCAGTTATTTTAGCGCTTATCAAAACCTTCGTGATCAACTATTAGAAGATGGTTATGGCTTAAAATGCAATGGTTCCTATATCAATGCCATACAATCTGCGATGATGTCTTTTATGGATAAAGTATATCTTGTGACTCCTGGTAAACAGGCTTTACAAAAAGATATTGTCAATCTGTTTGATGAAGCAGATATCCATGATTTTCCAGATACAGAAAAACAGCAGGCCTTTGCGAATCTTTGGTTTGCGTCCTTAACATAGGAAAAGGAGAAAAAAATATGATGAGAAATCCACAACAGACGATTGGAAATCTGATTGAAAAATCTACCCAGGCTTTTATCGCATATATCGATGGAGAAGGTTATCCAATCACAAAAGCAATGTTGAAGCCAAGAGATCGAAAAGATATCAAAGAATTTTGGTTCACCACCAATACCTCTTCAAACAAAGTGAAATTCTTCCGTGAAAATCCTAAAGCAAGTATCTATTTTGTGGATAAACGTTTCTTTCGTGGTGTCAGCCTAATTGGAACAGTAGAAGTATTAGAAGATCAGGAATCAAAAAGACAGATTTGGCTGGAAGGAGATACTATGTATTATCCATTAGGCGTTGATGATCCAGACTATTGTGTTTTAAAATTTACTGCCATCAAGGGAAGATATTATAGTAATTTTCATTCTGAGGATTTTACGATAGAATGAATCGTTTGTCTTGTTTTATAAATGGCTTTCCTAAGGAGTTAGCGGCTGATGTAGAATATGTATGTGAATGGATACAAATGCATGCACATACAAAACATGATGTTTTTCAAGAATACAGTGAATGGAAATTAAGCAATGGAGAAGTTATAAAAATACCTTATCGCTTGTATGAAACAGATATCCTTTTCCCAGCATCACTAAATGATATACAAGTTATAATATATCATTGTATTTATACAAGAAATGATAATGGATATATTAGAGAAAGACATGTAAAGGCATTAATTGAAAATGAACCACCAGAATGGGTTTATCCGTATATTTTAAAAGTATGTAATGAATATGTAATGGAAATATTAGAGCTTGTCTATCAAAATTTACACACAAAAGATTGTACAAAATGGAAATCATTCTGTTTGTTGAATCAAAAAACTTTTGTTTATAGCTATCAAAGGATGACAAGTTATTGGAATGAATATTATCGTTCTACCTGTTATCTGTTTCATGATTATATAGGCAGAAAATTGTTTCGGGAGTGTTTTGGTTATACAAGGGCGTTGGAAAAGAAATCATAAAGAATGAACAATATCACAAAAATATATCGAGAAAGGGATTACATATCATTTTAATCGTATTATTTGTTCATTTTTTAAATTTTATGAACGATTAAAAAATCGTGTTGACAATCAAATGATATATGTTAAACTATAGTCAAGTTGATAAGGAAACACTCGACGTGTTACTGGTAAGGCAGGCAAGATCGAAGGTTGACAGAATAGAAGCAAATGGGATTTCTATATACTGTTGAACTTTGGTCTTTTTTTGTGTTCTGTCGGTATGTGATGTGTTTTAATGTCAACAATATTTACTGGCCGGTAAATGTGCGTAAAAAATGATAACAAAAAAGGAGAAACTTATGGATACGAACAAATTAGCAAAAGAGATTTTAGAAAATGTCGGTGGTAAAAATAACATTAAAGACGTTACACATTGTTTTACAAGATTACGTTTTATTTTAAAAGATGAATCAAAAGCGGAAAAAGATATCATCAATCATTTAGAGGGCGTTATTCAAGTTGTAGTATCTGGAGGACAATTTCAGGTAGTATTAGGCTCTAAAGTAACAAAAGTTTATGATGCATTATTGCCAATGGTTGATTTGGATGAAAATGCAAGAGGTGAATCAGAAGAAAAAGGAAATCTGTTTAATCGTATATTACAGGTCGTTTCAAAAATGTTTACACCATTGATTCCTGCAATTGCGGCTTCTGGTTTGATTTCTGGAGCTTTGACGGCAGTAAAATTACTGGCAGCACAAAATGGTACAGATATTTCTACAAATGATACCTACATATTACTTTATGCAGCAAGTCAGATTATTTTCTACTTTATGCCTATATTCTTAGGATATACAGCAGCGAAAGCATTAAAATGCAACGAGTTTATTGCGATGACAATTGGTGGTTTCTTATGTTATCCACAAATTGATGCCATCATTCAGGATGCTTCCACAGCGACTAGTATCTTTGGACTTCCTGTAATTAAAGGTGCATGGACAATTGGAGAAGCTACAAAAGCATTCAGTTATACAGGTTCAGTTATACCTATTTTATTAGCAGTATTTGTTCTTGTTTATTTAGAACGTGTATTAAAGAAATTTGTTCCTCAGATACTTCAGATCATCTTGGTACCTGGTGTTTCTTTGATTGTTATGGTTCCTCTGACTTTGAGCTTATTAGGTCCTGTAGGTGTATGGGTTGGTAATGTGATTCAGACAATGTATACAGTATTGATGGACTTTAACGCAATTCTTGGTGGAGCAGTTATTGGTGGCTTATGGGGTGTATTCGTTATATTCGGGGCACATCGAGCATTATTACCAATTGGTTTAAATGATATCGCAGTGAGCGGAAAACAAAATCTATTAGCGTTTGCAGGAGCAGCTAACTTCTCACAAGGTGGTGCTGCTTTGGGTGTTATGTTAAAGACAAAGAGCCAGGATATGAAGGGTGTAGCAGCAGCTGCAACAATATCTGCCGCAGTTGTAGGTATTACAGAACCTGCGATTTATGGATGTAACCTTCGTTTGAAAAAACCTATGATTGCCGCAATCATCTGTGGTGCTATCGGTGGTGGCATTATGGGATTAGGCGGTGTTTATGGTGACGCCTTTGCTAATAATGGTGTGTTAACTATCTTCACATATGCAGCAGGTGGAATGACAAAATTTGCATTCTACATTATTGGATGTCTGGTTGCCTTCTTTGGAGCCGCTGCTTTAACATATGTGATGGGATTTGAAGATGTAGAAGAAAAAAAATCAACTGTAAAAGCAGTGACAAACAGTTATGAAGTAAAAGCACCTGTATTAGGTGAGGTTGTTCAAATGAGTGAAGTAAATGATGAAGCTTTTGCTTCAGAAGCATTAGGAAAAGGAATCGCTATTTATCCTGAAAAGGGTGAAGTTATTGCACCAGAAGATTGTACAGTTACTTTTGTTTATCCAACAAAACATGCGATTGGGCTGACATTTGATAATGGTGTAGAATTATTAATTCATATCGGTATCAATACAGTAGAATTAAATGGTAACTATTTTACACAGAATGTAGAAGCAGGAACACATGTGGAAAAAGGTACTTGCATTGTATCCTTTGATATTGATAAAATCAAAGCAGAAGGATATGATCCAACCGTCATGGTTATTGTAAGCAATACACCAGAATATGCGTCTGTAGAAGGTTTGAAAATATCAAATGCAAATGCAGATACATCAGTTATCGGTATTTCAATTTAATATAGAAAGGATGATATATATGAAAACAAAATTTCCTGAAAATTTTTTATGGGGCGCATCTTCATCCGCTTTCCAGATTGAAGGAGGATGGGATGAAGATGGAAAAGGAATGAGTGTTGCTGATTACAATTCATTCAAACGTTCTGATAAACAGGCTGATAGCAAAGTAGCAAGTGATTTTTATCATCACTACAAAGAAGATATCGCCTTGATGAAGGAACTTGGTATGAAAATTTATCGTTTCTCTTTATCATGGGCCAGAATCATCCCTGATGGTGATGGAAAAGTCAATCAAGCAGGAATAGATTTCTATCACAATGTCATTGATTGCCTTTTAGAAAATGGAATTCAGCCATTTGTGACATTATATCACTTTGATTTGCCTTATGCGCTGGTTGAAAAATACAATGGATGGGAAAATAGAGAATGCGTCAATGCTTTTGAAAGATATGCAAAAGTATGTTTTAAAGAATATGGGGATAAAGTAAAATACTGGCAGGTTATTAACGAACAAAATCTAATGATTCGTGTAGATGAACGTATGAATATCAATGAACCAGATCCTTGGAAAGCTGATAAAATACGTGCACAAATGGATTACCATATGTTTTTGGCTCATGCCCTTGCAACAAAGGCATGCCATGAAATAATTAAAGATGGAAAGATTGGGCCAGCTGTTTCATCTACTTGTACATATCCATTAACAAATAAACCTGAAGATGTATGGGCAGCGAAAATGAATGATGCCATGAAAACAGTATATTGTCTAGATATGCATTTCTATGGGAAATATCCAGGATACTATATGCGTTATCTAAAAGAACGAGATATTGTACCAGTAATGTTAGATGGTGATGAAGAAATATTAAAATATGGAAAGCCAGATTATATCGCTTTGAATTATTACCGTACCTTGTGTGCAAGTTATCTACCAGCAGATGAAGCACACCCTATTGGAAGTCGTGTGTTCAGAGGAAATGAAGTGGATTTTGATCAATATGGATATTGCAGAGATGAAAAAAATGAGCATCTGACAGCTAGTGAATATGGAGCCAATATAGATCCTATGGGATTACGTATTGTATTAAATGATTACTATGCAAGATATCATGTACCATTGATTATTACGGAAAACGGATTAGGTACACCAGATGTTGTAAGCGAAGATGGTAAAGTGCATGATGATTATCGAATTGATTACATTGCTCAGCACTTAAAAGCATGCCATTTGGCAATGGAAGATGGTGTAGAGTTGATGGGATATTCTCCATGGTCATTTATGGATTTATTAAGTTCTCATCAGGGATTTAGAAAACGTTATGGATTTGTATATGTCAATCGTGAAGATATGGACATGAAAGATTTAAAACGTATTAAAAAAGACAGTTATTACTGGTATCAAGATGTAATAAAAACAAATGGGGAAAATATATAATTTATAAAGCATAACAAAGTGTTTATTCAGATAAAATAAACACATAAAGAAAGGATTAGGTTGATATGATCGTAAAAAAAGTATTGAATAACTCTCTGATTTTCGCTTTAGATGATCAGGGTAAAGAAGTAATTCTGATGGGAAAAGGGATTGGTTATCATTTATCAACTGGAAGTGTTATTGAAAAACAAGATATAGAAAAAGTATTTATATTGAAAGAAGAAAATATCGCAAAAAATATCATACAGCTTGCGGCAAGTACAGATGAGGTTTATTTTGATATCACAAAACAAATTATAGACCATGCGATTGAAATGTATCATATGCAGCTTTCCGATTATATCTACCTTGCCTTAACAGATCATATTTCTTATGCAGTACAACGGGCAAAAGAGGGAATTCAGCTAGATAGTTATTGCCCAAATGAAATCAAAAAATTTAATCCAAATGAATTTGAAATAGGAAAATTCGCATTAAAACTAGTGAATGAAAAATTTCATATACAATTATCTGATGATGAAGCAGCAACAATTGCATTGCATTTTGTGAACGCCCAGCCCAATGATCCTTATAAGGAGCAACGGGAGTTAATCAGTAAAGTAGTTAATAACATACTAAATATTATACAATATCATTTTAGTATCATTTATGATAAGGAAAGTATTGATTATATACGTGCAGTCACACATCTGCAACTATTTGTGCAGCGTTTGATAAAGAAAGAAATGCTGCCGGATGAGAAAAATGAGTTTTTGTATCGCCATATCATGATGACTTGTCAGGCAGAAAGTGAATGTGTGAAAAAAATAAACATTTATATTAAGAAAAAATTCCATACAGATATCACCAATCAGGAAGAAATGTATCTGGTTTTACATATCCATCGTCTGATTGATAATATTGATCGTAAAATGGGAGCTGTTGCATGCGCATAAGGATGAATCAGCATATACTTTTTTATATCATTGTTACTTTATTCTGGTTTGCACAATATGTTTATATTCCATTTCAGTCGACTTATTTGATATCTATCGGTACTATCAGCAGCATGGTAGGCATTATTATTGGCGCATATGGGATAACACAGATGTTACTGCGTCTACCTGTTGGAATTTATGCAGATTGCATTGGAAAACATAAAGTATTGATTATCGTTGGAGCGTTATTATCAGGACTTGCTTCTATTGTACGTGTGTATTGTTGTGATGGAACAGGTTTTCTGATCGCTAATCTTTTATCCGGAGTAGCAAGTGCAACATGGATATCCTTTATGGTTTATTATACAGGACAATATTCTAATAACCAACAACAAATGGCAACCAGTAAAGTGATTATGTTTAATAATCTGGGAATGTTATTAGGATTTATCACTAGTACATTATGTTATTCCATCATGGGGATGAAGTATCTGTGTTTATCAAGTGTATTAGCAGGTATTTTTGCTTGTATATTAGCCTTGTTTTTAAAAGAACCAAAAAAGACAAAAGAGCATTTATCTATAAAGTCACTATGCTGTGTTTGTATGAATAAACGATTAATTATATTTTCCTTTGTTGCATTAATTCAACAAGGGATTCAATTAACTACCACGATGTCTTTTACCAATCAGATTATGAGAGATTGTGGCGCAAGCAACACCATTGTTGGTTTATCCTCTATCATCTACATGATTTCAGCAGTAGGCTTTGCTGGATTAGCATCCACAAAATGGATTGAACAAAAAGGACCAAAAGTTTGGATACCATTAGTATTATCCATCATCGCTGTATATTGTGTATCAGTCGCTTTCACGCACTATATTCCATGTTTACTATTTCTGCAGATATTGCCTGGAATGTCAACCGGATTGTTATTGACTTATGCTACTTCAGAAGCTATGAAAGATATACCACCAGAGAAGAAATCTACTGCAATGGGATTTTTTCAAGCTGTTTATGCAATTGGAATGACAACCTTTCCAATATTTACGGGAAGTGTTGTTTCATCACATGGAATGGCTGCTGGATATATATTATTGGCTATTATTGCATTTTTCTCAAGTATATTAATGGGAATATATTATAAGAAAAATCAAATGCATTTAAAACAAATGAATTTACAAATGGATTAAATGATGACTAATTTCATATTTTCGATATCTTATGAAATTAGTCTTTTTTTATAAATATCAAAAGTGTAAATATTTTATATAGAAAAATAAATTTGTTCACTGGTAATGAAAAAACGCATTTTTATGAATTTTTTTAAACTTACATCTTTTTTATTACATGAATTGGAAAGGATATATTGAAAAAAATCAGTGAATGTCTTATAATTTAGAAGGTATGTTTATATACGAAAAGGAGATAAAATTATGACAATTTCATCATTACAAAAAGCTAGATATGAGTATACACCAAAACTTCCAGGAATGCTGAGAAACGGTATTTCAGAAATTTGTGTAAATGAAGGTGAAGAAACTCAGAGTGTAGCTGATCAAGAAAAGATTAAAGCTCTTTTCCCTAACACTTATGGTAAAAAGGAAATTACTTTTGCAAAAGGACAAAACACTTCAGAAGCTAAAAAACAAGTTGTCGGCGTAATCCTTTCTGGTGGACAGGCACCTGGTGGACACAATGTTATTTGTGGTCTATATGATGCTTTGAAAGCAACAAATGCAGAAAATGAACTTTTAGGTTTCAAAAATGGTCCAAGCGGATTAATCGAAGATGATTTCTTGACATTTGATGATGACTATATTAACCAATATAGAAACACTGGTGGATTTGACATCATTGGTTCAGGTAGAACAAAATTAGAAACTAACGAACAGTTTGCAATTGCTGCAGAAGTTTGTAAAAAACACGGAATCACTGCAATCGTGATTATCGGTGGAGATGATTCAAATACAAATGCCGCTGTATTAGCTGAATATTTTGCAGCTAACAATACTGGTGTTCAGGTAATCGGATGTCCAAAAACAATCGATGGTGACTTGAAAAACGAAGATATCGAATGTTCATTTGGATTCGATACTGCAACAAAAACTTATAGTGAAATGATCGGTAACATTGAAAGAGATGCTAACTCTGCTAAAAAATACTGGCACTTCATCAAAGTTATGGGACGTTCTGCATCACACGTTGCATTAGAATGTGCTCTTGAAACTCAGCCAAACATTTGCTTGGTATCTGAAGAAGTTGCTGAGAAAAAGATGTCTTTATCTCAGATTGCTGATTACATCGCTGATTCAGTAGAAAAAAGAGCTGCTAAAGGCATGAACTTTGGTGTTGCAATTATTCCTGAAGGTGTTGTTGAATTCGTTCCTGAATTCTCTACATTGATTTCTGAAATCAATGAATTGTTAGCAGGTAGCAAAGCAGCAGACTTCAATGCTCTTCCAACTTGGAAAGAAAAATATGAATTCATTGAAAAAGGATTATCAAAAGAATCTATGAGCGTATTTGCTATTCTTCCAGAAGGAATCCAGCAGCAGTTATTCTTAGAAAGAGATCCACACGGTAACGTTCAGGTATCTTTGATTGAATCAGAAAAATTATTCTCTGCTTTAGTAAAAGACAAATTAGAAGAAAGAAGAAAAGCTGGTACATATAACGGTAAATTCAATGCATTACACCACTTCTTAGGTTATGAAGGAAGATGTGCATTCCCATCTAACTTTGATTCAGACTATTGCTATTCTTTAGGATACAACGCATTTATGTTGATCCAATACGGATATACTGGTTACTTATCAAAAGTTTCTAACCTTTCTAAACCAGCAAACGAATGGGTTGCAGGTGGTATGCCAATCACAAAGATGATGAACATCGAAAGAAGACATGGAGAAGACAAACCAGTTATCAAGAAAGCACTTGTTGAACTTGATGGCAAACCATTCAAATTCTTTGAAGCAAACAGAGAAGAATGGGCTGTTGAAACTTGTTATGTATATCCAGGAGCTATCCAGTACTATGGACCAGCTGAAGTTTGTGATATCACTACAAAAACACTTGCACTTGAACAAGAATAAATCAATAATGAAACTGCTTAGGATTGCCTGAGCAGTTTTTTCTAAATCATGTCAAAGAGGAGAAAAATTATGAGCAACTTGGATCGTTTTATAAAGGCGCAGGAAAATGATTACGAAACGGCATTAAACGAAATTGAAAATGGTCATAAACAAAGTCATTGGATCTGGTATATTTTTCCACAACTGCAAGGTTTAGGATTCAGCTCAATGTCACAATTTTATGGAATCAAAGATGAAGAAGAAGCTATAGATTATATGAATCATCCAGTATTGCGTGAACGCCTTTTAGAAATCTCACAAGCATTATTATCACTAGATTGTAATGATCCTGTGCGTGTAATGGGGTATCCGGATAACTTGAAATTGCAATCTTCCATGACTTTGTTTTCAATCGTTAGTAAGGAGCCTGTGTTTCAAAAAGTTTTAGATAAATTTTATGATGGTCAAGAAGATCAATCAACATTAGAAAAATTGAAAAAATAAAGCAAAATATATAAAATATTTTGATGAAATCGTATAGAAATGAAATTGAAATGTAAAATCAAAAATCTTTTAACTAAATTATGCGAAAAAGCATGACTTTTTGCGTATAATGAGATAAAATTTATATTGGTAACAGTGATCATATTTAGGGATATCACGATAACTGGAGGAATAATATGTATAACGAAAATGATGAAATGTATGAAGTAGAAGATTTTGATGAAGATATCAAACGCAGACAGGAACTGATTGAGGAAGCAAAAAGTATTCCTACTGATGCGAAATGGAATGATGTGTTTCGTCAAATATCTGACCTAAAGAAAAAATGGAAACGGATTCAATATTGGGAATCTGATTATGAAGATCAGCTGGCAGAAGAATTTGACAGCTATATTGATGTGTTCTATCAGAAACGTAGAGAAGGCTATGAAAGCAATAAGGCAATCAAACAGGAATTGATTGACAGAGCAAATGAAATTTTGAAATCTGATAACTTAAATCAGGCTACAGAAGAAATGAATGAGTTAATGGCACAATGGAAAGCCAGTGGTTCTGCTGGTAAAGAAACAGATGATGCATTGTGGGAAGCATTCAATGCTGCACGCCAGAAATTCTTCGATAAGAAACATGACTATTGGGAAAATTTACAGAGTAAGTTTGACAATGCAAAACAGGTGAAAAAAGAATTGATAGAAGAAGCGAAAACGCTTGTTGATTCTGAAGATTTTGCGAAAACCAGTGCTAAATTCAGAGAATTGATGGATAAGTGGAAAGCAGTTGGAAGTGCTGGTAAACAGCATGAAAACAAACTATGGGATGAGTTCAACGAAGTAAGACAGAAATTCTATGATAGAAGAAATGCTTACTATGAAGAACTGCATGGTAAACAGGATGAAAACTACAATGCCAAAAAAACATTGAGTGATCAGGCAAAAGAGATTGCGGACAAAAAAGAATATACAAGAGAAAACACTGCCGCAATGAAAAAGCTGGGTGCTGACTGGAAAACAATCGGAAACTGTGGAAAAGACAAAGAAGATGAAATCTGGAAAGAATTCCGTTCAATCATGGATGCATACTTTGAAGGATTAAAAGAATGGAATGAACAAAAACACCAGCAGTGGAAACAAAAGATGATTGATGCACGTAATCGTAAACAAGATATGATTCAGAATCAAAGACGTCAGATCAAACGTTTACAGAATGATATCGTTGGTTTGATTGGAGAACGTGCAATCAAAGAAACAGAAGAAGAAATCGCTGAAAAAGAAGAATTCATCAAAGAATTAGAAGCAGATCTGGAAGATATCGAAAAAACACTTGCTGAAGATAAATAGAATAGAAAAAGACGTACGAATATAACCGTGCGTCTTATTTTTTGATATACATATCATATTTCTTTAATAAATCCTCATTTAACAAAATTTCCAGGGAAATGCCATGCATGTCATCTTCCCTCGATAAAATGTGTCCCTTGCGTATTAATTCAGCCATACATTTTGATTGATCATATGGCAACAGCATATGTACCTTCATCTCATTAGGATAAAGCATTTGGTGGATCTTTTGATATAATTCATCAAAGCCAATACCTTCTTTAGCACTCATATAGATATCATTGCCTGAAACCTGGGGATAACGAAAATCACATTGATCACATTTGTTATAAACAGTAATCATAGGTATATGGGATGCACCGATTTCTTGCAGTGTTTCTTGCGTGATTTCCATCTGTTTCATGTGTTGAGAAGAACTGGCATCCACAATCTGTAGTAACAGGGAAGCATATTTTACTTCTTCAAGAGTAGAGTGAAAGGCTTTGATCAGACTATGTGGCAGTTCACTAACAAATCCAACGGTATCGCTTAATAAGAATTCATCACCATCTTTGGTTTTTATCTGACGAATAGATGTATCCAATGTCGCAAACAACATATCTTTTTCTAATACTTTCTTTTCTTCTTTACCAGCGCATTGATCAAGCATACGATTGAGGATTGTTGACTTTCCGGCATTGGTGTACCCTACCAGAGAAACAAGTGGTAAATCCGATTTTTGGCGTGCTTTTCGCTGGGTCATACGTTCTAATTCTACTTTTTTTAATTCACGATTGACTTCTGATATTCTGGATTTGATTCTTCTTCGATCTAATTCCAGCTGCTTTTCACCAGCACCTTTATTTTTACCACTACCGCTTTGTCTGCCTAACTGTGTATTGGCACCAATCAAGCGAGGTAACAACTTCGATAAACTGGCTTGTTCCACCTGTAAGCGGGCTACTCTGGATTCTGCACGTTTTTCAAATATCGCTAAGATAAGTTCTGTACGATCCATCACAGGTACTTGAAAATATTCCTCTAAATTTCTTATCTGCAGAGGTGTTAAATCATGATCAAATACAACATGTGCGATCTCTTTATCGATTAAATAATCACGTATTTCTTCACATTTGCCTTTTCCAATATATGTACGAAAGTTGATTTCTCTTAATGTTTGTATAAACTCCTGTTGGATATCCATATCACAAGCTTTGATCAGTTCTACAAACTCCTGCTGTTCTTCTTCCATTAATTCTTTATCTGCAAATACAATCACAACATTTTCCATAAAATTCTCCTTTACTACTTAGGATGTGCATACTCATTTATGATATCACAGATATGATAAAATAAATATTATTTTCTATTTAAAACGATATAATCTCTATCATTATCAAATTATCTCAAACTTTTGAAAAATATAAACTTAAAATTAGGTATTAAAGAGAAAAATTCTCTATTTATTATAAATTTCTATGGATGTTTTAAGAAAAAAAGCATATAATGAAGCTATAACGAAGAAACAAGGAGGTAATTTCATGCTGATATCGATATCTTTAGAAAATTTTAAATCTTTTCATAAACTCACGACTTTTAATATGATAGCATCCAATAAATTAAGGAATAATAAAGAACGGATAGGATACAAAAATGGTATTTCCATTTTAAAATCAGCTGTTATTTATGGTGCAAATGCATCTGGAAAATCTAATCTTGTTGAAGCATTTCGCTTTATCAGGGAATGTGTTCTTTCAACTGATGGAATACCTGTGAAATCAAGATATTTATATTGTAAAAATAGAAAAGATAATGAAAACAAGATTACTACAGTAGAAGTAAGATTAAGTGTAAATGATAGATGTTATGCTTACGGCTTTGATGTATTACTGAAGGATCAGATGATAGAAAATGAGTGGATTATGGAATTCACTGATGCGATAGAACCTAAAATTTTATTCAAAAGGGAAAAAAAGCATTTTGAACTAGATAAATCATTACAACTTGATGATATGGATATGGCGAAATTCAATGTTTACGCTGATGATCTTGCGGAAAATACATCTGTATTATTTTTATCTGAAATGAATAGAAATAAAAGAATCACATCTGATTCCAAGTTATCTTTTTTCAAAGATATCTATGGGTGGTTTTTAAATGATTTGAATATATTTTTGCCAGAAACGCCTGTTACTAATTTTGAATATTATTATGATGTAGAATCACTTGACATTGTTAAAAAAATTATTAGAACCTTTGATACAGGAATTAGTGATATTATAATCAAAAAAATAACACTTGATGAATTAAAAAGTAAATTGAATAAGAATGTCTATGAAAATATTATGGAAACAATTCAATACCGAATGATTAAAGAAAATCATAAAGATTTTAAATTGTCTATGCGTTCAAAAGATGAGTTTTTTAATTTTTTCATTCACGATAATGAAGAAGAACCAGAAATCACGACTTTATCTTTCAAACACGGAAGTTCTACATGTAATTTTGATTTTGATGAAGAATCGGATGGTACGAGAAGAATATTTGATTTACTGGATGTTTTATTAACAAAAAATAAGAATAGTGTTTATGTTATTGATGAAATGGAAAGAAGTCTTCATCCGGCACTTACAAAAAGATTTATCGTTTTATTAAATGAGTTTCATAAAAAGAATGATATCCAATTAATTTTTACAACACACGAAGCAACTATTATGTCACAGGAGTTGTTTAGAAGGGATCAAATATGGTTTGTCGCAAGAGATAAGGATAATAATTCTAATCTTTATCCTTTAGATCGTTTTAATGAACGCTATGATAAGAAAATCAACAAGGCTTATCTCGAAGGTCGTTATGGTGCAATACCGGTTTTTACAGATTTCAACATAGGAGAATTAGGCTAATGCCTTCTAATATTGCTAGTATTATTGAAAAAATCCAAAAGGAAAAACTTCCTTTTGATATTTAGCTTTTTGTGAAATATAAAAGTCGCAGCTTCATAATGTATCTTAGCTGCGACTTTTATTTATATTTTAGGAAAGTTTAAGTAAGAGATTTTTTTATTCTACTGGTTTTACATGGATTCTTCCACGATATTCAGTTTCTGCAAAGTATAGGTTCTCTGCAATTCTTGCTTCTGGATTTAATTTAACATCCTTCAGCATTAATTCTTTAAATTTTTCATAACCAGCCATATCAATTAAATGACCACCATGCAGATAACGTGGTTCACCTTTTAAGACTTCTTTAGAGAAATCCTGCCAGTTGTGAATGATTGCGATTACGACTTCTTCTGTTAGGAAGTCCGCAAATGTTTTACCCATACGAGGGTATTGTTTACCAGTTCTACCACCAATCAGGATACGATAGAAAGGTTTAGCACTACGCTGCATAGCACCTGTTGGACATACTAATGTACATTCACCACAGCCTACACAACAGCAGGCATCTTTATCAATACGACCATTGACAAGGCTTAATACACGTGTTGCGTGTGATTCACATGCTTTGACACAGCTTCCACAACCGATACACAGATCAGGATGATAAACTGGTTTTGTTAAACCAACGATACCAAAGTCATTAAAGTGACCTTTTGCACAGTCATTTGGGCATCCAGCAACAGCTACTTTAATGTGGTAGTGGCTAGGGAATACTTCTTTTTCAATCTTTTTTGCCATTTCCTGAGTATTGATATTGGCTTTGATACAGTGAATACCACCAATACATGCCATAATATTACGAGCACCAATGGTAGGATATCCAGCAGATGTATCCATATCAACATTACACATTTCTACTTCTACTTCATCTAAATAATCTTTTAATTCAGCATTTACTTTATCAATATTTTCATATTTGATACCAGGAATTTCAAAGCACTGACGAGAACCGAAATGGAATGTGCCATCGCCATAGTCCTGTGCCAGATGTTGCACAAAGCTTAAATATTTTGCTTCAATCAGACCACCTGGTACACGCATCTGCAGCATGAATTCGCCTTTTACTTTAGATTGACGGAAACAGTTGGTACGTAATTTACCAACATTCATATCTTGTGACATATTGTTACCCTCCTAATCCATCAATGTCTTTGCTTTGGTGTAAGGGAAGACAGGACCTTCCAGACATACATAGGTTTCATTGATTTTACAATGACCACATTTACCTAAAGCGCAAGACATTTTACGTTCAAATGATACATAGATATTTTCTTCTTTCACACCCTGATTCATACATTCTTTAGCAGTTGTACTCATCATGATTGGAGGTCCAACGATAATCACTGCATAGTCATTATCATTCCATTCTTTGATTGGAATATCTTTTACGAAATTCATCGCAAAGCCCTGTTTGAAGCCTTCTTTTTCGCCACGATCAAGTGTCCATGTGGTATGGAAATGATCAGCACTTTCAAATGCTTCTAAATCTTTTGTGAATAATACATGTTCAGCATCTCTAAATCCTGCAATCGCATAAACATCTTTGCATTCTTCAGGATGGCTTAAGTAATGGTGCAGGGTACTTCTAACAGGAGATACACCCGTACCACCTGCGATGACAATAATGTGTTTTCCTTTGAATTCATCTAATGGGAAACCTTTTCCATATGGGCCACGGATAAATAAATCATCACCTGGCTGTAAATCAAAAATCACATTGGTCAGTTTTCCAACACGACGGATGGTAAAGCAGACACAGTGATCATCAAAACTTGATACAGAAATTGGAGCTTCTCCGATTTTTGGCAAAGACAGCTGGAAGAACTGCCCATGCTGGATTGATGGATGATCATATTCTACAACGAATGTGGATTCCATATCCGTTTCTTTTATGATATCTAAAATTTTATGCTTCTCTGGCAGCCATGGGTTCATCATTTCTTTTCCTCCTTGATCTTTTCAACTTCATCATATAAGCGGTTGACGATATGTGAGAAAGAAATATTGTTTGGACATACATCATCACAACGACCACAACCTACACACATATGATCTTCTGTGTTGAAACGTTTTTTGAAATCATATACTTTATGCAAGGTTTTAAAACGCATACGATCTGCATAAGCATCACGGAAAGCATGACCACCATTGACGGTTGTGAAATCATCATTCATACAGCCAGTCCAAGTACGTCTGCGTTCTCCACTCTTGCCATTTTCTGTATATGGTGTATCAACGGTATTGAAGCATGAGCATGTAATACATACGGAGTTACATGCACCACATCCGATACAGCGGCTGTTATATTCTTTCCACATATCCAGCTGATAGATTTGTGGCAGCATATCTTCTGTGATCTCAGGTACACGGATTTCACTTTTATTCTTTTCTACGAATTCTGGTTTGAAATCAACTGCTGGTTTTTGTAAGAAGCTTTCCTTGAATAAGTCAGTCTTACATTCTACCAATACTTTATTTTCTTCTGGCAGAAAACGCATAGCCAGATCATAGTCATCTGTTTTATTTGTATGCATAGAGCAGCATGCACAGGATTCCCATCCTTCACCGCATTCTAATAATACAAAATGAACTTTATCACGCATTCTCTTATAATAAGGATCCTGCGTAGTTCCATTTTCTAAAAAGACTTTGTCCAGACGTTTGATACCGTGAATATCGCAGCTTCTGGCGAAGATCAATAAATCTTTATCAAAAATCTGACTTTCCAGATATCCATACTCTGTATAGTGAAACAGCGTCTGGTTGACTGGATAAAATACTTCCTTAGGGGAATAAACACTACGTTCTTTTAATTCAATTTCTTCTGCGCTGCGGATTTCTTCATAACGAATCATATCCGTATTGCAATATCTGCCTACATTATGTAGACGCTTAGGCGCATAAATCTTGTAGTGCAGTCGGAGTGAATCAAAAATCTGATTCAGTTCCTGGTAAGATACTTCATATGACATTCCTTTGTCCTCCTTCTAAAACATAACGTTACTCAATGAAGTGTATTGTTCAATTGTGCAATTTATGCTATTTACAACCAATCTTATTGTAAACCCTCACAAATTGAAAATAAACTGATTTCTAACCATATAAGAAATCATAATAAGACCATAAAGTTCCCTAATGTATTTTATTAATATGGAAAAAGAAAAGAAGATGTAAGAAATAGCAATGAATAAAGGATTGTAAAATAATTTTGTAAGAAAATACTGTTTGTATAGATATGTGTCTTGTCACCTGTTAGGATATGTGATATACTGATGCAGATACTTTTACAAAAAAGTATGGGAAAAGGAGTAGAAAGGTGTCTGTAAAAAGATACTTAGATCAAAGGTATATGAATAAACAGGAAGAAATTAGACAATTAAAACAGGAAAAAGACGCGGTGCTTCTGGCACATTATTATGTGGATGAAGAAGTACAGAAAATCGCAGATTATGTAGGAGATTCTTTCTATTTAAGTAAGATTGCTTCAAGCTTAAACAATCGTACACTGGTATTTTGCGGTGTATCCTTTATGGGAGAAAGCGGAAAACTGCTGAGTCCGGAAAAAACGGTATTGATGCCAGATGCCAGTGCAGATTGTCCTATGGCACATATGGTCAGTAAAGCAGAAATAGATGAGGCAAGAAGTAAATATGATGATTTAGCTGTTGTATGTTATATCAACTCAACAGCAGAAGTTAAAACATGGGCAGATGTATGTGTAACATCGGCTAATGCAGTGAAAATCGTAAGAAATCTGCCAAATAAAAATATTTTATTCATACCGGATAAAAACTTAGGCCGTTATGTTAAACAACAGGTGCCTGAAAAAAATGTAATGCTTGTTAAAGGATATTGTCCAATTCATGAATTTATCAAACCAGAAGAAATCAAAGCATTAAAACAGAAATATCCAAAAGCACTTGTATTGGCACATCCGGAATGTAATGCACAGGTATTAGAGATGGCTGATTATATTGGATCTACCTCTGGTATTTTAAGTAAAGCAAAAGAAAGTGACGCAAATGCGTTTATCATTGCTACAGAAGTAGGTGTACGTTATGAACTGCAGGTACAAAACCCTGATAAACAGTTCTATTTTCCAGAAACATTACCTGTATGTACAGATATGAAAAAGATTACATTAGATAAAATTATAGAAGTATTAAAAACAGGAGAAAATGCGGCGGATGTCGTAAAAGCACATGTAGAACCAGCGAAAGCAACTCTAACAAGAATGCTGGAACTGGCAAAATAAACATATGCCTGAAAGGAGAATCAATGATGCAAGGGGATTTATACTACGATGTTGTCATCGCAGGCTGTGGTGTTGCCGGTATGTATACGGCATTAAATTTAGGACATGATAAAAAGATTTTAATGATATGTAAAGAGGATTTAGAAAGTTGTGATTCCATGCTGGCACAGGGTGGTATTTGTGTACAACGAGATGAAGATGATTATGATGAATATTTTGAAGATACAATGCGTGCTGGACATTATGAAAACAATAAGGAAAGCGTTGATTTGATGATTCGAAACAGTCGAGATATCATCAATCATCTGATGCGTTTGGGTGTAGAATTTGAAAAAGATGAAAACGGGGAACTTCGCTATACTAGAGAAGGCGGACATGGAAAACCAAGAATCTGTTTTCATGAAGATGTCACTGGAAAAGAAATTACCACAGTGTTACAGCATAAGGTAAAAGCAATGCCAAATGTAACCATCATGGAGCATACCTGTATGTGCGATATTATAGAAGAAGATGGAAAATGTGTCGGGATGATTGCTAAGAACAAAGATGGAGAAACCTTACACATTCATGCATTATATACCGTAATGGCAACCGGTGGTATTGGTGGCTTGTATGAACATTCTACCAATTATCCTTCCCTGACTGGGGATGCGCTGGATATTTGTAGAAAACATGGGATTCAGCTGGATCATTTAGATTATGTACAAATTCATCCAACCTCTTTATTTACACGAAAAAAAGGCAGAAGCTTTTTGATCAGTGAATCCGCAAGAGGTGATGGGGCAGTATTATTAAATGGGAAACATGAGCGCTTTGTGGATGAATTATTACCAAGAGATAAAGTAACACAGGCGATTTTAAAAGAAATGGAAAAAGAAGGCAGTGAACATGTATGGCTGGATTTTGCGGCGGTACCAAAAGCTACTATTTTATCACATTTTCCTAATATATATAAAACCTGTTTAGAAGAAGGTTATGATATCACAAAACAACCGATTCCGGTTGTTCCTGCCCAGCATTATTTCATGGGAGGCGTACATGTGGATCATCATTCAGAAACGACCATGCCTTGTTTATATGCAATTGGAGAAACCAGCTGTAATGGGGTACATGGGAAAAATCGGCTTGCCAGCAACAGTTTGCTGGAAAGCTTAGTATTTGCGAAAGAAGCGGCTGAAAATATGATGCGTGCCGAGAAAGAGAGATAAGAAAATGAATACAATAACAATGCAGCTTGTTGCTGATCAATATATCCGTATGGCTCTACAAGAAGATATTCATAGTGAAGATGTCACAACGAATGCAGTTATGCCAGAATATAAGCTTGGAGAAGTTAATTTGATTTGTAAAGAAGATGGTGTGATTGCCGGTCTTGATATTTTTGCACGTGTATTTACATTATTGGATCCTGCCACTGAAATTACATTCTTTGTAAAGGATGGAGATCAGGTAAAAAATCAGGATTTATTGGCAGTTGTCAAAGGGGATATTCGCGTATTGTTAAGTGGAGAGCGTACTGCATTAAACTATCTTCAAAGAATGAGCGGTATCGCAACATACACAAGAAGTGTAGCAGCCTTATTAGAAGGTAGTCATACACGTCTTGTGGATACCAGAAAAACAACACCTTGTATGCGTATCTTTGAAAAATATGCCGTAAAAGTTGGTGGAGGTGGAAATCACCGTTATAACTTATCTGATGGTGTATTGTTGAAGGATAATCATATTGATGCTGCTGGTGGTGTTAAAGAAGCAGTACTTGCCGCAAAAGCTTATGCACCTTTTGTACGTAAAATAGAAGTAGAAACAGAAAATCTGGATATGGTAAAAGAGGCAGTAGAAGCAGGTGCTGATATTATCATGCTGGATAATATGACACCAGATCAGATGCGTGAAGCGATTGCATATATTGATGGTCGTGCAGAAACAGAATGTTCTGGCAATATCACGAAAGAAAATATCGCATTGATCAAAGAACTGGGTGTGACGTATGTATCCAGTGGTGCTTTAACACACTCTGCGCCAATTTTGGATATCAGTTTAAAACACCTGAAAGTGATGGATTAATCGTGTTGTTTCACAAACAGGAAAGGAGTAAGTCACAGGTATGAAAACAGTCATGACAGGATCACAAAGACGTAAAAAGATTCTAGAACTGATGCGTGATGCCAAAGAACCATTATCTGGTGGTGCACTGGGAAAAGAAACCGGTGTCAGTCGTCAGGTGGTTGTACAGGATATCGCATTACTTCGTACACAGGGCTATCCAATTGTCGCAACTGCTCGTGGGTATATCATCAATGAAAGCTATAAAGCGATTCGTTTATTCAAAGTACACCACAGCAATGAACAGATTGAAGATGAATTGAATATCATCATTGATTTAGGCGGCAGTGTACAGGATGTCATGGTAAATCATCGTGCCTATGGGAAAATGAGCGCTCCTTTACAAATCAAAAGCAGAAGGGATATCCAGACCCTTTTAAATAATTTAAAAACAGGGAAATCCACTGCCTTATTAAATTTGACATCCGGATATCACTTTCATCATGTGGCAGCTGATACCGTGGAGATTTTAGATGAAATCGAAGAATCTTTAAAAAATAATGGATTTCTTGTGGATTTTCTTCCATATGAAAGAGAAGACGATATTCAAGAGGGATAGAATAAATGACAGTACAGATGTACTGTTTTCTTTTTGTATAAAGAAGCACTTGATATATATGACAGATTTGTTATTATTAAGTTACAAGAGGTGAGGGAGATATGAAAAATCAGTATATTGAATTTAAAATCAAGAAAAAGTATCTATGTATCAGTATCATTCTACTTATGTTGCTTTGTGGAATCGGTGGATATTATATTTGGTGCAGCTATCATCCTATTGTAGATATTCAGGTTGTGGATGGAGGAAGAGGTAAAGATTTGAAAGTCCAGACGATTTCGGTGGTGGTCGCTCCAAGAACACGTATGATGCCATCTTTTGTGGAATTAAATGAACGTAAGCTTTGGATACAATATGATCATATGAATGAATATTTTTTGAATAATTATAAAGCTGGGGATATTAAATTACATGTAGAGTTGAAAGATCATAAAGCAATTTTGAAGTATACGGGAAACGCCACAAATTTAGAAGGTCAGGAAGAAAAAATTGATACAGAAATTGTTTGTGATTATGCATTAGACGCAAATATCAGTTGATGAAAAAAAAGGTAGAAGTCCTATTATGAAAGACTTCTACCTTTTGCGTTTTACGATAATATTTTTACTTTGTTGGACACAATGTTTGTTTGATGGCAGGGATATGTGCTAAACGAAGTGCACAGAAACATCCTACCGCGATACTGCATGTATCAGATATCATAAATGGAATGGCTCCCATTGCAATAACTGAGAACATGTTTTTTGCTGCTCCCATGTAGAAATTTAAAATGCCGTACATGTAGATACATCCAATGGTGTATATGATGAATAAACCAATCATACAAATAATAAAATTCGCAAGGAATGATGTTGTATGAAGTTTATTGCGCATAATGGAAATAAAACTTGCGGCAATTGGAAAGCTTAACAGGAATCCGAAAGATGGCTGTAATACATAAGCGATACCTCCACCATTTGCAAACACAGGAAATCCTAATAATCCCATTAAGAAGAATAATCCATAAGATACCCATATATATTTTGGCTTTAACAACATACCTGCGATAATCACAACCATCGTTTGTAATGTAAGTGGAATAATACCAGCAGGAATAACGATTTTACTTCCAATCACAAATAATATCGTGAAAAACGCACAAAGTGTCAATTCTTTTGTTTTCATTTTCTTTACCTCCGTAATAACGGTTTCCAGTATACCGCTTATTACTTTGAATGTCAAACAATAATTTTACTTATTTTTCCTGATCTTATCGAATAATAGAATATTTATGTTAATATAGAGGTAGAAACATAACAAGGAGGGATTGTTATGAAAAAGCTAACAATAGGCATCATGACAGTGGTATTATTCATCATAAGTGGTTGCAGTCAAAAAACGCAAGAAAATAATCTAGGCCCCATAGAATTAAATGAACAGGGAGAATTAATTTCTCAATTACTTAATGATAATAACTCCTATCCTATTTTTCTATCTTATGACCTTAAAGAGGATTGTAAAGGTGCGAAGGTTGAATTGTGGGAATGGAAAGATCATCGATATGAATCAGTTTATGCACACTATGGACAGGTGAAAAAAGGTGAAGGAAATATCCTTGTGGACTTAAAGATTGATCCTGTGTCTATGAAAGCAGTCTTACAAGATGAATATGGAACATCTACATCATCCACATATCCTGATGAACCAGTTAAAATTAAAGATGATCAAGAAAGTTATAGCAGAGGAATGGTTAGTTTAAGTGAAAAGACAAGCTTTCAGATAGATGAAGAAATACCCGTATTGATTATACAAACCAAAAAGGTTACAGATGGAACAAGTACGATGGGATTATCTTTAGATGCATATAAAGAACCTGAAAAATACATTACAAAAGATATGTTGAATCTTTATGCAATCACAGTGAAATTTCAAAGTGAAGCATTATAAAGCAAAAGAAAAATGTCAATAAATCTAGTGTTTACTGGAAGTATTGGCATTTTTTTATTGATGGGAATTTTGTTGTTGGTTCTTTTTACATTTTGTATAAGGCAATCCATTATTTTCAACATGCACATTTATACCACGACGAATGGGGGTTAATAGAAATCCTGTAATTATCCCCAGCAAAAATACGTTACAAAGCTTTAATGTTTCTTTTTTCATATGAACTCCTTTCATTATATTCATTATACGCTGTATTTACTTGAAAAGATAGAACAGGAATCAACGTTTATACTTAATGAATCGATAAATCAAGATGATACTTCTTGCGGCTTCAACAGATAAAATTAAAATAAAGATTTGAGAAAGTCCTTTTTGTATACCACGTGTGAACATTTTAAAGGTAATAGAAATTAAATAAAGAATGAATGCATAAACAAAATAGTTATGTGTTTGATGCTGTGTTTTTGTTAGTGCTTTTTCTATTTGTGTCATATAAATTGGAAAGTGAATAAGCTCTCCAATAAAAAACAAGATGCACATACCATAAAGGGGGGCAGTTGCACTGCCAATATTATTTGCCAGGCTTTCAAATAAAGATGGATTGCACAAAAGCAAAATAATGATAATGAATACGATAAAGATATGTCCAAGTGTACGGATATTACGATATGTAAAAACATGATATGTCTTTTTTAAAGCTTTTTTAGACATCCAGTTGACGGGACGATAATAATTAACTGGAAATAAAAATATAAAGGTAAAGTAAATGATCAGAAATGGTGTATATATTATTTTCTGTGATAAAGACAGCTTTTCAACATTACGTGGCTTTTTCTTTACAGGTGCTTGGATGTCTTCAGATTTTGGCTTACATTGGATATTTTCTGGTTGAATTGCATCATAGTCTGCTTGTGTATATGGCTGCCATGTACCATTTTTTAAGCGTTCTACACGAAATGCGATATCTTCATACGCCAGTCTTTGAAGTAATAAATGCAGGTAATCGATATTGAAATACATTTCATCTGAAAAGACATGGATATACTCGTTTTTTAATATAGCTGTTCTTACTTTTGCTTTATCAAAATCAAATTCTTCCATTACATCCTCTGCTAACAATAGATTACCAGAATTAAGAATAATCAAACGTTCTTTTATCGCACTGTGATCTTCAAATGCATCGGCATTATATTCATAACACTCAAATTCTACCATGTCATCTTTTGCGTTAAGGTAAAGATGATGCGCAAACAAAAAGCGACAAGCAAGGCAAGTGAAAAAAATACAGGGAACAGTGCAGGATATAGAAAACGTGAGTATTATATATTCCCTTGAAAGCATCATTTCCGTACAAATCAAAAGCATAAAAAAGAAACAAAATAATAATTTAAAGGCATTAAGGTTGAAACTTTTGATTTGCCAAATACTTTTTTCAATGCGATGGGATATGTGCAATCTATAAAGTAGAAAGCTTGGAATACATATCATAATCGAAAAACATGCAATATCCATGATATCAAAGTCAAAATTTCGAGAAGCTGCTGCTGTATATGTCAAAGCAAGAAATCCTGGAATCATGGTAAGAAGAAGTAAGCCGACATGGTGACAACGTTCTATCAGATATAAACGCTTATGCCAATAAGACAGGTAATGACGAAGCATAATTATGATAGAAATAATCGTTGAGATAAAGCATAAGATATACAGGAATAAGGTTGTGATATAAAATGTTTCCTGATACATGATATTATATTTTATCGTATCAATAAACCAGGAAAAGCTGGTAACGACAAAGAAAAGTGATACACTTGTGAAAAGTAAGCTTAATAAAAACATCAAAGCGATAAATTTTTCGTTTTTTGCGATTTCAATATGATTTCTGACATATTGGATTTGTGATTGCATAAAATGTTCCCTCCATATTTTTTCAATTATTATATCATAGATAGTTATAGAAATCGATTTCATTTACATCTCAAGTTCATAAATTTGAAAAAAGTGAACGTTTTTTATAAATTTTGTTTATCAAAGTATTTACTTTTGAATATCAAAGTATTATAATCGATTTGAATTTCAAAGTAAAAACTGGGAATTCGGACAACGACAGTTAAAAAACAACATATAAAAAAGCTATAAAGTTTTTTTTACAAAGTAATCTAGTAATTGAAACTAAAAGTATTGACATTGGAAACAAGAAGTGTTAATCTAGTATTCGTTACTAGCAAAGTACAGGAGGAACAAATATGTTTGAAAAAGTAAAAGAAGTATTAGTGGAAGCTATTAATGTAGATGAAGATGTAATTACAATGGAAGCAAATTTAAAGGATGATTTAGGTATCGATTCTTTGGCTGCTGTTGAATTGTCATTAGAACTGGAAACAGAATTTGATGTACGCATCGAAGATGATGAATTAGCTAAATTAGTTACAGTCGCAGATATCGTGAAATTATTAGAAAGCAAACAATAAGAGCCAAGATATCTTGGCTTTTTTAAAATTGTGGAGGTACACATATGAATACGAAAGAGATTCAGGAATTAATTGCGGTATTTGAAAATTCAAATTTATCCCGTATGGAAATAGAAGCAAGTGATATTAAATTAAAAATGGAAAAACCGGTTGGTGATGTGCAGATTGTTTCAACACCTGTATCACAGCCGAAAACAATAGAAGTTAATGAAGAAAAAACAGAAACCAAAAAAGAAGGATATTGGGTAAAGGCACCAATCGTAGGAACCTTTTATCAATCACGTGCCAAAGGCAGTACACCGTTTGTGGAAATCGGCCAGCAGGTGAAAAAAGGTGATGTACTTTGCATTATTGAAGCGATGAAGGTCATGAATGAAATCCATGCGCCAATGGATGGTGTGATTGCGGAGATTCTGGTAACAGATGATTCCATGGTGGAATTTGATCAGGAGCTGATGCGCATTGTGGAAGGTGTAAAATGAAGCGAATATTGATTGCCAATCGTGGAGAAATCGCTGTTCGTATTATTCGTACCTGTAAAGAAATGGGTATTGAAACGGTCGCAGTGTATTCCTCTGCGGATAAAGAGGCATTACATGTTCAGCTTGCGGATTATGCAGTCTGTATTGGTGGTGCCAAAAGCACAGACAGTTATCTGAATATGAAAAATATTTTAAGTGCTGCCTGTATGACTGGATGTGATGGCATTCACCCAGGTTTTGGGTTTTTAAGTGAAAATGCCAAGTTTGCCCGTCTGGTTATGCAGTGTGGGATGACTTTTATTGGTCCTAATCCTGATGTAATAGAAGCGATGGGTGATAAAAATCATGCTCGTCAAAAAATGATGGATGCAGGTATTCCTGTGATCATGGGAAGTAAAGATTTAATTGAAACAGCACAGGAGGCACTGGAAACGGCGAATAAGATCGGTTATCCAGTATTGATCAAAGCCGCAAATGGCGGTGGTGGACGAGGCATGCGAGTAGCATATAAAGAATCAGAAGTAAAGGATGCCTATGAAACCGCAAGAAGTGAAGCACGTGTTTGTTTTGGTGATGATGGCGTGTATATGGAAAAATACATTCTGGAACCTAAACATGTGGAAGTTCAGCTGATGGCAGATAAGTTTGGCAATGTGTGTCACTTATTTGAACGTGACTGCTCCTGTCAGCGACGCAATCAGAAATTGTTAGAAGAAGCACCATGTCATACACTGAAACAGGAAACAAGAGAAAAAATGCTGGCAGATGCCGTGCGTGCTTGTAAAGTTGTCGGATATGACAGTGTTGGAACGATAGAATTTTTATTGGATGCGCAAAACAATTATTATTTTATGGAAATGAATACGCGTATTCAGGTAGAACATACCATCAGTGAAATGATTACTGGTATCGACTTGATCAAACAACAGATCAAGATAGCAGAAGGTATGAAATTATCATATCGTCAGGAAGATATCAAATGTTTGGGACATGCGATGGAATGTCGTATCAATGCGGAAAATATCAAAATGAATTTTGCGCCAAGTCCTGGTAAAATCAGTTTTATTAATTTCCCTGGTGGAAGAAATGTGCGTATTGACACAGCTGTATATTGTGGCTATGAGATTTCACCATATTATGATTCTATGATTTTAAAACTGATTACTTTTGGGGATAATCGTTTGGAATGTATCAAAAAAATGCGTGTAGCGTTGGAAGAACTGATCATTGAGGGTGTAGAAACCAACATTGAATTTCAATACTTACTGCTGCATCATCCAACATTTGTATCAGGTAAATATGATACCGGGTTTATGGAAACCTTTATTAAGGAGTTGAGCGAGGATGGAACAATTATTTAAAACAAGAAAAGATCGGTTGAATTTATTCAAAAGCAGAAAACAATCCCTGCATAAAGATCCGATTGATATACCAGACAATCTGTTCCACAGCTGTCCCAACTGTAAGGAAACTTCTTTGTTTGAGGATTTGATGCATAATGACTATGTATGTCCTCACTGTGGTTTTCCAATCAAGATTACAGCACATGAGCGTATTCGTCAGATTGTAGATGATGGAAGCTTTGAGGAATTTAATAAAGGGATGCATTTAAAACAGGTACCTGATTTTCCCGGATATGAAGATAAATTAGAACGCCTGCAGAAAACAACCGGTTTAAAAGAAGCGGTAGTCACAGGTGTTGGAAAAATCTATGGTCAGCGTTGTGTTCTTGGTATCATGGATTCTAATTTCTTTATGGGCAGTATGGGAAGCATCGTTGGAGAAAAGGTAACATGTGCGATTGAATATGCGACGAGTAATCGTTTACCTTTGATCTTATTTACCACCAGTGGTGGTGCTAGAATGCAAGAGGGAATATCATCCCTTGTGCAAATGGCAAAAACCAGTGCCGCTTTAAAGAAACACAGTGATGCTGGCTTATTATATATATCCTATTTAACGCATCCAACGACCGGTGGTGTATCCGCATCCTTTGCGATGTTAGGAGATATCATTTTGTCAGAACCTAAATGTCTAATTGGTTTTGCGGGTAAACGTGTAATTGCATCCACTGTAAAAGAAGAATTGCCAGATGATTTTCAAAAGGCAGAGTTTGTATTGGAGAAAGGTTTTATCGATAAAATCGTAGAGCGTAAAGATGCGAAAAAAGTATTGTATCAGATATTGAAGATGCATGAAAGGAGTGCTTATGCAGGTAAGAGAAAGTGAAGCTAGAATCGCTGCATTAGAAGCGCGGTTTGCTTCTTTGGGTGAACAGGATCTGTTTGAAAAAGAAGCGATACAAAAAGAAATCACACAAATCAGAGAACAGGCATATGCATCCTTAAGTGCCTGGGATATCGTATATTTAGCACGTCATCCAAAACGCCCGAAAGCAAGTGATTATGTAGAAAAACTGTTTGATGATTTTATTGAACTACATGGAGATCGTGCTTTTGGAGATGATGGTGCCTGTGTGGCAGGACTTGCGAATTTTCATGGCATACCTGTGACATTGATTACACAAAGTAAAGGTAAGACCTTAGAAGAAAATATGAAAAAGAACTTCGGTATGCTTCATCCAGAAGGATATCGTAAAGCACTTCGCCTGGTAAAACAGGCTGAAAAATTTCACCGTCCCATCATTACGATGGTAGATACTTCTGGTGCATATCCTGGAAAAGGTGCAGAAGAACGTGGACAGGCAGAAGCCATTGCTCAGTGTTTGGAAGTTTTTTCAGGCTTGCGTACACCTGTGATTGCCATTGTATTAAGTGAAGGTGGCAGTGGTGGTGCGCTGGCATTCAGCGTTGCGGATAAAATCCTGATGTTAGAAAATGCGATATATTCCGTATTATCACCAGAAGGCTTTGCCTCAATTTTATGGAAGGATGAAAAACGTGCAGAAGAAGCAGCGGAAGTCATGGAGCTTACTGCGGCTGATTTAAAACGAAAAGGAATTATTGATACCATCATCAAAGAACCACTTGGTGGAGCACATCAAAACTTTGATCTGGTATGTGATCATTTAGATAAAGAATTATATCGGGAATTGTTGCAGCTAAACATGTTAAGTGGGGATACCCTGGTAGAAAAACGCTATGCGAAATTCAGAAAGATGGGACTTGCGTATGAAAACATGTAGAATCAAAGGCTTTGGATATGCCAAGGCAAAACGCAAAGTTACCAATGATGATATTGCACAGGTTGTGGATACCAATGATGAATGGATATCTTCCCGTACTGGTATCAAAAGCCGATATATCAGTGAAGAAGAAAATACCAGTGATTTAGCAGTTCGTGCAGCACGTATGGCAATAGATCATAGCGCTGTAGCGTATAAGGATATTGATTTGATTATTGTTGCTACGTTTACACCCGATTATACAACACCTTCCACGGCTTGTATGGTTCAGCAAAAATTAGGCATGAATGAACAAAAAGTCATGGCATTTGATATCAATGTGGCATGCAGTGGTTTTCTTTATGCCTTAGAAGTTGCCCACAGCCTGTTAGCATGTGATATGGCACATTCTGCACTTGTGATTGGTGCGGAAGTCATATCAAAACAATTAGACTGGGAAGATCGTGGAACCTGTATCATCTTCGCGGATGGGGCAGGAGCTGCTGTTGTAAAACAAGAGCCATGTGATAATCGTATGCTTCATTTTGCTTCTAGCAAAGGGGATCATGAAGGCATTATTCATGCAGATGCCCCATTACCAAGAGCATTATTTTCTAAACAGGTGTATACACCGACACTGGTACGTATGAATGGCAGTGAAACTTTCCGCTTTGCTGTTAACGCTATGAAAGAAGCAATCGAAGATGTATTATCACAAGCAAATGTATCATTGGATGAAATCGATTGGATCGTGCCACATCAGGCAAATCTTAGAATAATCAACAATGTGTGCAGACGTATGCATATCAATATGGAGAAAGTATATATCAATATCGCGGAAACTGGGAATACCAGTGCCGCAAGTATTCCTTTGGCATTAGGCGAAATGCAGGAAAAAGGCCTGTTAAAGGAAGGCATGAAAATCGTTCTAACAGGATTTGGCGCAGGATTTTGCTGGGCTGGAGCCTATATAGAACTGTAAGGAGAAAAGCATTATGATGATCAATGAACTCTTAAATATCAAATACCCAATCTTCCAGGGAGCGATGGCAAATATCGCAACTCCACAATTTGCGGCATGTGTATCCAATAGTGGTGGACTTGGTATTATCGCAACCGGTGCAATGGATGCCACTACAACTAGAGAAGCCATTCGTACCTGTAAAGCATTAACTAATAAACCTTTCGGTGTCAATGTGATGTTGATGAATCCGGATACAGAAAATATTATGAAAGTGATCTGTGAAGAAAAAGTGGCAGTTGTGACGACAGGAGCAGGAAATCCCGGTCCTTATATTGAAGCATTAAAGGCCAGTGGTACAAAAATCTTTCCTGTAGTGGCAAGTGTGGCACTCGCAAGACGTTTGGAAAAAGCCGGCGTCGATGGAATCATCGCTGAAGGTGGCGAAAGTGGTGGGCATGTTGGAGAAACAACAACCATGTCTTTGGTACCACAAGTTGTAGAGGCAGTTAATATCCCAGTTATCGCAGCTGGTGGAATTGCCAGTGGAAAACAGATGAATGCTGCTTTATCCTTAGGTGCTGTCGGGGTACAGATTGGTACGATCCTGTTGGCATCTCATGAATGTCCAATTCATGAAAATTATAAAAAAGCCGTATTAAAGGCAAAAGATATGGATAGTGTGGTAACTGGTAGAAGTGCGGGAACACCTGTTCGTATCTTAAAGAATCAGATGGCATTACAGTATCTGAAGCTGGAAGCAGCAAATGCCCCAAAAGAAGAAATGGAAAAATTAACCCTTGGCGGACTTCGCCGTGCTGTATTTGAAGGTGATATGAAGCATGGTTCTGTAATGATGGGACAGGTTGCTGGTATGGTACATGAAATCTTAAGCATACAGGAAATATTAGAAAAACTTGTTAAAGAAAGTCAAGAAGAAATAAAAACACTAGAGGAAAAAGTGAAAGGCCTTGTCTATGAGAAATAAAAGTTTAGATACATTAGAAATACCACTCATACAAGGTGGCATGGGCGTAGGAATTTCCTTATCCAAACTTGCTGGCGCAGTCATGAGAGAAGGTGGCATGGGAGTTATCTCAGCTGCTCATCCAGGATATCGCAAGCCGGATTTCTGGCAAAACAGTAAAGCATGCAATGTGGAGGCCATCATAGAAGAAGTAAAAAAAGCCAAAGTATTGTCAAAAGGAAAAGGCCTTTGCGCTGTAAATGTCATGGTCGCATCTCGTGATTATGAAACTTATGTCAAAGCATGTGTAGAGGCAGGTGCGGATGCTATTATATCCGGAGCAGGATTACCATTACATCTGCCTGAAATCGTTAAAGATGCAGATATTTTGTTAGCCCCAATCGTCAGTAGTGGAAAAGCAGCTTCCCTGATTTTAAGAAGCTGGAAACGCCACAGTAACCGTATTCCTGATTTTATCGTAATTGAAGGAGCACTTGCGGGAGGGCACTTAGGCTTTAAAAAAGAAGAAGTATTGAATGAATCATATGCTTCTTTAGATGATATCTTAAAAGATGTATTAGCACTGCTTCCACCATATGAAGAAGAGGCCGCAAGAAAGATTCCTGTATTTGTTGCTGGGGGTATCTATACAAAAGAAGATATCAAACATTATCAAAGCATGGGCGCTTATGGGGTACAGATGGGAACCCGTTTTATCGCCACGACAGAATGTGATGCAGATGAGCGTTATAAACAGATGTTTGTGAATGCGAAAAAAGAAGATATCGCCATTGTGAAAAGTCCTGCTGGACTGCCTGGACGTGCCATTATGACACCTTTTATGAAGGAGCATGAAAACAAGCGTGCAATACCAACCCATTGTATTGGCTGTATGCTGCCTTGTAAAATTGATTCCACACCATATTGTATTAGTGAAGCATTGATACATGCTGTAAAAGGTGAAGTGGAAGAAGGTCTAGTGTTTGCAGGAGCAAATGCATATCGTATTGATAAAATCGTAACGGTACATGAATTGATTCACGAATTATTTGGTGAATAGAAAGGATTTATACGTATGAAAACAGCATTTTTATTTGCCGGACAGGGTGCACAAACACCCGGAATGGGAAAAGATATATATGAAGCAGATCCACTTGCGAAAGCAGTATTTGACAGTGTGGAATTAGATGTGGATATCAAAGATCTATGCTTTCAGGGTCCTAAAGAAAAACTGGATGATACCCAATATGCACAGCCGGCTATTTTTGTGACAAGCATGGCACTTGCCAAGGTATTACATGAATATGGCATACAGGCAGATGTTGTGGCTGGATTAAGTCTTGGAGAATATGCGGCATTATGTTATGCTAAGGCATTTTCTATTTCTGATGGCGCAAAAATCGTAAGAGAGCGTGGAAAAATCATGGCCAATGCTTTACCAGCAGGAACCAGCTCTATGTATGCGATTTTAATGTTAGATGAAGTTTCTATATTAGAAGCATGTGAAGAAGTGAAATCTATTGGTGTTTGTGAGATTGCCAATTACAACTGTCCGGGACAAATTGTAATCACAGGTGAAAAAGCAGCAGTGGATAAAGCTAAAGATCTATGCATAGAAAAAGGTGCACGCCGTGCAGTCCCACTTGCGGTATCTGGAGCATTTCATTCCTCCTTATTAAATGATGCAGCCATTAAACTACATGATGTTTTATCAAACTATGATCTAAAGAAACCAAGTATTCCAGTATATCACAATATCAGTGGAAACATCGAGGATCAGCCTTTGATTGATATCTTAAGCAAACAGATTGCACACTCTGTCTATTTTGAACAGACGATTGCCAATATGCTGGGTGATGGGGTAGATACTTTTATTGAAGTAGGACCTGGAAAAACAATCAGTGGTTTTGTGAAAAAGTGCTGTAAAGGACATGATGTAAAAATCTTACATGTAGAAGATATGACCACATTAAAAGAATGTGTAGAAGCATTGAAAGGATAAATGTATGGAAAGAAAAACAGCTTTTATATCCGGTGCATCCAGAGGAATCGGAGAATGTATCGCAAAAACACTGTCAAAAGAATATGATGTGATCATCAATTATTCCAACAGTGAAGAAAGTGCAAATAACGTATTGGCACAACTTGATCCAAGCGGTCATCATAAAGCAATCAAATGTAATGTTGCCAAAGGCGAAGAAGTAGAAGCGATGATGAAAGAAATCATTGATACTTATGGACATATTGATGTGATCGTCAATAATGCCGGTATTACAAGAGATAACTTGTTGCTTCGCATGAGTGAAGAAGATTTTGATTCTGTCATTGATGTCAATCTGAAAGGATGCTACAACTGCATTCGTTATGCGACACGTCAGATGATGAAACAAAGAAGTGGCTGTATTGTGAATATGGCCAGTGTGGTAGGTATCATGGGAAATGCAGGTCAGGCAAATTATGCAGCAAGTAAAGGCGGTGTGATTGCACTTACCAAAAGTGTCGCAAGAGAACTTGCAGGCCGTGGTATCCGTGTGAACGCTGTTGCACCTGGTTTTATTGATACCGCAATGACACAGAAATTAGATGATACCGTAAAGAAACAAATGTTATCCGGTATTCCATTAAAACGATTTGGCGATGTACAAGATGTTGCTAATGTAGTGAAGTTTTTGTGTAGTGAAGAAAGTGCATATATAACAGGCCAGGTAATTAATGTAGATGGCGGGATGGTGATGTAAATGAAAAGAGTCGTAATTACAGGAATGGGTGTTGTATCACCGATTGGAAATAATGTAGAAGAAGTATGGACAAATGTAAATCAAAACGTATGTGGGATTGATCGCATTACACACTTTGATCCAAGTGAATATCGTGCAAAGCTTGCAGGTGAAGTAAAAAATCTGGATATGGAGCAATACTTTACCAAACGTGATTTAAAATTTAATGATCGTTTTACCCAGTTTGCCAGAATAGCCGCAAAACAGGCATATGAAGATAGTGGATTACAGGATGTTGATTTTGATCACGATCGTTTTGGGGTGATTTTAGGTAGTGGCATTGGTGGAATTTCCACAATTGAAGGAGCTTCCCAAACAATTGAAAATCGTGGACCAAGCAGAATATCCCCATATTTTATTCCCATGTCATTAATCAATCTTGCGGCAGGCAGTGTAGCAATCGATATGGGTGCTCATGGCAATGTATCCAGTGTGGTAACAGCATGTGCAGCAAGTACCAATGCAATTGGGGAAGGATTTCACAGAATTCGTGACGGGTATGAAGATATTGTCGCAGTCGGCGGCAGTGAAGCAGCGATTACACCTGTGGCAATCGCAGGATTTGCGAGCATGCGTGCCTTACATGAAGGGGAAGATAAAAACCGTGCAAGTATTCCATTTGATGCAGAACGTAAAGGCTTTGTCATGGGAGAAGGCGGCGGTGTGCTAATCCTTGAAGAATTGGAACATGCCTTAAAACGTCATGCGAAAATCTATGGAGAAGTCGTAGGATATGGTTCAACATGTGATGCCAATCATATTACCGCACCACTTGCGGATGGAACAAGCGCAGCTCGTGCAATGGGTATGGCAATTAAAGATGCAGGCTTAACCACAAAGGATATTGATTATATCAATGCCCATGGAACATCTACACCATTAAATGATTCCAGTGAAACCTTAGCAGTCAAAGTAGCATTTCAAGATGATGCCTATAAACCATATATCTCATCCACAAAATCTATGAGTGGACACCTGTTAGGTGCCAGTGGTGCTTTAGAAGCGATTATTTCTACTCTTGCAGTAAAAGAAGGCTTTGTGCCAGCGACGATCAATTATGAAAAAAGTGATCCTGCATGTGATTTAAATCTTGTGGTAAACGAAGGTAAAACTGCAGATATTCGTGTTGCCATGTCTAACTCTTTAGGCTTTGGTGGACATAATGCAAGTATCATTATCAAAAGATGGGAGGAATAAGTCATGTTATATAACAGTAATGAAATTCAGGAAATCATTCCTCATCGCTACCCATTTCTATTGGTGGACCGTATTGAATCCATTGAAGGAAATAAAGTTGTAGGTACAAAATGCATCAGCGCAAATGAAATGCAGTTTCTAGGACATTTCCCTGAAAAACACATCATGCCAGGTGTACTTCAATTAGAAGCATTGGCACAAACAGTGGCAGTAATGCTGTTGAGTAAAGAAGAAAACAAAGGAAAAATCGGTTTATTTGCCGGTATCGATAAAGCTCGCTTTAAACGTCAGGTCATTCCTGGAGATGTGCTTCGATTAGAAGCAGAAGTCATTCGTGAACGTATGGGAATCGCATGGGTAAAGGCTGTTGCTAGCGTAGATGGAGAAGTCGCTGTTACAGCTGAAATGATGTTTGCCGTAAGCGATAAATAATATGTTTACAATTTATGCTTTTGATGAAGTTTCCAGTACCAATGATGTCTTAAAACAACAATATCATATATATCAAGATCACAGCGTCATTCTGGCCCACAAACAAACAAAGGGCAGAGGGCGCTTTGACCGTGTATGGGAAAGTCAAGAAGATCTGACATTTTCCATTCTTCTAAAAAATAATTATCCAAATGAACTGATTGCGCCATTATCTGTTGTATTTGCGTTAAAACAATATGGTATACAGACTTCTGTCAAGTGGCCAAATGATATCTTGATTCATGGCAAAAAACTATGTGGCATTTTGATTGAAAGTATTTATGAAGGAAATGAAAAGGTCGCTACAGTGATTGGAATTGGTATCAATTTAAGTAAAAAAGATAATTTACTTACAAAAGCAGATTATGTCAGTTTGCCAAAAGAGGAACTTTTACAGAAGATATTAATACAATATGATCAGTTAATGATGGCAAAATCATCTTTTCTATTATCCTCCATTTCACAATACTCTTATTTATCTGGCAGATCCATCCTGCTGGATGGTATAATATGGAAGGTAGATGGCATTGAAGAGCATGGATATCTTCGTGTACATCATCAAGATACCATACGCCTTTTGAAAAGTGAAGAAATCACATTAGAGGCGATTTATGAGAAGGAGTAGTTATGATCATAGGGATTGGATGCGATATCGTAGAGATATCAAGAATTGCTAATGCATTAAATAAACCGGTGATACAAAGAATTCTGAGTGAAAAAGAACAGGAAATCGCTAATCAATATCCGGATAAACGCAAAGCCGAATGGATTGCCGGACGTTTTGCGGCAAAAGAAGCGATTTATAAAGCAATTCACAAGGTTGTGGATTGTACGATATCAGACATTGAAGTACTTCAGGATGATACAGGAGCACCTGTGTGTACATGTTTTGATTATGATGTTATGATATCCATTGCACATGAAAAAGAATATGCCATTGCTTATGCAATGGTTTTGACAAAGGGGTCTTAAATTATGTTTTATGTATATTGTCTGCACTTGCTGTGGCTGATTCCGATATCATGGATTGGATGCTTCATGGTACGTAAAAAATCATTTGAAGAACGGTTTTTACACATTGCGAAATGGTGTAAACGATGTTTTCATCTGTTGCATATCAAATTAGATGTGGAAATGGAAGATGCATTGCCAAGCGATGGCAGTATTCTGTTTGTCAGCAATCATCAAAGCTTTTTTGATTTGTTTATGTTGGAAATCGGCATCCATGTGCCATTTACATTTGTGTCAAAAGCCGAAAATAAAAAGATTCCATACTTATCTAGTTTAAGTAAGAATCTTGAATTGATCTATTTTGATCGTGAAGATCAAGGCAGTGCCGTGCATATGCTAAGGGAAACAACCAGACGCTTAAAAGCTGGTCAAAATATTCTGATCTTTCCAGAAGGCACTCGATCAAAAGGCACAGTGATGAAACAGATGCAGGCAGGCAGTATCCAACCCGCATTCATGGCAAAATGTTATATCGTGCCCGTGGTATTATGCGATTCTTTTGATTATAAGCGACTTTTAAAACAACATGGAACCTTTCACATGCATATAGGAAAAGCCATCCCATTTGAAGCATATAAGCCATTAAAAGTGGATGGTATGATCAAACAGCTACAAGAACAAATGCAGGGAGAATTAGATGCATTTCATCAAAAATAATATAAAAATGAGCAGGAATTATAATTTTGATATGATCCTGCTTGTTTTTATATTGGTTTTATAATTGTGTTTTAATATAGTCTATGACTTGTATCCAGCCATCCGATTCTGCGCCATATCCCCATAATGGCTCTGTAAGATCTTCCAATATATCTAACTTTTGTTTGATAGATGTGACCATTTCTTTTCTCTTTTCAGAAGGAATCATTAATAATCGTTCATCTGTTACTTTGAAACGAACGTTTTGTAAGAAATTGATCATATCATAATAACATTCATTATCGTTTGAAAAGATCGTATACGCAGGGAATATGGAAATGACATCTTCAAAAGCTGTTTTCAAATGATTTAGTTGTAAAGCCTGTAAAGCTTCTGGAATATAAGGTACAAGTTCAGCTTGTTCACTAATGACACCCCACCATCCTTCACCTTTCCAATTGCCAATCATATTCATACTGATATGTAAAATGAAAAGTTCATGACTTACTTGTTGTTTGATTTCTGAAAGACTGCCTATTTGCCATAATTGATCAGAAATATCTACTAAAGCAGCTTCATTTAAATGTGATGTGTCTTTTATAAAATCTTTAATTGTCATCATTTTCTTATCCTCCATTTTCATTATGTTTATTTTACCATAACGCATAAAAAAATCACTCCATATTTAGAGTGATGTTTATGCTTCTTCTTTTGTCGTCATAGTTTTCATCTTCTGTAAACCAAAGATGATAGCACCACCAACAACAAACCAGATGATGCTGAATGTATCAATACTTAATGGTGGCTTTGGTGTAGCTAAAGTCTGTGGTCCCATAACGATTGCATAGAAGGAACCAATCATCATACCAATGATTAAGAAAATCATAATAGGACGATGTTTATCAAGTGCCCATTTGATTAAACGAACCACAGTAACAACACCAGTGATAATACCTAATCCAAATACAAACAGGATCGGGATATAAGATAAATCAAATCCCATTACCGCTTTGATTGCGGAAATGATAGGAACATATAATCCAAAAATCAATAATAATGTAGAACCACTGATTCCAGGTAGTACCATAGCAGAAATGGCACACATGGCAGCGACAAATACATATAATATTAAACTAATATCTAACTGTGCCAGATTTACACCAGATTCACTTCCACTTACCGGATTGAAATACGTAATGAATGCAACAAGTGCTACACCACCGATAAATGACAGAATCGTTTTCCAGTTGAATATCAGGCTTTCTTTTTCTTCTTTTATAACGATGGGAATTGCGAACAAGATAAATCCGATAAATAAAGAACTAATTTGATAAATATAAGTATCGAAGATATTGGCAAGTACACTGACAGCACTTAAAAAACCAATAACCCATCCAACGCCTAATTTCAATAAAAAGATGATTGCGTCAATTTTTTCCTGTTTATTACCAGCGATCAAAGCATCTAAAGAGCCGATAAATTTATCATAAAAGCCGAGCAGGAAAGCAATCGTACCCCCAGACACTCCAGGTACGCTATCCGCTAAGGCCATACAAAAGCCTCTAATAAAATTCAAAACCATAAACTTCCTCCTTTGCGCAAGTATAATTATACAGGAAAAAGCTAGAAACTCCAAAATAAAATACAAAAGATTTGTTAAGATTTCGTAAAATGATGGATATACGTTTTTTAAGGATGTAGTTAAGCGTTTTTCTGATAGATAATTCAACTATTTTATGATTGTATTATGATTTTCTTCTTTCAAAAAATAACTTCATCAAACGTGCATTTTCCCCATTTTGTTTTACTAAACGGTTTATAAGGATATTTAATTGCAATTTGTCTTGTTCAATATCTGTTTCCTTATATTGTTGTGGATCACGATTGACAATGGTTTTCAGTTTACCATTGTCAGATAATTCCACAATATAAATACAATAACCTGTCCAGCTTCGATGGATAAATAATTTATGATCCTCACAATACATGAACCATTTATCTTCCATTTCTTCAGAGCGGTGTCCTTCTTTGATATATGCAAGATCTTTTTTTGTTAATGTTCTCTCTAAGAAGAAGGTTTCAAATTGTGTAGGAATTTCTAATGTTTTCCAATCATCTTTTTTTACCATGTTATGATTTCTCGTTATTTATAGGTAAATCAAAAGAAATAGGAACCTCATGTTCCAACAAGATTTCCAGTAAATATAATGGAAGATATACAATATTACCTTCCTTAGCTATCCCTATATTTTTTTGTGAAAAACGGAATGCATGGATTGGTTTATATTTCTCTACAAAATTCTTAAAGGATTTAGAAGCTGTATTTAAACCGGCTTTTATGTCAATTGGTGTGATTTCACCTTCATATTCTATAATGAAATCAATTTCTGTTGTCTGGCTTGGTTCAAAGTAATAGCATTTCTTATGTTTTCTTTGAAATATCTGCGCAGCCATATTCTCATATAAAGCTCCTTTGAATATACCTAAATCGCCACTTATGATTTTTTGTATTTCTCCATCTTCTAATTGAGAGATGAATAGCCCAACATCTGCCATATAGACTTTAAAGATAGGAAGTTCTACAGCACTTGCTAAAGGCGTTGATATATGGGATAAACGATTAACTTTGATGATCATGCCATTATCTTGAAGCCATTGCAGGCTGGAATCATAATATCTTGCATTATAACCCTTTTTTACTACACCATATTGGAACTTTTTGTTTTCTTTGGCCAATTGTATAGGGATAGATAGAAAACATTCTTTAGCTTTGATTTTATCACTTGCATGAGCGTATTTGGCCATATCACTGATATAATCATTCACAATTCTTCTTTGAATTGTTAAACATTCACGATAAGATTTTGTTTCAATATAAGTGGACACAACTTCGGGCATGCCACCAGTCATCATATAAGTGGTGAATAATTCATTCATTTTCTCATGTATGATTTCTGGTATTTTTTTTAAATTATCAAGTGATTGATTGATCTTTTTCATTATATCATCAGGTAATCCATAAGCATCTAAAAATTCAAGAAAACTCATCGGATAAAGTGTCCATGTTTCTACATACCCTACTGGGAAAGATGAAGTGGAAGCAATGGCTATTCCTAAAAGACTTCCAGAACAGATAATGTCACAAGGGAATGATTCACTCATAAATTTTAAGGTTGTTAAAGCACTTGGACATGCCTGGACTTCGTCTAAAAATAAAAGCGTGTTTTCATCAAATACGCTATCCATATAGGTGATTTTCAAATACTCTAATAATTCATTGGGTTCTCGGGTTTTATTAAATAAATCTACCATTTTTAAATTTCTTTCAAAATTAATTTCAATAAAATCGTGATATTGTGCTTTTGCAAATTCACGAATGCAAAATGTCTTACCTACTTGACGGCTTCCTTTAATAATGAGCGGTTTTTTATGTGGATTTTTTTTCCATTTGATTAAATCATTCTCTATTTGCCTTTTCATGAATCAACACCTCATTTCTTATGCTTAGTATACATCAATCGATAAAAATATGCAATGATACATAAAAATATCAATAAAAATATGCAAATATGCATAAAAATATCGATAAAAATATGATAATGATTAATGAAATAGTATTTTTATCCTATCCTTTGATAAAATACCTTGTTGACAATCACTAAGATTTCCTTTATACTTGCACATGGAAAAAAGAATACCTTTAATTTTACCCGAGAGGTAGAAAAGGAAACAAACACAGCAGCGTGTTTTTATATGAAGTCTATATAACCTTATTCCATCATACCGGGTGAATAAGGTTTTTTTATTTGAAAGGAAGTTTTGAATATGAAAAAAATAAATGGCAAGCAGCTCGCAAAACGTATGGCAATTGCTATGATTCTAGGTTTGGCAGCTGGTTTTGGCTGTATCGTCCTTCGTGAATACATGTTGGGGAATGGATATAACGAAACATGGAACACGATCAACAATCTGTTGTTTGCGGATATCTCAAAAGAAGAAAATGCAAATGCAGTAGGTATCTTCTATATTTTAGGACAGTTATTTATCAATGCGTTGCAGCTGATCATCATTCCTATGGTGTTTACAAGTATAGCACTTGCAATGTGCCATATATCAGATACAAAGAAGCTTGGAAGAATTTCTTATAAAACGATTGGATATTTCTTCTTAACTTCATTTATTGCTTTGATTGTGGCAGGAATTGTTGGTTTTGGCGTTTATCACGCAGGTTTATTTGAAGTTGAAATTAACTCTACATTAGCTGGTGGAACAGGTTCTACTGCAAGCAATCCTTTAATGGTAATCTTACAGGCAGTACCAAACAATATTGCCAGTGCATTTACCAATAATGGCGGTGTATTGGGTATTGTATTCTTAGCTGTTTGTGTAGGTATCTGTATCAATACATTAGGTGAAAAAATTGAAGTGTTAAAGAAACTGTTACAGGAAGTAAATGATATTGTTGTGGTATTCTTAAGTTTTGTCATTACAAAATTTGGACCAATGGCGATTTTCTTCTTGTTAACAAGAACCTTCGCAATTTATGGAATTGATCATTTAAAACCAGCTGCGGCATATGTAATAACAACCATATTAACATTATTATTGTTCCTGATTTTTGGATATGCGTTGATTTTATTTGTGACAACCAAATTAAATCCACTACCTTTCCTTCGTAAAATGGCTAAGGTTTCTTTATTTGGATTTTCTACATCATCATCTGCGGCAACACTTCCTTTAAATGAAAAAACAACCGTAGAAGAATTGGGTGTCAGTGAGGAGATTGCATCCTTTGTATTACCTTTAGGTATGACCATTAATATGGATGGCACAGCGATTATGCAGGTCATTGCGGCAATCTTTATTGCAGCAACAGCAGGTTATGATGTTACAATCGGTAATATAGCGATTATCGCAACCCTCGCGTTGGTTGCCTCTATTGGAACACCAGCAGCACCTGGTGCTGGTGCAGTAATCCTATTTACAATCTTAACTGGTTTAGGATATACCAATGATGCGGCAATGCTTGCGTACTCATTGATTCTAGCAATTAATCGTCCAATTGAAATGCTGGTAACATCATTAAATGTAATTGGTGACAGCTCTGCTAGTGTCTTTGTCGCAAAATCAGAAGGATTATTAGACGAGGAAACTTATCATTCTTAAAAAAATGGGGCTGTAACGAATAAGCACTTTGAAAATCAAAAAAGCACTTATCCCAAAACTGGAAAAAGTGCTTTTTCTTTGGTAAAATTTAATTGCTTATGTTAAATATATTACCTAAGAAAGATTATACAACATATCAAACTATTTTGCCATTAAATTTTAATCTTTCTTTCTAAAATGACATAGCACATGATGATATTTCACGCATTGTTCTTGAATTTCAAAGAAAAAGAGAGCTGTAACTCTCATAGTCTATCATTGATGACTACTCGTTACAGCCCCTTTTTATAATCTTTTGTAAGGTTTTGGTTTATGGCAACATATTTCCTGCTGCAGTGTAAATACGATACCATTCTTCTCTTGTTAACTCAATGTCACAGCTGTTTACTAATTCAGACATACGATGCACATTAGTAGAACCTAATATTACCTGCATATTGGCTGGATGCCTTAATAACCAGGCAACGGCAATAGAACTGTTGCTGACACCATAATGGGCAGCTAATTCATCAATCACACGGTTTACTTCAGGAAATTTTTCGTTATTTAAGAATACACCTTCAAACATGCCATATTGAAAGGGACTCCAGCATTGTAAGGTAACATCGTGTATACGACAATACTCTATTACACTTTGATCACGATCGATTGCACCATCAAACATGGTATTTACATTAAATCCTGCATCTAACATTGGCGTATGCATGACACTAAGCTGCATCTGATTGATTTCTAATGGATAACGTACACCTTTTTTCATTAATTCCATCTGGGCAGGGGATTGATTACTCACACCAAAATGCAATACCTTTCCTGATTGATACAATATATCAAATGCATCATTCACTTCATCTGGATCCATTAAGGCATCCGGGCGATGTAACAACAGATAATCTAAGTGATCTGTATGCAGGTTATCTAAACTTTGATCTACACAAGACAGGATATAATCCTTACTGAAATCATAGTAGGTAATTTGTTCACCACGATGAATACCACATTTGCTTTGAAGAATCATCTGATCACGTAGATGTGGCTCCTTCTTTAATATACGTCCGAAAGCTTTTTCACATTCTCCACCGCCATAGATATCTGCGTGGTCGAAGAAGTTGATGCCACAAGCCAAATCGGTTTTAATCAACTGTTCTAATTCATCATCATGTAGCACACTGATGCGCATACAGCCTTGTACAAGTGCACTGGCTTTTTTTTCTTTGATTATTATTTGCTTCATTTTTTTTCTCCTTTTTTCTTATGATTTTATTGTACGCTATCTGCCCACAAGAAACAATCAAAATGGTACAAACACACAAACCTTTTTTTCATATTTTGATAGGATACAGAGAAAGGGATGAATGATTTTGGCAATTAAAATATTTATTGATCAGGGACACAATCCAGGCGATATCAATGCTGGAGCAAGTGGCAATGGCTTGGTTGAAAGTGAAATTACGTATAACGTGGGGATCATGCTGGCGGGGTTATTGTTTGCGGATCCTAATTTTGAGGTAAGGGTATCGCGAAGATATCCGGATACTGTTTTGGGAACAAATCAAAGAACGTCTTTACAACAGCGGGTGGATATGGCAAATGGATGGCCAGCGGATTATTTTATCAGTATTCATGTGAACAGCAATCCCAATCCTGCAATCAATGGTTCAGAGATTTATGTATTCAGAGAAAACAGTGTTGCCTATAACATGGCAGAAATCGTATTGGATAACATGGTATATTTTACAGGTATGAAAAATAATCAGGTACGTGTGAATCCAAGCTTGTTTGTGCTTCGTAGAACCAGAATGCCAGCAATGCTGATTGAGCTGGGTTATTTAACAAATCTGCATGATGTTGAGATATTGCGCGATAAACAATTTGCCTTTTCTTTTGGCATTTATATCGGACTTTTGGAATACTTTGGACTGCCATATCAACTGTAAGGGTTTGCAAGAAAAATTTCTCGAATAAGGTTAGAAATTATTGAAAAAATCATGTATAATGACTAATTGGTGAGAATATGGAAATTGAAGAATTTTTTGAAAGTTACAACGTACAACTAGAAGACGTGAAAAAACAACTTCTAAGACAACATTCCCATGTTCTGGTGCAGGGGAGTGCCGGAAGTGGTAAGACAACCCTACTGAAAGCAAGAAGCGCTTATCTGATCGAATGTGAACAGATGGAAGCGGATCAGATATGGAACATTGCACGGGATGGAAAAAGTGCAAAACAGCTGACTAGAGAGTTCCGTCATTTTTATGATGGGGTGGCAATGCCACATTTTATTGATCTGCATGCGCTGGCATATAAGATCATTAAGATGGATCATGAAGCAAAAGGGATATCCGTATGGCCTGCATACCGTAATGTGAAGAGCTTTGTGAAAAAAATATGCAAAGACATGTTCGCCTTGTCACTTACAAATGATAAGCTGGATGAAGTCTTATACCAGATTGCTCATTGCAAGAATATGTTGATGAGTGAATCACAGATTGATAAAGTACAGATGGAAGGAATGAATTTTCCTGCTATCTATAAGATGTATGAAAAAAATCGTAAAACAAAACAGTTTTATGATATGGATGACGTATTGGTGGAAGCTTTATGTATCCTACGTAGTGATCAGGATGTATTAGAAGGCTGTCATCAGGCAATCAGCTGTCTACAAGTAGATGATGCACAGGAAATCAGTTTTGCTGGACATATGCTGCTTCGCTCTGTTTGTGGAGATCATGCACAGTTATTTGCGTTAGCTGATAAATCAGCAAGCTGCAAGAAAGTATCCTGTGCTTTCCCTGAAGCGTTAGATACTTTGGATACTGCATATCCAGGACTTCAAAATTATACACTTGAAACAAACTATCGTAATGCGAAGATGATACAGGAAATCATGAACAAATTCTCTCATGAAACAAGAGTCTGTGCGAGTGAAGAAGATGGTGAAGTGAAGTTTAAAGGCTTCTCTAATCTGGATCGTGTATATTCTTATGCATATGAAACAGTGTCTGCAGATATGATGCAGGAGCATGTCTTTTTATATCGCAATGAAGAAATGGCATTGCCTTTGATTGATATGTTCATGGAAAAAGAAGTCGCATTCTATTGTTCAAAGAGTCTGAAAAACTTATTAAAGGATACGTTAATCGCAGATATGGTTGGCTTTATCCGATTATTAAGCAATGCCCATGATCTGGATGCTTTTATTCAGGTACAGGATCATTTCCACTTAGATATACCACAACGTGTTTTCCCTGAAGTTGCACAATGTATGCAATTACAGGACATGGATATCTATCAGGCATTGATGGATAGTTCTTTACGTGCAGTGAGTAAGAAAAAGCTGGCTGGCAGAATGGAAAAGATTCGTTTGGCAGCAATGAAAGACACATTGGGCATGATTTCTTTTGTGTTAAAAGAATTTAATTATAGAAATTATTTAGATAAGCATCAGGCAAATGAAAAACATCCTGCGCTGCTGGCATTATATACCATGGCAGAACGATATCCTGAACCTAAGGATTTTGTAATGCATATGCAAAGAATTGCGGATTTTAACAGTATGGATCTGGCGAATGTAAAAATCTGCAGTATCGAAGAAAGCATGGGACAGGAATATGACAATGTATATGTATTAGATTGTATGAATACCTTATTCCCTAAAACCGGTGTATATGATGAATATGAACGTTCTTTGTTCTATATCGCAATGTCACGTGCACTTAAGCATTTGGAATTCTTTACGTTTAAAAAGGCTTCTTTGGTAAAAATGGAATTATCTGGCTTCTTATTTGAAATCTATCAACAGCCGGAGGAGAATCAGCCAGTTAGAGATACCAGTATGGATTCACAACCGAAAAAGGTACGTTTATCTGATTTAAAACGTGGCAAGAAAATCGTTCATGCGACGCTTGGATTAGGTCGTATTATGAAAATCAGTGATGGTATGATGCATGTACAGTTTGCCAATGAATTAAAAACATTGAACGCAAAATTATGTATTCAGAATGATTTGATTGATTTACCATAAAAATTCATCAAATTATCACAAAGAGAACCCCTACTTGTGTGATATAATAAACCTCGGATAGAAAGAGGGTTGTAAGATGTTTGGTTTTCTAAAAAAAGAGAAGAAAAAAGAAAAATCGATTCAACCAATCCGACGTGTAGATACACAGGCGAAATTGATTCATAAATCAGATGAGCCAATTGACGATATGTTGAGTGGAGATGTTATGCCAGTAGAAAAACCAATCTTTGAATTGACATTTCTCTGTGATGATGGAAAAGAAGTTGTCGCAACAGTCAGTGAATTTGAGTTTGGCAATGTATCTGTCGGTGATGAAGGCAGACTGGTGTATGATGAATACAAATATTGTAACGAAATCATCAGTTTTGCGGATAAAATAAAAGAGTTTGTAATGTAAAAAAAAGCAGATTTCCTAAATGGATTTCTGCCTTTTTTTTGATTCTTACATGTGAAATTCCTTTATTTTGTCACCAAAGGATATTAGTTTATTACCTTCATAGACAAGTACTCCATGATCTCCAACTTCTACTACATCATATTCAAAAGCACTGACCTCTAATATGACAGGCCCTGTTTCTGTATCAAAATGCAATTCATAAATCTGGGTTGGCTGGGGAACTTTTCCGGGTATTGGAAAATAATCGCCATCCTTTTTTTCTGATAATGTAGCCTGTATTTCTATACGTTCATTTTTCATGTGATATCCCTCCCACAATGATATCTTTTATTTCTTTTATTAAATCATTTTTATGATGGATTGTAAAGCGGGTTGTATCACATTGCATTATGACTCGAACATTAGGTTTTTGTTCGAGTAAACACAAAAAAAGTCTATAACCATAAGGTTACAGACTTTATTCAGCAATCTGGCGCCTTAGACAAGACTCGAACTTGTGACCTGCCGGTTAACAGCCGGATGCTCTACCGACTGAGCTACTAAGGCATGTCGTCGATTGCTTGATTATAATATCATATATCCCGATATAATGCAATAGATTTTTTCAAAAAAGTTATAAATACTGATGGAAAAAATCAAAAATGGTTTCTAAGACCATGGCACTTTGTGGATATTTCCATAATAACTGAAAATTATGCGGAAGTTTTTCCTCCTTAGGAATGATATACAGCGCATTGGAAACAGCATGCTTGTCTAAGACAGCTTTCATGCGTTTTGCTTCACCTGAAAATGACTGATAGGCACTATCCATTAAATATACCGGGGGATAAGAAGGAGTGATTCTAGAAAGTATTGAACTTGCTTTTGGGATATCATCCTGAAATAAAAGATGCAGCATTTCTTTTTTGATAGGGAATTTACAAGTACTGTCCTGAAGGAATGTATCAAAATCAAACAAGCCACAACAGCATGCAATACTTTTCATATCTAAAGGTGTGTATGATTGTACAAGAAAAGGAAGATAGCTGGCTAAATATGCGCCAGAAGAATCTCCTGCCACAAACATTCTTTTTAAATCAAGATGCAGTTGTCTACCACATTGTTGTAGATAAGATAAAACTGCATGAAGATCATCTATCATATCTTGATAAGAAGCTTTTGGCGCCAAACGATAATTGATATTCACAACAGCAAAAACATCATTTGCCAGACGTAATGCATGATGACGATAGATTTCATTTTTATGGTGCATACAAAATCCTCCACCATGGATATATATAATAAAAGGATATGTATCCTGTTTGTAATCAGGATATATAACATCAAGTGTATGCATGGGTTCTTGATCATCAAGATATTTAAGATCTTCGATGATCTTTTTATCCTTTGGTACTTCATCTTCTTCATAAGCTTTTTTTGTACTTGTTTCTAAAAAGCTCAGCATTGCCTGTAATTGTGTATCTGTCATATTGCCTCCTTACCCATCCCTTACGCGTATGGATATGAAAAAAGGACAATTCTTTGAACTGTCCTGTATTTTTAAATGGTGACGCGTACGGGATTCGAACCCGTGAGTGCATGCGTGAAAGGCATGTGAGTTAACCGTTTCTCCAACGCGCCATCTATATGAAACTTGCTTACCAGCGCAAGTGCTATAATATAATAGCATAGGAATTTAAAGTTGGCAAGTCTTTTTTTGCTTTTTTTGTATTTTTTTGTTTTTTCATCATATATGGCACATATGCATTTGAATAAAATGATATTTAAAATACTGTACGTAGACTTATTTTTTTCGTATAATAACGGGTGGAAAGTGATAAGGTGAAATACATATGAAGCGAATACTATTATTAACAACCGGCGGTACGATTGCTTCTTCTCAAAGTGAAGAAGGGTTGGTGCCCTCCTTAACAAGTGAAGAAATTCTTTCTTACCTTGGATGGCATGATGAGGCAATCCATATTGATTGTGAGGACTTATTACGCTTAGACAGCAGTAATATGCAGCCTGAGGAATGGGTAATCATAGCCAGAAGGATTGCACAGGTATATCAGGACTATGATGGCATTGTGTTGAGTCATGGTACAGATACGATGGCATATACAGCCAGTGCATTGTCATTCATGTTAAGAAATCTTCCTATACCGTTGATGATTACAGGTTCACAACTACCGTTGATTCATCCATTAAGTGATGGTGTAGATAATATCCGTATAGCATTTCAGGCAGTTCAACAGAACATTCAAGGTGTTTATATCTGTTTTGATCGTAAAATCATGTTAGCAACACGTGCAGTAAAAGTACGCACGATGAACTTTGATGCCTTTGAAAGTGTGAATATAGAACCTGCAGGAATCGTGGATGCCAGAGGTCTGCATTTTCGAGAAGATTTGTTGATTCACGTAGATGGTGCTTTCAAGCTGGAAGATCAATTATGTACAGATGTTTTTTTAATCAAACTGACACCGGGAATGAATCCAGGTATCTTTGATGCATTAACACATATGCAATTTAAAGGAATCGTCATTGAGGCATTTGGTGCCGGCGGTATCAATTTTATCCGTCGTGATCTAATCAGTAAGTTAGAAGAAATCGTTCAAAAAGGTATCAGTGTTGTTGTGTGCTCTCAGTGTTTATATGAAAACAGTGATTTTTCAATTTATCAAACTGGTCAGAAAGTATTGAAAAAAGGCGTGATCCAAGGCTATGATATGACCAGTGAAGCGGCTTTAACAAAACTTATGTGGGCACTTGGCAAAACCCAGAATCCATATGAAGTAAAGAAATTATTTGAAACAAGTTTTGTTCATGAAATCACATTGAAATAATGTGATTTTTTCTTTATACAATCTTAACAGTATGGACACAAGAAACTACACTGTTTTTATATGAATCGTATTATCATATAACTGTAAAGAAGGTGGTCATAATGTTGAAAGTATTGATGACTTTGATGGGAATCATTCTTGTGATATTGATAATATGGATCGTAGTAAAAATGATGTTATCTGTATCTAAAACAAATGATCATAGCAGTAAAATGATGTGAGCGATATGCCAAGGTTTAAGGCATATCGTTTTTCTTGACACAATTCTTTACAAAAAAATGTATAAAGAAAGAGGGAATCCGATATGGTAAACTGGATAATTAATATATTAGGTATCGGTATGGCGGCAGGCTGTTTCTATCTGGCATACAAATTGGTGATATCATCCTTGTCAACTAAGACAAGTCATATGCGTTAAGATGATTTTGTTCAAAAATCTTTAATTTTTAGATGTTCTTTTATATGGGAAAGCATAAAAAATTGTATATTTCATGGAATATTGTTTGGTTTTTACATTTAATTTCGATATTTGTATCATCTAGTATTGAAAAACAGATAATTTGGTATTTAATCATTTGACAAGCCATACCCACAATGATAAAATAAAACTGGTGATATTAATGAAAAATGATACGACACTCACGGCGTTCCATTGTCCAAGATGGAAAGAACTGCCCGATATGGATCTTTATATGGATCAAGTCGTGACACTGTTAAATACATACTTAAAAGACTTCTGTCTGGAACAGCAGGGCAAAGCAATCACTTCTACCATGATTAACAATTATGTGAAACATGGAATCGTAACACCACCGGTAAAAAAACGATATAATCGTAAGCATTTGGCTTATCTGATTGTTGTTTGTATATTGAAAACAGTATTCCGTATGGATGAAATCAGTGATTTGATACGGGTACAAATGGATATGTATCCACAGGACCAGGCATATGATTATTTCTGTGCAGAACTGGAATGCTGCTTATATAGTATTTGTACACATAAGCGCGTAAAGCATATTCCAAGTGATGATGAAGGCAGTCCGATTGTGGATTTGATCAGAAATACGATACAGGCTGTAGCATATACAGCATATGTGAGAGATGCGGTGAGAAATTATGAGCGAGATACTGACACTGGAAAAGACGATTGATTTAGGCTTTCAGCTACAAAAAGATTCTTTGGATTTTCTAAAATATGTAGAAAATCAAACAAAAGGCGGCGTACATTTGATAAGTCGTTCTATCTTTGATTCTTCTAATCGTGAGAAATTAGCGATGGTTACGAAGCATATGGAAGCATATCTGGAAGAACTGATTTGTTTTTGTGGTGGATGTGGTACCTATGGTGTAGAGTGTTTTGATCTATATGATGCATATAAATTCTTGTTTGATATGTATGATGAACATGCTAAACAAAAGTTTTATCAAGCTATCTGTGATGCGGATCAGGAATTTCTGCAGAGGTTTCATAAGATTTATTATAAAGTCAGTGCAAAGACTTCAGAATTAAAGCGTAAACAAAAAGAAAATGCGTAAGATATGATAAAAAAGTGAAGAACATGAATATTACACGTTCTTCACTTTTTCTATGCATCCACAAAACGATAACCCACGCCAACTTCTGTCAGAATATAACGGGGATGGGCAGTATCTTTTTCAATTTTTCTTCTGATACTTGCCATAAACACACGTAAGGATTGGGAATCTTCATTGCTGGCATAACCCCAGATCTGTTTGATGATATAGCTGTGAGTCAACACTTTGCCACTATTTTCCACAAGCAGTACCAGCAGTTTATATTCAATGGGGGTTAAATGGATTTCATTGTTTTCAATAAATACTTTGTGTTTTTCAAAATCGATGGTTAAAGTATCTAAGGTAAATATCTTTTCTTTGATGATATCAGGAGTGTGTTTGCGTAAAGCCACACGTACTCTTGCGAGTAATTCATTGATATGAAAAGGCTTGGTGATATAATCATCTGCGCCCATATCTAATGCATCTACTTTTTCTTTTTCCTGTCCTCTGGCACTAACAACAAGAATTGGCACATCACTTTGTGCACGGATCTGGGACAACACTTCTGTGCCATCGATATCCGGAAGTCCTAAATCAAGCAGAATCAAGTCTGGGTTATCACAAAGAAAGCGTGAGATTCCTTCAATTCCTTTTTCTGCCAGCAATACTTTATAATGGTTGGTTTCTAAGGAAACCTTTAAAAAACGAGTAATGTTGTGATCATCTTCTATGACCAAAATTTTTGTATCATCCATTGTTTGTGCCTCCTTTTCTAGGAATCTGAAAGCCAAAGACTGCGCCTTTTGATTCTTTCTGATTGTGTGCATAGATCGTTCCACCATGTGCTTCTATAATCGCTTTACAGATAGATAATCCAAGGCCTACACCGCGTTTTGCGTCGCTTCTGTCATTTTTGGTGGTCACAAAGCTTTCAAACAGTGTATGCTGGATAGTTGAATTGATGCCATCTCCATCATCAATGACTTCAAATACGCCCATATCTTTTTCATTGTGATAATAGATATCAATATGCGAAGTGTCTGGTGTATGTTTGATGGCGTTGTCAATAAAATTGATCAGTACCTGTATAATGAGGTGCCCGTCAACATAGACCGTATCCAGTGTTTCAGGTAAATGTGCATGAATACTGTGTTCGCCTTTTCTTGTTTCACAACGATGGATTGCTTCTAAAATCAAATCATCCACCACTTCAATCTGCTTATTTAACAATAATCTGCCATCCTGAATTTTGGTCATATTCAATAGATTTTCTACCAGCTGATTTAACCAGAGAGCATCACTTTCCACATTTTTTATAAGATTTAAAATCGTATCATCATCCAGAGTATCATAGTTTTCGATAATCAAAGAAGAGGAGCCCTGAATACTGGTTAAAGGGGTACGCAAATCATGGGACATGGTGCGCAAGAGGTTGTTTCTAAGTTTTTCTTTTTCGATTTCTACCTTGTTTTTCTGGTGCTGTTCATATAGATTTTCACGTTCTAGTGCCATGAGCATCTGGGAAATCAGGGTATGTATAAAGATGGAAGATTCATCATGATCATCTTCATGATAAATCGTGTAGACACCTAAACACTCATGGTGATTGTGTAAAGGATGATATGACCATTTACTCTGATCGAAAAAGGCAGTATGGAAACCACATTCTTGATCCTGCATAAAACACCATTTCGCAAGCTGTTCATCACTTCTTTGAGAAAAAGCTTTATCAGGATGGGGATAATAGGTAAATGAATCTTGTCCATCCTCTTTATAATAAATCTCAGTAATGATTCCCTGATAATCGTATAAGGTCTGTATATGATGCTTTAAGATATCTTTTGTATCTGACATATTTAAATAACTGCGTGTGATTTCATACAGTGCTTTGGTCTGCATTTCATTATGCTTCGATATTCTTGCGTGCTGTTGAAGTTTATTGACAAGCGATGTTGTGATAAAGGATACAATCAAAAAGATAAAAATCGTAATCAGATAGTTTGAATCATTGATTTTTAAGGAATAATAGGGGTCGGTAAAGAAATAATTAAATGCCAGCACACTTAATAGTGAGCTGATAATTGCCCAAAGTAGATGATGGGTTTCTATGATGATGAAAACAACGCCAATCAAATAGATCATAATGATATTTTCAGTACGAATGTTTAAATCGTTACATACAAAGGCCAATAGGGTACATAACAAAATGATGATGCCAGTAATGATTGTATTTTTTATATAAGGGTAATTCATGATGTCACTTCCTTATGCTATGGGTATTATAACAGGATTCAGCAATGGATTCCATGATGTTTGATATCATTTCGACATTGCATCATCGCCAAAATGATAACGTAAATTTCAAGTCTTCCAAAAAACATACCGAAGATGCCAGTCCATAAAACAAGCGTTGGGGCATTATAATTCATGATACCACAGGATAAACCGACAGTGGATAAAGCACTGGAAAATTCAAACATGGCATCTTGTAAAGAGTGCCCGTACAGGGATAATAGAAAAGAGCCAGCAAAGAAAATAAGCAGGTATAAGAATACATAGGTGCCAACAGAGGCGATATCCGCTTTTTGAATTTCGATTTGTTTATCAACTTTTTGAATCTTATGACTGCATACCATCTGGCTAGGATAAAACTGTGCTTTTATTTGCCATACAATAGCTTTTAATAGGATATATACACGATATTGTTTGATACCGCCGGCAGTGGAACCAATACCTCCACCAATCAACTGTAAAACTATCATAATCAAAAGCGCGCCACTGGATAAGACATGAAAATTAGGCAGTGTTTGAAATCCTGTTGTAGTTAAGGCAGATACGACTTGAAATATCGCTATACGAAAAGCGCTTGGCAGATTTTGCGCAAATTGATTCATAAACAAAATGGTAATGATCATGGTAGCGATGATGATCAATATAAAGGAAAAACGGATTTCACAATATTGAAAGAAATGTCGAAATTTGCCTTTCACAAGGAATAAATGTGCGAAAAAGTTGATATTTCCTAATAACATCAACACGATGGTTACCACTTCAATTGCGATGGAATGATAATGTGCAATGCTGTCTGGCTGTGAAGAGAAACCACCAGTAGACAAAGCACCGATGGAATGAATGATTGCATCAAAAACAGGCATACCAAAGGACACATACAAGATAATACCCGCAAGTGTATAACCAGAATAAATAGTGATAATAATACGTGCAGATTTAATCAGATTAGGAAGCAGGCGGTCATTATGTCCTTCTGCGTTGTATAAACGCATTCCATATGTATCGGATAATACACTGCATATGACCAACACAAGACCTATCCCACCAAAAAACAAAACAGTTGAGCGATGCATAAGAAACAAATGGGATGTCTTTGAAACATCTACCACACTTAATCCGGTTGTACTCCAGCCACTGGTCGTTTCAAATATTCCCTGTGTCAGATTATATTTTCCACTGAATATAAAAGGCAGGGCAGTAATCAAAATCGCAAGCATCCAGCAACTGACAACGATGATGGCATCCTGATTTTTCTTTAGCCGCCCTTTCTTTTTTCCACGAATGGTAAAACTCATCAAATATCCAATTAAAATTGCCACAATACCAGGAACAATAAAATATTTTGCTTCATGGATATCCTGTGGATAAAAAAACAGGATCAGCAAGGGAAGTAATGTGATTGTACCAATCAAAATCAGCAAGACGCCGATATAACCAAAAATTAGGGGAAATCCCGCAATTTCATTTTTATTTTGCATAGTATCATGACTCCTTGGCGAAATAGTGTAAAACATCATCCTGATTCTTGATTTCTGATAAAATCAACAGCTTATCATTGGCATATAACATGGTATCGCCATTTGGCACAAGCATATGTGTGTTTCGGATAATGCAACAGATAATCAAGTGTTCAGGGATATTTAAGTCTTTCAGCTTTTGATGCAACAGCGAGCTTTCATGAGGCAATAGAATTTCATTCAGCACAATGTGTTCACTTTCTAAGGAAAGAGAATTGATCAGGTTTTCAATCGTACTGGCCTGTTCAATGATTTTGGCAATCATATGGGTGGCAGATATCGCCGTATTTACACCCAGCTTTTTAAATATCGATACATTTTTAGGATTAGATACCGTCGCCACAGATTTTTTTACATGAAACTGTTTCTTTGCCATCTGACAGATAATCAGATTATCGGGATCATTTGGACGAAGAGCAATTAAAATATCAGCTTTTTCAATACCGGCTTCCTCTAATACATAAGCTTTACATGGGTTTCCAATAAAGACAGGAATATCATATTTAGAAGACAAATAGGCGCAATAGTCTTTATCATCATTGATAATGATCAATTCATGTTGTTTTTCTAACAGGGAGGCGATTAAAAAATCCGCTTTATTGCGGCCGCCTGCAATAACGATTTTCATATAGTTTTATCCTCCACAGGCATATGGTTATTCAGTTTTAAAAACGCTGAAAGGCATAATCGTGTGGGATAGATTGCCTTAATACTTGTATCCTTCAACAGTTCTTCTTTACTTAGATCATATAAACGAACATATACATCTTGTATATGGTAAATGGTACTTGCGATTTCTCCAATCATGCAATTGATATTATCAGAATTGGTAGTCGCAATGAAAATATCACATTGATCGATACCACATTGTTCCAAAACATCCTGATCACAGGCATCACCTGTTACCTGAAAACCATCATAAGAATCAGGCAATCGTAAAAACGCCTGTTCATCGATATCCAGCATGGTAACATCATAACCTTCATGACTTAATTCACTTGCCAGTAAAGAACCAAACCGCCCGCATCCGGCGATAAAAACCTTTTTACTTTTTAGAAATTGAAACATATAAAGACCTTCCTTCTTATATCGCCTATATATTATCAGTAAAGGTATAAAGAAAGTGTAAACACATCCTGTATGATATAAAGATTGTGTTAAGATTTCCATAAAAAAACTGTAATCATACAGTTTTAGATAATATGAATGATGCGATGTTTATGATCATAGATATAGGTAACGCTGTCAAGAAAGCGATGTTCTTGATGATCGTAAAAACGAATATATAGAAAATCAGTAAAAACCTGTATCTGCATACCGACTTGATCCTTTTTGATACCATGTTCAACCTGATGAAAGGCAGGTACATTCACACACAGGATATCTTTGTTTAAATACAGGGCAGGCAGCGAATAGCTGTTATGTAAATGAGCAGATATATAGATAACATGATGATGCAGTAAAATCTTTTCCAGCTGGGCATTTTGATATCCAATATGCATATCCCTTCGTTCACTTCCAGGGTGGGTATTGGCAAGGGGATGATGGCATAATACAAACTTCCAGTTGTTTTTATCTTGATTCAGGGCATCCTGCAGCCATTCTAACTGATCTTTTTCAAAATACATATTATCCTTTTGCGGCTTCTGGGTATTCAATACATAAAAGGAACAACCCTTTAGTTCTTCTTTATAATATACCTCATGACGATAGACATAACGTTTACATGTAGGATCAATGCGCATGCTTTCATCATGATGGGCATGATATAGGTCATGATTGCCTAAAGCAATCAAATGATGAAATCCATAGGGATTCAATAAAGAAAAAAACGCACGAAACTGAAAAAAACAGGCGTTATTGGTAAGATCGCCTAGGCAAAAAAGATAATGGATATCCCGTTGTTTGATATCATCAAAAGCACGGCGCAGGGTTTTATCTTTGAAGCAGGATATCTGATGAATATCCGCAAGCATTTCAAAGGTGATGAATGGCTTTTCATTGGCGATTCGCTGATGATAAACTTCTTTTGGTGTTTTCATAAAATCATCCTTTCTATCCTCTAGTATGGATGTGATGGAAAAGATTATGAGAAAGGTAGAAAATTTCCTATTGTTAGGATAGAAAATTAAAGTAAAAAACGTGGTTTCGCTGTTTCTATCAGATAGGGTTTATGTTAAACTAAATGTGGAAAAGAAAGAAGGAATGAAGATGGATTACGCAAAAGAGAGTTTACGTTTACACTATGAATGGAAAGGCAAACTGGATATGACGCCAAAGATGAAATTAGAAAATAAAGATGATCTTTCTCTGGCTTATACACCAGGTGTTGCTGCACCATGTTTGGAAATCGAAAAGGATATTAATAAATCTTATGAATTAACTGGCAGAGGCAACAGCGTTGCGGTAGTAACAGATGGCACTGCAGTACTTGGACTTGGGGATATTGGTCCTGAAGCTGGTATGCCGGTTATGGAAGGAAAATGTGTATTGTTTAAGGAATTTGGCGGTGTCAATGCAATTCCTTTATGTATCAGAAGCAAAGATACAGATGAAATCGTAAAAACAGTATCCTTGCTGGCAGGAAGCTTTGGTGGTATCAACTTAGAAGATATCGCAGCTCCACGCTGCTTTGAAATTGAAGCAAAACTAAAAGAAATCTGTGATATTCCAGTATTCCATGATGATCAGCATGGTACTGCAATCGTTACAGCAGCAGCTTTATTAAATGCTGTAAAACTAACTGGTAAACAGATGGGTACATTGAAAATGGTAATCAATGGTGCTGGTTCTGCTGGTATTGCGATTGCGAAATTATTGATTAAGATGGGCTTTGGAGATGTTGTATTATGCGATAGCCGTGGTACCATCTATAAAGGCAGAGAAGGCATGAATGCAGATAAGACTGTAATGGCTGAAATTACAAATAAAGAAAATATCAAAGGAAGCCTTGCGGATGCAATGAAGGGCAGCGATGTATTTATCGGTGTTAGTGCACCTGGTATCGTAAGTGAAGAAATGGTTGCCAGCATGAATGAAAAATCAATCGTTCTTCCTATGGCAAATCCAGTTCCTGAAATTATGCCTGACTTAGCAAAAAAAGCTGGAGCATATATCGTTGGTACAGGACGTAGTGATTTCCCTAACCAGATCAATAATGTATTGGCATTCCCTGGTATCTTTAGAGGCGCATTAGATGTAAGAGCAAGTGATATCAATGAAGATATGAAGGTTGCGGCTGCAGAAGGTATCGCATCTTTGGTTAGTGATGAAGATTTAAGTGTGGATTATATCATTCCAAGTGCTTTAGATAAGAGTGTCGCAAAAGTAGTTGCGGAAAAAGTCGCAGAAGCTGCAAAGAAAAGCGGCGTCGCAAGAATTTAATAACAGATAGAAAAGCGATGATTTATCGCTTTTCTTATACAAAAAAAACGCTCGATTTGAGCGTTTTATTATACCATTTTTTCAGGTTTTACGATTTCATCAAATTTCTCAGCTGTCAACAGATTTAATTTCACAGCAGCTTCCTTTAATGAAATGTTTTCTTTAAATGCTGTTTTTGCACATTTTGCGGCATTCTCATAACCGATATATGGATTTAAACTAGTAACAAGCATCAAAGAATGTTCAACATAATACTGCATTTTTTCTTTATTTGCACTGATGCCGGATACACAATGAATGATAAAGGAATGGATACCATCACTTAATAAACGAACAGATTGTAAGAAGTTGTGAATACATACCGGCATAAATACATTTAATTCAAAATTACCTTGACTTGCGGCAATTCCAACCGCTGTATCATTTGCCATTACCTGTACAGCAACCATCGTCATAGATTCACATTGTGTTGGATTGACTTTTCCTGGCATAATAGAACTACCTGGTTCATTTTCAGGGATTTTTATTTCTCCCAAGCCACAACGTGGACCACTGCTTAACCAGCGTACATCATTGGCAATCTTCATCATATTTGCCGCAAGACCTTTTAAAGCACCATGGGCAAATACCAAATCATCTTTACTTGTTAAGGCATGGAATTTATTAGGATTTGTTTCAAACTTGCGTCCGGAAAGTTCACTAACAGCCTTAGCGACTTCTACATCAAAGCCTTTTGGGGTATTTAAACCAGTCCCCACAGCAGTACCTCCCAACGCTAGATGATGTAAACCATCAAGTGATGCGATAATCTGTTTACGACTGTTTTCAGCCATACCACGCCATCCACTAATTTCCTGGGAAAACTTAATGGGGGTAGCATCTTGCAGGTGGGTTCTTCCACTTTTGATGATTCCTTCATTTTCTTTTTCTAACTGTTGTAAAGTTTCAATAAAAGCATTCAGATTAGGTAATAATTTATCCTCGATTTCCATTGCGGCCGCAATATGCATTGCCGTAGGAAATGTATCATTACTACTTTGTGACATATTGACATGATCATTTGGATGTAACAGCTTGATACCGGCAATTTCATTTCCACGATTGGCGATTACTTCATTCACATTCATATTGGATTGTGTACCACTGCCAGTCTGCCATACACTTAATGGGAAATGATCATTTAACTTTCCATCTAAGATTTCTTCACAAACCGTCGTAATCAGACGACAGCGTTCATCATCTAATTTACCTAAGCGATTGTTTGTGATTGCGGCAGCTGATTTTAATATCGCAAAAGCACGAATGATTTCCATTGGAATCTTTTCTGTACTGATTTGAAAATTCTCAAAGCTTCTTTGTGTCTGGGCACCCCAGTATGCATCTACAGGAACAAGTACTTCACCCATAGAATCATGTTCTACTCTTTTTTCCATTCTTGATCTCTCCTTTGACGTTATCCTACAGTATCCATTTTAACAGAAAAAAGGGCATAAAAAAAGACGAATCCTTCCTAGCACTAGGATATAAAAAAATGAATGCAGCGTGCATTCATCAAAGATAGATATGAAGCAATAAAAAACAAAGGAAAATGATCGTATGAATACTGACACCAATAATTCCCATTACAAAACCTGCAATCGCAGTACCACAGGGATATAGATTTTTTGATTTCGCCCCTAATACAATGGCGATTATTCCACATAAGATGCTGCATACGGATATAAAACATCCCCATAACTGAAAAAAGATACCAATTGGAATCGCTACAGCACTAAAGGATACAGAAACAATACCCAATACCATAGAAGCAATCCCCATACCATTTTTTGGTCCCATGAAATCACCTGTATGTAGTTTGCTACATTCCTTTCAACGTGTGTAGTATAACAGAAAAAACATGAAAAAACAATGCAACCTTACACTTGTGTTAGGTAAATGTAAGCCTTACTTAAGGCATAAAACATAAGATAAGGGTATACTGTAGATAAGAAAGGAAGGATGAGCAGACATGAAAAAATCAACGATCTTATTATCTGTGACGGCATTGATCGCAGCCTATGCCTTAACACGAAAAAAACGTCACATTCGTTTATAAAAGGAAGTTGTATATGTCAACTTCCTTTTTACGTTATGCAATCTGATAATCGTTATCCAGAATATTTACTTGATCTAAACCAATCAGGAAATAGTGAGGATAGTGATATGTCAGATTCTTATTCACAAAACTTGTTGCTCCAATCAATGAGTTTACATCTTCGATAGACGTACGTTTCATCAAATCCGCAATATAATTGAAATCTGTTTTCATCTCTGCGTATTCTTTATCCGCAAATGTATAAATTTCTTTTTCAGGAATAAAGCCAGTTTTTCTGCTTAATGGCTTAATCACATTACGAGCATAAGATGGTGCACTTACTTCATAACCATTCATACTTAATGGTGTACCAATCTCAACGATTGCTTTAATAATTCTGGCTTTTTCAATCTTCTTGCCAAAAGAATCATCTTTTACATTGATCACAAATTTTCTGCCTTCCGCAAATTGGCGGATATGATATTCATTCTGAAAGAACAGATATACATGTCCATTTAAAACCTCCGCAAGTTCATCGCATACAGGTTCATAGCCAATCCATCCCCCGAAATCATTTACATCAGCAACTTCAATTCCATACATTACATGTTTCATAAGAATTGCTCCTTTCATTTCTTCTTTTATTATATACCAATTTTACGATAATTTACTATACAATGTAGAAGTTTTGTCTTTTTTTATCGTATAATAGAAGGAACAAAGCGAAAGGGGGATACAATATGGACCCAAAAAAGCGTTATTGTCCCTTCTGTGGCAGTAAAACCAATGATCATACATGTGAAATCTGTGGAAGAAATACCAGACCCATGGAAATGCTTGCGCACGAAAAGGAACTGGATTTAGTAAAAGATGATATCTGTATGGATCAACACGAGGAAAAGACAAGGCGTTCTACATCTTCTAAACGCCCTGCATTACACATGCATGAAGGGGAACATCCATACTACGAGGAAGTTAAAAAGAAGGAACCATTTCAATTAAATCCTGAAAACATCAAAAAAGGATTCACGCTTATTGTCGTTGCATTTATCATTATTGTGTCCATTGTGACGAGTTTGTTTGATAATTTCAATGAGGAAGAACCTGAATCTTATATATATTTTCAAGATTATGCAACCTATCATGATGAAGCACCTGAAAATTTAAAATGTGAAGTAAAACGAGAAGGTGCAGAAGATGTGATGGTAGTAAATAATGATAGTGATGAATTTCTTACCTATGAACTACGTAATGAAAAGGAGGAAATGATACGTTATATCTCCTATATGCAGCCACATTCTACACGTAAGGCATCTGCATATAATGAAAAAATAAACCAATGCAATATTGTATATGATTATTCTTATTCTTTGGATTATCATAAGCCAGATGTAGAATATCACATCGAAGAAACGGATGATGAAATCATCTATCAGTTAGATCAAAGCGTATCAGAAGAAGCATTACATGATATTTTACAATATACCCTGGCGGGATATGCGCAAGGGAATTATAGTGGACAAATGATATCTATAGAAATTTCTCAAACACAAGCATATCGTGTAAGTCTGGATATGGAGGAGCATCATATCTATGTTTATTTAGAAGCATTGGATGATTATCCTGAAATGGATGATTTTGATTTTGAGATGACAACGTATTAGGACTTTTATTCAAACCTGAAACGTGTTAGAATGAATATCGTAAAAAGGAGACGTTGATTTATGAAAAATACGATTCGTTTAAGTGAAGAAATTTCAAAGAATGTTTCTGCCAGAAAACATATTACTACCTCTATTGATTATTTTTGTGAAAGTGAAAAAGATGCCAAGACATTGACTGAAAATATTACTCGTGTATTGACAAAGAACTTAGGAGATACCAATCTGGCTAAGATCACATATGAATACTATCCAAGTGATAAGAAAGTGGAAGTCGTAATTATTGAACATGTGTAACAAAGGAAAGAGAACGATTTGTTCTCTTTTTTTCAGAAAGGAGCATATATGGATATTCGAAGAATCAAAGAAGAAGATTTAAATGAAGTATTGACGCTTTGTTTAGGCAATAAGGAATATTATGATTATCTTCATGAACAGCCTACCATAGAAAATCTAAAAGCTGATCTATCCGCAGTACCACCAGGAAAAACGGTAGATGATAAATATTTCATGGGGTTTTATGAAGAAAATCATCTTGTGGCAATATTGGATTTCATCTTAAGATATCCAAGTGATGATACGGCATATATCGGTTGGTTGATCGTTGATCAACAACAGCAGGGAAAGGGCATAGCTTCACAGATTGTGGAAATGATATGTGCACGTTCACAACAGGCAGGGTTTCAAAAGATAGAACTTGGATGTATCAAAGGATACGCACATGCGCAAAACTTTTGGAAGAAACATGGTTTTTTACCAAATGGGCGCAGTAAACAAATGAAGGATATCACCATACTTGTATTATCTAAAACATTAGAGTCTTAAAATCTATTATAAAAAAGTCATGCATATCGCATGACTTTATTCATTATTTTACAAGTACATTCTCAATTTCCACAACATACATCATATGGAAATCATTTTGTGGATAATTCTTTTCAATCAGATCTTTTTCAAGGAAACATTCCTTGTCTAAATATTGTGCATACAGCTTTTTACATTTTAATACGGTATTGGCTTCTGAGAAATACGCATAGCCATTTTCTTTAATCGTATGGAACCCGGCTTTTTCAATCTTATCTTCATCACGACCGCTTGCTTTACCAAAGTAAGCCAGCTCTTTACGATGGGATTCATCATAAAAAGATAATGTCAGATGTTCTTGTGCATCAATAAATTCCTTTGTATAACGCTGTGGGCGGATAAATACAAATGCCACTTTCTTATTCCAAAGGATACCAACACCACCCCATGAAGCTGTCATGGTATTGACACTTCCATCTTCTTTCATTGCTGTCACAAGCATCCATTCTTTGCCAATCATGGTAAAAGGATCGCCATGTAGTGCTTCTGGTGTACTAATATTAAATTCGCTCATAAAAAGACCTCTCTTTCGGTATCTATTATATGCGCGCTGACAAGAATTTACAAGTAATTGCAAATGGCTATTGGTTTCTTATTTCAAAGAATCGTGTTACACTATGTACAAGGAAGTGATAAGGATGAAATGTAAAGTAACATTTATATATCATAGTGGATATTTTGTGGAAATGGAAGATTGCTGTTTGTTGTTTGATTATTATAAAGGAAAGCTTCCCAATTATGACCATCGCAAGCCATTATATATTTTTGTATCACACGCACATGAAGATCATTATCAGAAAAAAATATTTACGTTTATGAAAACATATCATAACGTGACCTGTATTTTACCAGATGATATCAATACCAATGAAAATGTATGCCATATGCATGCTTCTCAGATCTTGCATCTTAATGGATTGCGTATAGAGAGTTTTCCTTCCAGTGATGAAGGCTTGGCATATCTTGTGGAAGTGAATGGAAAAAGCATTTATCACGCCGGAGATTTAAACTGGTGGCATTGGCAGGATGAGAATAGCGATGCTGAAAATGAAGAAGCCAAAGCATTGTTTTATCATGGTATAGAAAAATTAAAGCATCGTCATATCGATATTGCCTTTCTGGTACTAGATCCAAGACAGGAAGAACAGTTCTATTATGGTATGGATGCCTATCTGCATGAAATGGATATCGATTATGTATTTCCAATGCATATGTGGAAGAATTATAAAATAGTTGAAAAAATGAAAAGGCTTACGCAAAGTGCAGGGTATCGTGATAAAATTATGGATGTCAAAGAAGAAAATCAACAATTTACTATAGAAGTTTAACACAAAGTGTGTTATATTTTTCATAGAGCAATGAAAGAAGAAGGGAATATAGAATTATGGAAATTAAGGATGTAGTGAAAAAAGTATTAGATGATTATCAGAGAATTACAGGGTTGAGAAGTTATATTGTATACGATAATACAGAGATACAAAGTGCTTCTGAAAAGAATTATTTCTGTAAATGTTTAAAGTTGAGCACAAAGGCATTGGAGAAATGTGAAGAGTGTACAAAAGAAACATATGATAACGCAAGAGAAATCGATAAAGAATGTATCTACTCCTGTCATGCAGGATTGATCAAATGGGCAGTACCTGTTCATTATCATGATTTCCACTGTGTCATCGTATCGGAAGGAATCTTAGCAAGAAAGCAATGGGAAGAAGCTGACATTTGGGCAGATTATCTGAGTAAAGAGTATCATATCAACCGTGATATGATTTATGAAAACTATAGAAAAAACAAGACAATGAATGAAAATCAAATGACTTCCAGTATTCAGTTGTTGAAAGATTTACTACGTTATCATTTAGATGCGTGGGAAGATGTTAGTGAAGCATAAAGCCGATGATTTATCGGCTTTTTTTTGGAGGGAAAATGGAAAAAATCAAGCAAAGTGCTATGGATATTGATCAAAATGAACGAGATCATGCAAAAGATGTTTTACTGCCAAAAGATATATAGAAATAATCAAATGAATGGAATTCTATAAAGAATTCCCATATAATAAGGGTAGGAGGTGTTAGATATGGAAAACATCACAAATCCTTATCTGCTGGCAGCCATAGGAACAGGTTTTACATTTTTGATGACAACCCTTGGGGCAGCAACGATTTTTCTATTCAAAAAAGAAATGAAACAAAGCTGGCAATCCATATTTTTGGGCTTTGCGGCTGGTGTAATGATAGCGGCAAGTGTATGGAGTTTATTGATTCCATCAATGGAACAGGCAAAAGATTTAGGCATGATTGAGTGGTTACCGGCAGGGGCTGGTTTTATACTAGGTGCAGTATTTTTAAATGTGCTGGATAAGATACTTCCTCATCTACATCCGGGTAGTGAGGAGCCAGAGGGGCCTTCCTCCAGCTTGAAAAGAACATCTATGCTGGTAATTGCGGTTACTTTGCATAATATTCCAGAAGGAATGGCTGTTGGATTAGCTTTTGCGATGAGCACAACGGCAAGTGGTTCTATATCACTTGCTGCAGCTGTGGCACTGGCCCTTGGTATCGGGCTTCAGAATTTTCCAGAAGGAGCGGCAGTATCCCTGCCACTTCAAAAAGAAGGCTGTAGTAAAGGAAAAGCATTTCTTTATGGCTCTTTATCAGGTATTGTGGAACCCATTGCTGGTATTGCGGTTGTGGCAATCACAGGCAGTGCTACGATTGTCATGCCATGGTTACTAGCTTTTGCGGCAGGAGCCATGGTGTATGTTGTGGTTGAGGAGCTAATTCCAGAAGCGCATTTTTCAGATCATGGACATGCGGCAACGTTTGGATTTATGGCAGGATTTTTGATTATGATGATCATGGATGTTGCGCTTGGATAATTGAAATGAAGGAATAAATCGATGATTTGCTTCTTTTTTTTCGTTTTTTTACGAAAATGCATGAAATTTTCATAAAATGTGATAAAATAAGAATAAGTAAAACGCTTACAAAGGTAAAGGAGGGTTCTATGGAAGAATTTTTAAAATATACAAAACAAAAAGCTGTAAAAGGAAAAGCATCTGCACAGGATATTTATCGTATCTTAGTGAAAGAATGTAAAAAACGTATGGAAAAAACACCATATGTTGAAGGTGATAAAAAGCTGTATTATATCTCCGCAGAATTTTTATTAGGTAAAATGTTATCCAGTAACCTGATTAATCTGGGAATCTATGATGAGGCAGTTGCCTTTGTGGAAAAAATGGGATATACGATGGCTGAAATTCAAGATGTAGAAAAAGAGCCATCGTTAGGAAATGGCGGTCTAGGAAGACTTGCTGCATGCTTCCTTGACTCTATCGCATCTTTAAATTTATGTGGTGATGGAATAGGTTTATTCTATCATTTTGGTTTGTTTGAGCAGAAGTTTGTGAATCATAAACAAATGGAATTGCCAAATGTCTGGATAGAAGAACCATCCTGGTTCACAAAGAAAGATACGGACATTCAGGTATCATTTCCTCATATGACGTTAAAGGCTGTTCAATATGATATGGATGTGATTGGATATCATGGAAAGAAAAATACGTTACATCTATTCGATGTAGAAGGTGTGGATGAATCAATTGTCAAAGATGGAATCAGCTTTGATAAAACCGCCATTGATAAGAATCTGACATTGTTTCTTTATCCGGATGACAGCGATGATGATGGAAGATTATTGCGTATCTATCAACAGTACTTCATGGTTTCCTGTGGAGCGCAGATGATTTTAGCAGATTGTAAGAAAAAAGGATATCCTTTGGATAAACTATATGAACATGTAGTGATTCAAATCAATGATACTCATCCAACGATGGTAATTTTAGAGTTGATTCGCTTACTACGTGAGGAAGGCATGAGTTTAAAGAAAGCATGTGCTATCGTTGAAAAGAGTTGTGCATATACCAACCATACCATCTTGGCAGAAGCTTTGGAAACTTGGCCAATGGCTTATCTGAAAACCGTTGTACCGCAGTTAGTTGAAATTATCGAAGCATTGGATTTAGCGGCAGCCCAAAGAAGTGATCTGCCATCCCTTGCGATTATCGGAGAGGATGAACGTGTGCATATGGCACATATTGACATTCATTTCGGAAAAAGCATCAATGGTGTCGCAAAGCTTCATACGGAAATATTGAAAGAAAGCGAGCTGCATGATTTTTATAACTTGTATCCTGAGAAGTTTAACAATAAAACCAATGGCATTACATTTCGCCGATGGTTATATTCCTGCAATCCACAATTAACACATCAGATTGAAAAATGGATTGGAAAAGACTTCTATGAAGATGCATCGAAGTTAACAGAGTTAAGCAAACTTAAGAATGATGAAGAAGCATTACAGACATTGTTAGATATCAAACAAATAAAGAAACAGGAATGGGTAGAGCATATCTATCGCAAACAGGGAATTGTTATCAATCCTGATTCTATCTTTGATACTCAGGTTAAACGTCTGCATGAATATAAACGCCAACAGATGAATGCACTTTATATCATCTATAAATATCTGAAAGTAAAAGCGGGAGAAAAGCCAGTAAGACCGATTACATTTATCTTCGGTGCTAAAGCGGCACCTGCTTATACGATTGCAAAAGACATTATTCATGTCTTATTGTGTCTACAGGATATTATCGCAAATGATGAAGAGGTATCTCCATATCTACAAATTTGTTTCATTGAAAACTACAATGTCAGTGAAGCAGAAAAAGTAATTCCTGCAAGTGATATCAGTGAACAGATTTCCCTTGCCAGTAAAGAAGCAAGTGGCACCGGCAATATGAAATTCATGTTGAATGGTGCACTTACGCTAGGTACCCGGGATGGTGCCAATGTGGAAATTGCACAGCTGGCTGGTGAAGAAAACTGTACAATGTTTGGAAAGAGCAGTGATGAAGTTATCGAACATTATGCAAAACAGGATTACTGTAGTAAAGACTTCTATGAACAGGATGAATTGATTCATACTCTGGTAGATTTCCTGATTGGTGAGGAAATGACTTCTATCGGAGATGAAACAAGTTTATCACGTTTCTATCATGAATTATTAAACAAAGACTGGTTCATGACATTGTTGGATTTAAGGGAATATATCGATGTGAAAGAACACATGCTGGAAGCATACGAGGATCGTCATGCATGGAGTGTAAAGATGTTGGAAAACATCGCTCACAGTGGCTTCTTCAGCAGTGATCGTACCATTGAAGACTACAACAGAGAAATCTGGAAATTATCTTAAGGAGGGCATTAAATGAAAAGACAAGCCGGCATTTTAATGCCGATATCTTCGTTACCTTCGAATCAGGGAATAGGGGATTTTGGAAAGCATTGTTATCGTATCATAGATGCGATGAGTAAGCAGCATGTACACATCTGGCAGATTTTACCGTTAAATCCTATGGGATATGGCAATTCACCCTACCAGCCATTTTCATCATTTGCCGGTGATGAAATTTATATCAGCGTAGATACATTAGCTGATTATGGACTTTTGAAACAAAGCTCAATTCGTAACTATAACAAGTTTTGTGAGTATGTAGATTACGAAGGCGTACGTCAGTTTAAGCTTCCTTATCTGAAGAAAGCCTATAAGACATTCAAAAAGTATTATCAGGAATTTGAAGAAGAATATCAGGCGTTCTGTGACAGTGCACATTGGTTATATAACTATGCTGTATTTATCACATTAAAGAAACAGAATGATATGAAAAACTGGCTGGAATGGCCAATGGAACAACGTAACTGGATCAAGGATCACGCATATTCCTTAAAACATCTGGACGATGATATCCGTTATGAAATGTTCTTACAGTTTATCTTTTTCAAACAATGGAATGATGTAAAAGAATATGCCAATGCACATGATATTGAAATTATGGGAGATATGCCGTTTTATGTAGGTTTTGACAGTGCTGATGTATGGGAAAACCAACAGGATTTCTTATTGGATGGGGACGCAAGACCAACAGTTGTGGCAGGTGTTCCACCTGATTATTTCTCTAAAACAGGGCAGTTATGGGGAAACCCGATTTATAACTGGCGGCAAATGAAGAAAGAAAACTATGATTTCTGGATGAAGCGACTAGCATGGAATGATCAGTATTTTGATATCATCCGTCTGGATCACTTCCGTGCATTTGATACCTATTGGGTAATACCAGCACAAAGCACTACTGCCATCAACGGAGAATGGGAATTGGGTCCAGCTTATGATTTCTTCGATAAAATGTTTGAAAAACTGCCAACTATTCGTATCGTGGTAGAAGATTTAGGCGAATTAAGAAAACAGGTTGGTAAATTACGTGATCATTATCAGTTAACGGGTATGAATGTCGCAGAATTTGAAATGGAAGTCAAATTATTAAAACGACCAAGAAAAGAGAATGTGATTTTGTATTCCACAACGCATGACAATGATACATTAGAAGGCTATTATCTAGACTTGGAAGCAAATAAAAAAATCGCCCTTCGACGATTCTTCCATAATTGTGGATATGATAATCGTACCTTCCATGAGCTTGTCATCCGTTATTGTATGGATTCCAAAGCAGATATCACCATCATTCCAGCATGGGATATTCTGGGACTGAAAAAAGAAGGCCGTATGAATACGCCGGGAACCATTGGTTCTCCTAACTGGGAATGGAAAGTAAAGAATCTAAAAGAATTCTATGCCTTGCTGCCACAGATTGGAGAATGGATCACAGCATCTAACAGAACATAAAAGAGGATAAGACTTGTTTGTCTTATCCCTTTCTTTTTAGTTTGTAAAAGCTGTTTTTTCAGTTGTATTATCGCTTACTTCTAATAAGGTAACAGATACGGTTTGTTCCTTATTATCACGTTCGATTTTTATTTTAATAGTATCTCCGGCTTTGTGAGAACTAATGACAGATTTTACATCAGATACTTCTTTTATTTCTTTGCCATCTACTTCAAGGATACGATCTCCACGTTTTAAACCAGCTTTATCAGCGGCTTTTCCACTTTGTACCTGTACGATATACACAGCAGTGGAGGAATTGTTTTCTTCAAATGGATTTTGATTTTGTGCTTGATATTCTTGTAAGCTGACACCAAGTTCAGCACGACCTTCAACTTTGCCGTTTTCAATCAAAGAAGTAATGACTGGTTTCGCAATATCAATTGGAATCGCAAAACCCAAACCTTCTATATTGCTGCCACTTGATTTTGCATTGACGATTCCAATCAATTGTCCCTGATCGTTAAATAATCCACCACCTGAATTACCTGGGTTGATTGCGGCATTTGTTTGTAGCAAGTGCATAGATTCCCCATCAATTGTAATCTCACGATCCAATGCGGAAATGATACCATTGGTTACAGTACCACCTAATTCACCAAGTGGATTACCAATAGCGATTGCTGCATCTCCAACCTGCAGGTTTTTACTAGTGCCAAGGACTACAGGCGTTAAATCAGTAGCTTCGATTTTGATAACAGCCAGATCGGTTGTAGAATCAGTTCCTACAAGCTTGGCATTATATTCTTTGCCATCTTTGGTTTTTACGGTTACTTTATTTGCTCCATCAATTACGTGATTATTTGTCACAATATAGCCATCTTTACTTAAAATGACACCACTACCTGCGCCAGATGAGATTGCCTGTTGGAAGAATTCGTTTGTTTTAATTGATTCTGTTCGGATTTCCACGACACTGTTCATTGTTTCGTTCGCAACATCTTTTACAGACATTGAGGAAGTATTGGCAGTATTTTTATCAGAATTATTTGTGCTTGTATTTTGATATAATACTGTTTTATTAGCACCTGTCATTTCATTGGCTAAATACGTGCCGCCAAAGCCACCGACACCTGCTAATAAGAAACAGCCGGTGAATGTAAGAGCATTTTTATGCTTCTTGATAAAAGAAGTTTTCATCTTTGGTGCTGTTGTAGAATCCTGTTGTGGTGTTTCTATATGTGGTCCATCGGATGAAGTTTCTTCTGTTTCAACATGCTCCTTAGAAGATGCAGTTTCTTCTTCATTTGAAGAAATGGTTTCTTCCATTTCCTTTTGTGTGTTTTCACTTTCCTGTACTGGCTCCTGATTGTCCATGTTTTCATTATTTCTTTCTACTTCATTGTGATCTACGTTGTTATTTTCCATATTGATGACCTCCATTTGTTATCTTTTACGTCTATAAGTATATGAAAAAAATATAGCAAAAAAATTTAAATAATATGTGAAAATATTTTCTTTTTTCTGATAAAATAATAAAAATATGTGAAAAATTAGAAGAAAATACCGAAAAAAACAACAAAACCAGCAAAATAATGCTTTGAAGTGTTAAATATAAGGGGGCTTCGTGTTATAATAGGTGTGTATTTTTAGCGACGAGTATATTCACAAGAAAAAAAGAAATGTGGAGGATGATAAAATGCCAAAAACTAGTAAGAAAGCAAAACCAACTGTAAAGGCTGAAAAAGCTAAGACAAAAGGTGTAGAAAAGAAAACAGCAAAAGTTGTAGAAGAAGTGAAAACAGTAGCTGCTGCAAAGGAAGAAACAAAGAAAATCACAGCTGCTAAAGAACCTGAAAAGATCACAACAGCAAAAGAACCTGAAAAAATTACAGCAGCGAAAGAACCTGAAAAAATCACTGCAGCAAAAGAACCAGAAAAAATTGAAGAGAAGAAAGTAGAAAAAATTGAAACAAAAGAAGCTGTAAAAGAAGCAAAACCAGCTAAAAAGACAACAAAGAAAGCAACAGCAAAAAAAGAATCAGCAAAGAAAGAAGCGAAAACGCCTGCGAAGAAAACAACCAAGAAAACAGTTGCCGCAGAAGAAAAAACTCCAACAGCTGTAAAAGAAGAAAAGAAACCAGCAGCTAAAAAACAAACTGCAAAGAAAACAACAAAGAAAGCAAGTGCTAAAGCAAGCCATGTCAAAGAATATGAAGCATATTCTTTAGATGATTGTATCGCTAAGATGCAGACAATGGGTGTGCAATACGATTATAACGATTATACAAGAATTCTGTTAGATGAAGCAGATGATAAAGTAACAGCAAAAAATATTATTGAAGGTAACGGTATCAAAGAAAAAGGATTCACATTTGAAAAAGATGGATGTGATGAAGAACTTGTTTTAGTGGTACTGAATAAGGTAAAAGAAACCATGGATATTAAAGCAGCTGATTTCAAAGAAATCAAAAAAGATGTAAAAGCATCTATGAAAGCTGAACTTGGTGAAGATGCAGAAGCAAATGCTTCAGAATATCTGAAAGAATTTAAGCTTTGTGAAAAAATCTTGATGCTTGGACAGAGAAAAAATATTATATCTTCTGAAGAAGTAAGTAAATTATTAGATGTTGATGTCGATGCATTCATCGAACACTTCTTTAACTTCGCTTATGGCATCCTACCTGGCTGGCAGTATGATGATGTGAAATTCTATGAAGATTTCGCATATGCAGTATTATCTCAATACACTGATTTATATACAAAATATCAGTTGCGTGTACTAATCGATGTTGCAGATTTATACATCAAACACGGTGATTTCCAGCATGGTGATGTATGCTATGGCTATATCTTAAGAGATAACCAGATCAAAGATTATATTTACTATCGTTTTGCTCATGTATATGAAGATATTGACTTCAACAAAGCAAAAGCGCTGGCTTATGAATCTTTACAGTTCGTTGATGGTAGATATACTTACTATCAGAACATTATGGATATCATCAATAAATAAAACAAGTGATATAAGAGGAGTGATAAAAAATTGCTCCTCTTATCTTATGTAAAGAGGAATGTATATGAAAAAGATGTTGATCACATTATGCACATTGCTGTGCCTATGTACGGCATGCAGCTCGCAGCCTGAAAAACAGGAGGAAGTGCAACATGAACAGCCAAAAGCAGAGAAACGTGAAGTATCTTTGACTTTTACCGGTGATATATTAATAGAAGATCCTTTATATGTTTGGATGAGTGATTATCAAACAAAGGATACCTATTCATTTAAAAATTATTTTGATAAAATCAAGCCTTTGTTAGATGGAGATGTATGTATTGGTAATCAGGAGGTTCCCATTGCTGGCAGAGAATATGGTATTACAGGTATTAATTTTATGTTTAATGCACCAGAAGAAATCGCACCACAGTTATCCAAACTCGGCTTTGATGTTTTGACATTCGCAAATAACCATAGCTTTGATCGTGGATTTGTCGGGATTGAAAAAACAATTGATGCATTAAATAATGCCGGAATCAAAACGACGGGAGCGTTTAAAGAAGAGCATCATGAACCTTTGATCATTGAAAAAAACGGTATCCGTATCGCAATACTGGCATATACCTATGACACCAATCAATGGATTGATGAAAATCATAAATATGCGGTTAATAAATTTCTAAATGCCAATCATGAATTTGATGAAGAACATCAGGCGATGATCAAAGCAGATGTAGAAAAAGCCAAAGCAGTCAGTGATGTGACGATTGCAGCAATGCATTGGGGTACAGAATTTACATATCAAATATCAAAAACACAACAGCAGGCAGCGCAGTTTTTAAATGATTGTGGTGTAGATATCATTGTTGGAAATCATCCACATACGTTACAGGGAGTAGATACACTTACCAATAAAGAAGGAAAAGAAACGTTTGTAATGTATTCTTTAGGAAATCTGGTGTCCTCAGCTGCTGCAGTATCAAGAGCGAGTGAACAATTTCAAAATATGTATGAAGTAGGAGGCATTGTTCATCTTGATGTGGTATTTGATCCAAATACGAAGCAGGTGGAAATCAAAAACCAGAAATTGCATGCTATTGTGAATCATTTTACATATGGATATGATCAATATGAACTGATTCCTTTTAAGGATTATAATGAAGAACTTGCCGCACAACATTATCAGCGAGCATGCAGTATGTATTTTACCTATGATTATCTCAAACAAAATCTGGCTTCTTTATTTGATGGGAAAATTGATTGGGAATAAGGATATTAAAATGAAGCTTTTCGGCTTCATTTTTTTGAAGTAGAAAAATATTGTTATACTAAGTATGGTTAAATTTTACTTTTTTCATTTTTTTCTTGACGAGTAACTTAGTTTTTGGTATACTATCAGAGCAGTAAAGATGGCGCGTTGGAGAAACGGTTAACTCACATGCCTTTCACGCATGCACTCACGGGTTCGAATCCCGTACGCGTCACCATTTAATAAATTATAGGACAATTCATTAAGAATTGTCCTTTTTTTCGTACGGGATGGGTAAAACGGTATCTTTCTTATAATATACAGTTGATTTATAATATTATACGTCGTATAATATTGTTGAAGAAAGGTGATACAATGATATTTCAATTAGGATCAGCATTGTTGGATGCCTGTGTTTTGGCAATCCTGCATAAAGAAGATACATATGGATATAAACTCACACAGGAAGTCAAAGAAATTGTGAACGTCAGTGAATCTACATTATATCCGGTATTAAGAAGGCTTACCAAAGATGGATATCTGTGTACTTATGATAAAGAATATATGGGTAGAAATCGCAGATATTATCAATTAACAGAAGATGGAAAAATGAAGTATGAAGAGTATGTGATAGAGTGGGATGATTTTTCCACAAAGATTGATGGAATATTACAGGGAGGTAAGGATGATGGAGAAAATGGATAAGGAAACATATATCAGGATTTTAAGACGAAAGTTAAATGGATTAAATGAAGAAGATATAGAAGATGCAATTGATTATGTCAGTGAGTATTTCGATGAGGCCGGAGAAGAAAATCTTTCTTCCGTTTTACAAGAATTAGGTTCACCTTCAAAATTTGCGGCAACCATAAAAGCAAACAGCGCCACAAGAGATTTTAATACAACAGAAAATAAGTCACATGTACAAGCGAACGCTTCAAATTTAAAGAAAATTGTGACAATCTGTCTTGGCATTTGTGCATTGCCTATTGCCTTGCCACTAGTATTATTGCTGTTTGCATTTGTATTAGTATTTTTCTGTTTGATGATTGCATTTGCGCTGGCAGCTATAGCTGGCTTTATGGCTTGTCTTTTAGGAGGCATACCATTATTGATTCATTCTTTCTTTTTCATTGGAGAATCAGGAAACGCTTTGTTGAATGCAGGCGCAGGTTTCATGAGCATTGGAATAGGCTTATTATTGATGATGGGATGTATCAAGCTGGTGCGCATGATGATTCCTGCATTTACTGGCTTTATTACACGTTTATACACAAAACTGAAAGGAGAAAATTCCTATGAAAAAGAATAAAACAAAAATAATTATAACGATTGCGATAATCTGTGTCATCATTGGTTCTGTATTGTTAGGCGCAGGACTTGCGATGGGTGGAGATATCCAAACACTGCATATTGGGAAAGATAATACAAGCTGGTGGCCATTTGAAGGCTCTTTAGGCATTAATGTGTTGGAAGAAAATGAATATACAGATAATAGTCGTAATACATGGGAAATGCCATTAAATAAAGATACACAGCTAAGTATTGAGATGGATTTAGGCGATATCAGAATCAAAGAAGGCAATGAATCAAAGATTAAGTTTTACAACATCAAAGAAAGTGAAGTCACAACAAAACTTGACGGTAATGAAAAAGAAATAAAAATCAAGCGTCCGGGTATCCATCATAATGTGAAAAATGCACGTATGGAAATTACTTTGAGAAAAGATGCAGTATACAATCTAGAAGTGGATAATAAACTGGGGGATATCAATATCAATGATTTGAATTTTAGAAAGTTGGATATCGAAGCGAATATGGGAGATATCACATTACAGGATATTCACAGTAAACAGACAGATGTAAACAATGATTGTGGAGATATCAAAATGTTTGGGGTATATGAAGGAGAAACTTCAGTAGAAAATAAACTAGGAGATATCAAAATGGAAATTACTGGTAATAAGAACACGTTTGATTTTGATATAGAAAACAAATTAGGCGATACACTGATACAAGATCAAAACTATGAATTTAAGAGTAAGATCAAAGAAAAGCATGGCAATGCCAATCGTTTAGAAATTGATTGCCACTTAGGTGACATCAAGGTACATTTTAGGTAAACATAATGAAAGATGCGGCGATAGAAAGATGTAAACAAGAGTTTGAGAATACTTCACAAAAGGATATCCTATTTCCTAAAGCAAATCATACAGAGCGTATGAAAAACATGCGCTTTGTGAACATGCTAAAGAAATGTGATCAATCACAGATACTTGATAAGCTTCAAAAAAAGAATGCGATATTTGATTTATCATGGATGAAGGAAGAAGAAGCAGAAAGTTTTCAAAAGTTAAGCGAGCAGTTTGTGAAAGATGCACGGGCATTTGATGAAACATTAAAAGATGAAGATATTTTTCAGGCTTTGCGAAATATTTGGATTATCTGGATGTTGGAGTTATTGTTTCAACTGCCACTTGTATATCATGAAGCCATGTTTGCGTATAGTATGTTGTATCCTTATTCAGATAATCTATTGGATGATACAACATGCAGTAAGGAAGAAAAAAGACAGTTTAATCAATGGTTTAGCGAGCGTCTGCATGGTAATTACGAACCAAGTCAACAGCTTTTGCGTATGAAGATTGATAGACTTGTGCAAATGATAGAAGCACACTTTCCAAGAGTTACATTTTCCAATGTATATGAAGGCTTGTATATGATACAAAATGCACAGATTGCATCGGTTCAACAAAGTGAGCATTTAGATCTGTCAAAAATATATGATATCTCAGTTGATAAAGGTGGTACATCTGTAATTGCGGATGGTTATTTGATTAATGGGGAGATGTCAAAGGAACAGTTTCAATTCTGTGTTGATTTTGGCTTTGCTTTACAGATCGTTGATGATATTCAGGATCAATTGGAAGATGGAGCATGTGGTCATCATACACTTGCGACCATGTGTAAAACAAAAGCACAGCGTGCGTCATTATTTCAAAAATGCTGGCATTTCTTTGATCATTTACTGGAAGGTTTTCCATGTGCTCGTCATGAAGTTAAAGATTTTGTGAAAGACAGCTGCCATGAATTGCTGGCACAATGTGTCCTTCAACAAAAACAGTTATATCCTAAGCGATTAGTAGAAGATATCATGGAGGCATTGCCACTTGAAAGTGATGATATAGAATCCTTATCTAAAGAGATGAAAGAAAAAATGGAACAGGCAGTTGTTACACTGTAGTTCCATTTTTTTATAATTTATTTTCCAATGTATTTGAAACGCGGTACGATTTTACCATCCACTTCTACATCTTCCAAGAACATATCAAGTGGGCGAATCCATACTTCACCATTACCATATAATTGTCGATAAACAACATAAGATTCTAAGGTTTCACTATGTTTTGCGACATAAAGCACAGTATAATGTTTACCTTTGAAATGTTCATAGACACCAGGTGTAATTGGCATATCAATCACAGGCAGTACTATTGCCTGTTCTTCTTTGGTTTCTGGTAATGGCATGATTTCCTGTTCAGGTGCTTCTTCTTTTATAATTTTTTTAGGCATCTTCTTCACTACGCCTTTTTCATTATCTGCGCATGGAATCAGGATATATGCAGATTTTGGCTCCATATCCAATTCGATATGATTATCTTTTGCCAGATAGACTACATCTTTACACATGTCTTTATATGCAAATGCCGTACATGGAAGCTCCATCGTGAAGGTATCATCACTGACATTAAATGCCACAACCACATGTGTTTTTTCATCCTTTCGCATAAATGCAAATTGCTCATTGCGTACAACCAGTTGTTCATAAGCACCATAGCGTAACGCAGAAAGTTCTCCATATATCTTTCCCAACATGGCAATATGTTCACATAGTTCTTCATCATAAGAAGGATCTTCTAAAGGAAGGCATGGGCGGATATCGGCATCACTACCATCATGTTTTGTGCCCTTGACTGCCCATTCACTGCCATAATAAATACTTGGAATACCTGGCATGGTATATAACATAGTATAAACATTTTTTAAGTCATTTGGATCTTTCAGGGTACTTGCTAGACGGTTTACATCATGATTGTCTACGAAATTATACAGATTCAGATTACGATAGATTCCACCATTTCCAAACTGACGATTCAAGGAATATGCGATTTCAAAGTAATTTTTCTCATTATGGGAAGAATATAATCCTTTGTAGCACTCATAATTTGTCACACTGTCCAACATTTCATCATTTGCCCAGCGATTATAATCACCATGAATGATTTCTCCCATCAACCAGAAATCAGGAGCTTTTTCTTTACAGAACTGTTTTAAGCAGCGAAAGAAATCCTGATCGATACAATCCGCAGCATCTAAACGTAAACCATCGATATGAAATTCATCCATCCACATGGCTATGCTTTCCAACAGATAAGATACCACTTCTTCATTTCTTAAATTCAATTTTACAAGATTGTAATGTCCTTCCCATGCATCATATGTGAAAGGATCACCACAGGGGCTTTGTCCATAGAAGTTTAAATTATGAAACCAGCTGCAATAGCAGGAAGCCTGTCCTTTTTCTATAACATCTAAAAATGCCCAAAATCTTCTTCCTACATGATTGAATACGCCATCTAATACAATACGTATACCTGCCTCATGCAAGGCATCACAAACCTCTTTAAAATCTTCATTAGTGCCTAAGCGATGATCAATCATACGATAATCACTTGTATCATATCCATGCTCATAGCTTTCAAATACAGGCCCTAAATATACAGCGTTGATATGCATGTCCACTAGATGTGGAATCCACTCTTTCAGCTTTAAAATACGATGATTGATGCTTTCCTGATGATATTGTTCACAACCACAGAATCCTAGGGGATAAATATGATAGAACACAGCATCCTTTGTCCAGTTATTCATTTGATTCACCTCGGTATTAGTATACCATGAATTACGCTTTCATGAGCAAAATAAGTGAAAAAAACACGGTGTTTTATTTTTACACCGTGTCTATTTTTTATTCAATTGCGATGACTTTCTTTTCTTCCACCGCTTTTTGATCAACCTTAGGTAAAGTGATTTTTAATTCACCATTACAAAAGCTTGCTTTAATATCACTTTGTTTAACACCTTCACCAACATAGAAGTTACGTGAACAGCTGCCAGAGAAACGTTCCTGGCGAATGATATTGCCTTCTTTATCTTTTTCCTCACTGTTGGCATCACGTTTTGCGTGAATACTCAGATAACCATTCTTTAATTCCATCTGAATATCCTCTTTTTTAAATCCAGGCAGTTCCATATCTAACAGATAACAACCATCTTGTTCCTTGATATCCGTTTTCATATAGCTGCTTGATTTAGAAAAGAATGGATCATAAAACAGTTCATCAAACGTGTCATTAAATAATTCTGGTAGAAATTTCATAACGATCGCCTCACTTTGAATATTAAGAATGAAAAGCCTACCAATTCATTCGTTTAATCGATTGGAATAAAGCGTTTTTCTTCAACTTTCTTTGGAGCTTCCTTTGGAACGATTACTTTTAATTCACCATTGCCAAAGCTTGCTTTGATATCCTCATGTGTGATATCTTCACCAACATAGAAGCTTCTTGTACAAGTACCAGAGAAACGTTCCTGACGAATGATATTGCCTTCGTCATCCTTGTCTTCTTTGTTTGTGTTACGGCTGGCATTGATTGTCAGATAACCTTCTTTTAATTCCATCTGAATATCTTCTTTCTTGAATCCAGGTAATTCCATATCCAGAATAAAGTTACCATCTTTTTCACGAATGTCAGTTTTCATCATGTTGTGATCATGCATCATATCATCAAATGCATCATTAAATAAACCAGGGAATAATCTCATCATAATTGCCTCCTTTTATCTATCATTCAATTGGAATGAATGTTGTTTCTTCTACTTTTTTCACAGGTTCTTTTGGTACTGTGATCTTTAATTCACCATTTTCATAAGCTGCCTTGATATCTTCTGGGCGAATGCCTTCGCCAATATAGAAACTTCTTGAACAGCTTCCAGAGAAACGTTCCTGACGAATGATTTGACCAGCTTCATTACGTTCTTCCTCGTTGTTTAAACGCGTAGCCTGAATTGTCAAATATCCATCCTTTAAATCCATATGAATATTTTCTTTCTTGTATCCTGGCAATTCGATATCCAACAGGTAATTGCCATCTTTTTCTTTAATATCACATTTCATATTGTGTACATCATGAAACATGTCATCAAAGCCTTCATTGAATAATCCAGGTAGAAATCTCATCATCATAATAACCGCCTCTTTTTATTTTTATCATGACTACCTGTAAAGCTCTTATCAACTTTACGCCTATATTATAACGCAAAAATTAGCACTGTCAATAGTAGAGTGCTAAAATGTTCAAATATTTTCATCAATGGATATTTTGATTATATAAAATACTTTTGTCTAAACTGACGAGGTGTCATTTGCATTATCATTTTAAATTCTTTTGTGAAATAGCTGGAGCTTTCAAAACCGCATTGATAAGCTATTTCTGTAATTGTAACATCCTGTGTGAGTAATAATTCTGCAGCCTTTGCGATACGATATTTCAAGACATAACGCATAGGGGAAATATGTAAAAAAGATGCAAAAGAGCGTTGACATTCTCTTATACTGATGCCACCAATTGCAGCGATTTCTTTTACACTGATACTTTCCTGATAGTGTTCATCAATCCAGAAAAGCATTTGTTTCATTCGCTGTTCCTGCTGGTATAATGTCTTTTTCAAAGTCACTGTCTGGTTGTTTTTTAAAATCAGCAGGATATGCGATAATGCTTCCCGTACAATAAACTCATAACCATATATTTCTTTTTCACATGCATGAAAAGCTTCATCAAAATATGATGAGATCACAGCATCTGACAATGGATAAAAACCAGCACCCTGTTCTATGAAAGGATGAAGATACAATAGGTCAAATGCACTACCAGGGGCGCCTGACAGCAAGGATGGATCAAATACCATGGAACGATAACGACAGGGACTTTCACTTTCACAAATGATACCATGTAACACATTTACATTCACAAAATAGCCATCACCAGCCTGTAATCTGACCTCCTGATCAATCAAAGACAAAGTAACACAGCCTTCTTCCAAATAGAATATTTCCATTTCCGGATGCCAGTGAGGCGCAATATCTCCACTTATAAAATCATGAATATCACAATGGTATGCACTACAAGGAAATAAAGATGTGCCTGCCTGAAATAATTGCCTTCCATCTCTGCTCTTTGATATATTGTTTACAGATGTAATCATTTGATTCCTTCTTTCTTGTCGCTTTTGTTATAGTATATGACGTTTTAATGAAAGAAACAAGTATCTGACTTCGTTATAATGATAATGTAAAAAAAGATAGAGAGGAGTATACTTATGGCAAGAAAATGGAAAGATACACTATTACAATTACTATTAAACAACCTTTTATACCTGCAACAAAACGCATATCATGAATCTGAAAGAAAGCTCTACAAGAAAAATACAATACAATTTTTATATTTATATCCTGATGCGCATAGGATATGTGAAAGTTTTCATGATTTAGATATTATAAAAGGAATCAATGCATGATTCCTTTTTAGGCCAGATGAATGGTTTCTTGTGTGTTGACATCTTTATGATGAAGAAATAAGCCAATGATGCCTGCAATTATCGCAAGTATGATCAATATCATACCAGCTGTTTTCATAGGTGAGAAATTAAAGAAAGTCGTTCTTCCAAGAATATGATTTGCTAATGTCGCAAGGATAGAATCAGCGATATTTGGTATTACAGCATACAGGCAAACAGCCGAGATGATACAACAGATTGCGATATGATAAACTGCCTTTTCAAGTGTGGATTGACGTATCAATAAATAGGCACAAGCTATTGACAAGAGGACACAGACAAATTGAAACAACAGAGAAGTTCCTATCGCATAGAGTTGAAATAAAAAGCCGTATTGTGGATTTGAAGCCATAGAGCTAAAGTAACTGATTGTGGATTCTAACTGGGATATCATAGTATCTTTATGTTCATCAATCATATTTTGAAGGGATTGTTTCTGAGTATCTGTAACCTTAATGCCAATATTGTCTTCGATAATAGATATCGCTTCATCACGTAAGCGATCAATATCTTTTGGACTTGTATATAATGTGCTAGTTTTACCACGGTTTTTGATAATTTGATCAATATACTTGCCAGTAATGTTTTCTATGGCTTTACTTTCCGCAAGCTTATTTTGCACCATCAGCATATCATTTGAGGCAGCATTCGGAAATTCTTTATAAACAAAATCCATGAATTGATGCGAAATCGCAGTACCACTCATATCTGTGGATATGGTTTTTACCACAAGGGGCTTTATAGAAAAACAAGCAGCTGTAAATGTTATTAAAATGCATAATAACACATCCAATAGAATCATTCTTTTTTTCATAAACAACCACCTTCCTTTTGGGATTTATTTGTAATACCCGGTGCATATTTTGGTATCTGATTGTTGTCATCTGGCTCGATATGATTTGATATATAGTGATAGCTGCCATCATCCAGCAATTCAATTTTCACAATGTGTGTATAAGCAACAGGATATCCTTTTTCATATCCAGTCGCATGAATGGTTAATGTTAGTATATTTTTTTCTTTTTGTGCTTTGACAACTTCTGGTCGAAGTCTTGGTGTAGCGACATGAGAAGCGATACAATATAATTCTGCGTAAGGATAGGCATGCTGGGTTTCACAATAATAATTTTGTGATCGAAGTATGGAAGTATCAATATCAAAATATTGATGCACGAGGTCTTCAAATACATTTGCATCGATATAGCTGATATACTGTTGACCACTATCTTTCATATACTTTTCAGGTATTGCTTGTTGATGCTCTATGGGATACAGGTATTCTACCAAATCGTTAAAACAAAGTTTGTCCACACTGTTTTCATCCCAATCCATCACAAACAGATTATTACAGTCATACTCAATAGGGGTGATATAAGTATTGGTATAGGTACGCAATGTTTCATCCATAGGATCTACACGAAAATATCCATTGGTAATATCACCTAAATCAAAAGGCTTTTCCAATACGATTTTTTTATATGAAAAATAGCCATATGTATCATAGTCAGCTTTTTCTATCTTCCATCCATTGGTATCTGATATGATCGCTTTTCCATTATCATAATAAAGGGATGTGGAAATCAGATACAAGACATCATGTTGATAGATGAAATCATCTCGACGAATACCACCAGTTGAGGATATTGTATAGTGTGTAAGTTTTGTATCTTTTTTCGCCTGATAATCTTTCCAGAAAGATAAAAAATGATCACGCCCTTGTAAATCATAGTATCCCTGTTCATCATTAACACAACTATTTTCATCCAAAAGCTTTTCATAAATAGCTTTCACGCCTGCTTTTGATAGAGCAGGTGTACTGATATTTTTACGAGTGCCATTCATGGCATCTTTCTGAATGATGGGCTGTAAGCTTTCACTTTTCTTTTTTAAATCCGTTTGAAGCGTTTGTTTTAATGAATCAGAAATATCGATGGAATTATCATCAAGTAAGTGGATATCGGATGGCTTATGGCTAGAAAAAAACAGTATAAATCCTAACAAGATAAGTGCAAGTATCACGATACCTATGTATTTTTTCTTCATAAGATTCTCCTTTTTATAGATTCATTATTATATAATTGGAAAGGAATGTCAATGAAGCTATCAGAATCGTAATAATATGTTAAGGATATCAGATATAGTACTTTTATATTTACAATATTTTTTATTGTTGATAAAATATGCTTATTAGAAAGATGGAAGGGATAACATGCTGATTATAGAAAAATTAAACCAAAAAAAAGATATGTCTTATAATGAAACGTGCGTTGCGGATTATGTTCTAGCTTTAGGAAAACGTATTGAAAAAAGCTCAACCAGAAGTATAGCTGAAGCTACATATACTTCACCTGCAACTACGATACGATTTTGTAAAAAGTTAGGCTTTCGTGGCTTTGATGATTTTAAAGAACAGTATCTAAAAGAAATTGATTATTTAAATCAGCAATATGGAAAATTGGATGTAAATTTTCCTTTCCTGAAAGAAGATACAGAAATAACAGCTGTAAATAAATTATCAAATCTTTATATGGATACCATACAAGATACATTATCGTTATTAAAGCAGGACTCTTTAAAATTAGCAGTAAACTTATTAAAGAAAAGTGATGCTATACATATTTTTTCATATGGAACAACATTAAATATTGCGGAATCATTTAGAGAAAAAATGTTAAAAATAAAGAAACCAGTGTATATATCAAGTAATCTAAATTATCAATTATATGAGGCCAATGCTTTACATGATGGGGATATAGCGATTCTTATATCATATTCTGGAGAAACAGAGAAAATATTAAAAATTGCTAATATTTGTAAAGATCGTAAAGTACCTATGATTATCATATCATCATTTGGAGAAAATACATTATCTACTTATTCGTCATGTAAACTTATCATTTCTACAAAAGAAAATTTATTTCATAATGTGGGAGATTTTAGTACGCATATATCCGTTAGTTTCTTATTAGATGCATTATATTCAGCATATTTTTTACAAAATTATGATCAACATTATCAAATGAAACTTGAAAGTGTAAAAGCTAATGAAGGGTATCGCAAGTCAAATAATCCGATCATTAATGATTCCATAGTAGAAAAATAAACAGTGTTTCATAATAAATACTGAAAAATATCTAAAATTTGAAACACTGTTTCAATGCATTTTGAAACTATATCTTTTAAAACCTTCTTTCAGTATAATGCAAGTGTCGAAAGAAGGTTTTTATTTTGGATAACAAAAAGGAGATGAATTATAAATTAGAAAGAAACCTTTAAGACATGAATGCAGAAAGCATAGAGAGAAAGGGAAAATTATGGAAAGATTTACAGCAACAATGGAAAAATTTTTATTGCCAATCGCCAATTTTATGAATAGTAATAAATATATTTGTACAATTCGCGATGCCTTTACAATGATGATGCCTATTATTATTGTGGGATCATTTGCTTTATTATTTAATATTTATATTTGTTCTACTACTGGCTTAGCACAATTTGAAAGCTTAAAATGGTTATCTAATTATTCTAAAATATTTACCACAGTGAATTTTGCTTGTATTTCATGTATGGCACTTTGGACAGTTTTTCTTGTAGGATATGTTTTAGGTGATAAAGAAGGACAAAAACCACTCATTTGTGCTATTATCGCTACAAGCTGTTTTATGGTAATGCTTGATCAAGAAAATATTGCAGGAAATATGGGAGCCTCCGCATTATTTTTAAGCTTTTTTGTAGGTATATTTTCAGTAACTTTATTTTCAAAATTAATGAACTTTGAGAAAATAAAAATAAAATTGCCTGAATCAGTACCACCAATGATTGTAAATAGTTTTAATGCTTTAATTCCTGCTTGGATAACTTTAACCGTTTTTGGCTTTATTTCAGGAACATTGTATGGAGCAACAGGTATGTATATCAATACGATTATTTATAATGTGATACAATTACCATTTAATCAAGTTGTAGGTTCACAATTAGGAGTCAGTATTATTGTTATTTTATCTCAATTATTATGGTGGACCGGTATTCATGGACATATGGCAATGAATGTAATAGCTAAACCTGTACGTGCAGCAGCGTTAGCTGCTAATATTGCAGCAGTAGCTTCAGGATTAGTACCTAAAGAATTTTATACACTGGCATTTGTTCATTTATTCATAAACCTTGGTGGTGGGGGAATTGTTATTTCCCTTGCGCTGTCCATTCTTGCATTTTCCAAGCGTCAAGAATATCGGGACATTACAAAAATATCAATGATTCCTATTATTTGTGGTATCTCAGAACCAATGGTTTTTGGATTACCAATCATGTTGAATCCAACATTCTTGATTCCATTTGTATTAGCACCATTAATTACTTGCAATATAGGATATTATGCAATAACTTCTGGCTTTTTACAAGCTTCTTATGTTGAATCTATAGCAGGTATGCCTATGTTTATTCAACAATTCTTAGCATTTAGCGGACAATGGCAGGCAATTTTATTGACACTGATCGTTATCATCGTTGGCTGTATTATCTATACGCCATTTGTATTAATGTCTAATAAACAGGTTTCTAAAGATATAGAATAAGGAGCGTAGTGATTATATCACGTGTATAAATATATGAGAAAAGATTTTTTATGGGGCGGTGCCATTGCCGCAAATCAATGTGAAGGGGCATATTTAGAAAATGGTAAAGGATTAAGTATTGCGGATGTACAATTATGTTCTTTGGGAAAAGGACATAGAGAAATACATAATGAAATAAAAGCTGGTGTTTATTATCCAAGTCATGAAGCCATAGACTTTTATCATCGATATAAAGAAGATATTGCTCTGTTTTCAGAAATGGGATTTAAATGTTTAAGACTTTCTATCAACTGGCCCAGAATATTTCCAAATGGTGATGAAGAAGAACCAAATGAGAATGGCCTAATATTTTATGACCATGTAATTGATGAATTATTATCGCATGATATAAAACCAATTATCACATTATCACATTATGAAACACCATTGCATCTTGTACAAGCATATGGATCATGGCGAAATGAAAAGCTGATTGAATTCTTTGTGAGATTTTGTAAAGTAGTATTTGAACGTTATAAAGATAAAGTAGAGTATTGGATGACTTTTAATGAAATAAATGAAATTATGAATAAGAAAGAACCATATAATCAAGCTGGTCTTTTATTTCATGAAGGAGAAAATCCGGATTTTATCAAAGTTTTAGCTAGTCACCATATGTTTCTAGCTTCTGCAAAAGTCGTCAAACTTGGTCATGAAATAAATTCAAAATTTAAAATTGGATGCATGATACAATATCCGACTACCTATCCAAAGACTTGTAATCCAATGGATATCATGGCACAACGCTATCAGATGATGCCTAATTTCTATTATACAGATATTATGGCAAAGGGAAGATATACAAATTTATGTAAAGCTCAATTAAAAAGAATGAAAATTGATTTTAAAATAAGTGATGAAGATTCTAGGATTTTAGAGGATGGTAAAGTTGATTTCATAGGATTTAGCTATTACTTTTCATCAATTGCATCAGCTACATCTGATAGTGATTGTAAGGTAGATAGAAAAAATATGTATTTAAAAAGAACTGATTGGGGATGGCCAATTGATGCTATAGGACTTAGAATTGCTTTAAATGAATTATATGATCGATATCAAATACCATTATTTGTTGTTGAAAATGGTCTGGGAGCCGTTGATAAAATTAATTCACAAGGAGAAATTCACGATGATTACCGTATAAATTTTCTAAAAGATCATATTAAAGAATTAAAAAAAGCGATAGAAGATGATTTTGTAGATGTGATTGGATATACAACGTGGGGACCTATCGATTTAATCTCTGTAGGAACAGGTGAAATGAAAAAGCGCTATGGTTTTATTTATGTAGATAAAGATGATTTAGGTCAGGGAACCTTAGAAAGAAAACGTAAAGATTCATTTTACTGGTATCAACAAGTGATTAAAACAAATGGTAATAATATATAAAGTGTTGAAAAGCATATGCTTTGATAGAGCTTATGCTTTTTTTATTTGTAAAGGATTAGAAAATAGGATATCATTATCTCATTCAAGGAGGTATCATATGAAACTAAATTATATTACCATCATGGTAAAAGATATTGAAAAATCAGTAATGTTTTATGAAGAACTGGTAGGTTTAAAGGTTATAAGAAAAATGCATCCAGGTGATGGGAAAATCGTATTTATGGCAAATGGGCAAGATGAAACAATGTTAGAGTTGATCCATTTTGATGATACAGAAAGTGTTTCCGTGAAAGGCATGGTTATGAGTTTTACTTCACAAATACCACTTGAAATGTTAAGAGAAAAAGTAGAAAAAGCAGGCTACACACCTACAGATATCATTGATCAGGGCCCTAAACCAAAATATTTCAGAGTAAATGATCCGGATGGTATAGTTGTAGAAATTTCAATTGATGAAAAATAAAGGTTGAATACATACACGATGTATGTTAATATAAAAACGTACACAGTGTATGTTTTTATATGGAGGTATTATGGCAGGATATAAACGATCAGAAGCAACTGTTCAAAAAATTCTTGATGTTTCTTTGAAATTATTTCTTGAAAAAGGGTATGAAGAAACGACGATATTAGATATCGTAGATCAGTTGGGTGGTTTGACAAGAGGTGCTTTTTATCACCATTTTAAATCAAAAGAAGAAGTATTAAATGCGATTAATGATCGTATGTTTTTAGAGAACAATCCATTTGAGAAAATACGCCATGAAAAAAATCTGAATGGTTTGGAAAAGTTGAAACAAGTCATTAAGTATCAGTTTCATAATCAGGATGTGAAAAATGTAAATATGATGAGTTTACCGCTTTTGAAAAATCCAAGAATTTTGGTAGATTGTTTAGAAACCAATCAAAGAGTGGTGGCTCCGATGTTTCAAGAGCTGATTGAAGAAGGTATTCAGGATGGTTCTATTACATTAGATTCCAAATATACAAAAACAGCTTCAGAGTTTATGATGATGTTTTCCGATTTATGGCTGGCACCAGTAATATTTCCATGTGATCCACAGGAAATGAAACTTCGGCTGTATTTCAGTAAAGAATTGTATGAAAAATTAGGATTGCCTGTATTTGACGATGAGATCATTGCGTATATGGAACATATGATTGATCAAATTGCAGAAGGAAATAAGATTGCCAAGTAGCAATTTTATTTTTAAGATAAAACATACATACTGTATGTATGTTATGGAAGGAGATATATGAAAAATCATACATATGCATTAGAAGTAAAAGGATTGAAAAAACGATTTAAAGACAAATCAGTACTAAACGGCGTAGATTTTCAGGTAGAGAAAGGCACGATATTTTCCTTATTAGGAGCTAATGGTGCTGGCAAAACAACAACCATCAAAATATTAACGACCCTTTTAAAACCTGATGAAGGTATGGCTTACGCAGGTGGTTATGATATCTTGAAGGATGTAAAAAAGATACATGAACAAATCAGTTTGACAGGGCAGTTTGCTGCAGTAGATGAAGCATTGAGTGGATATGAAAATTTAGTTATGATGGGTAATTTATACCATATCAAGGATCCAAAAATACAGGCACTAAAATTATTAAATTATTTCTCGTTAGATTCATCTAAAGATAAAAGAGTTTCTACATATTCTGGTGGTATGCGAAGAAAATTGGATATCGCTATGAGTCTTGTGCACAAGCCTTCTATTATCTTTCTGGATGAGCCGACAACCGGACTCGATCCACAAAGTCGAAGAGCTATGTGGGATATTGTGAAAAATCTGAAGAAAAGTGGTGTCACCATATTTCTGACAACGCAGTATTTAGAAGAAGCTGAAGCTCTGGCAGATCATATCGCCATCCTGCATGAAGGTAAAATCAAGCTGGAAGGAACACCACAAGAATTAAAAATGACATTGCCGAAGCATGTGTTGGAGCTACAGCTTAATGATCAAAAGGCATTTAATAAGACTTGGGATATTTTAAGCCATTATACAAAACAATCCAATGAAGAAAGTTTTACCATTTCAATTACATTCACCGATACGGTAAATGATGTAATTGATATCCTGCAAAGTATCAAACAGGCAGATATCCCATTACAGGATCTTCACTTGAAACAGACAACGATTGAAGATGTATATATGAAAATGATGGAGGAAACATTATGATGGAATTATTCAAGGATATGAAAACTATGTCTTGTAGAAGGATAAAGATTTCAATACGAAATCTGGATACCATATTAACAAGTGTGGTAACACCCAGTTTGATGATGATTTTATTTGTGTATGTATTAGGTGGCTCAATGCATGTGGAAGGCATGTCTTATGTAAATTATATTGTACCGGGTATTTTGATTCAGTGTATCGGACAATGTGGTTCTAATACAGCAATCGCCATAAATAATGATATCCATTCAGGGATTATCCATCGTTTTTATACGATGCCAATCATGAAATCATCAATTTTGTTAGGGCACATCATTGAGGCTTTTTTCAGGAGTATTGTGACAACGGGGATAATACTTGGAATTGCATATATTGTAGGATTTCGTCCGGATATGCAAATGCATAATATGTTACTGATTATTTTGTTGTTGGCAATGTTTATATTAATGATTTCATGGATGAGCATATTATTTGGATTGCTTGCACAAGGGCCTGAAGGTGCCGGTGCTTGTGCAGTATTCATATCTGTTCTACCTTATCTTAGCTCAGGTTTTGTATCTGTGGACAGTATGCCTGTAGCATTGGCAGTATTTGCGAAATATCAGCCTATGACTCCCATCATTGATTCTTTACGGGCTCTATTTATGGGAGAAGTGTTCTATATACAGGATTATTTATTAGGTATGATGTGGTGTGTGGTCTTTATTGTTATTTGTTTTGGTTTATCACAAGTACTATTCAAACGAAAATTACAAACATCATAGGAGGAAATGAAAATGACAGAAGAAAAATTTGAAGAAATGATGGAACGTGGTGGAGAAAAAATTGAAACGGCAGTAGAAAATGCTGCGCAAAAACTGGATGATACTTTAGAATCAACAATGAAACATCGACCTGCGCGTATAATCGCAAAAACACTTTCTTATGGAGGCTCTATTGGATTTATCCTTGCATCAGCAAAATTAAAACAAACCTATCATCCAGCCATGTCAAACATATGTTTGATCACAGGAAGTGTAGCACTTGCCACAAATATCATTCTATCATGCACCGTGCATAAAAAATGAAAGCTTGACTTTCATTTGAAATTCTAATAAACTAAAACAGTAGGCATAAAGGAGGTGGATGGCTTATGAATCGTAAGATAAAAGATATCATTTTGGATAAAATGCATAATCAGGATGTTTTTTGTCGTACGATAACATTCACTGTTTTTTCGATTATAGGGACAAGTGCGTCAATATTTCGGGAAAACAATGAGTAAAAGCCAGCCATCAAAAGAACATACCATTATAATGTATTGACGATGTCCCGCTTTTTTACTGGCGGGCTTTTTGTTTTCCCATAGAAAAAAGAAAGGAAAACATTTATGACAATACATTTACAAAATATTACAAAATCCTATACACAGGATATCATATTAGATGACTTAACAATGAAAATTACAGATGGCGAGCATATCGCCATTGTGGGTGAAAACGGATGTGGGAAATCAACGCTGTTAAAGGTAATTGCAGGAATAGAAAACATTCAGGAAGGAGAACGCATTGTATCAAAACATACCAAAATTGCGTATTTGAATCAAAACTTTGATGAATTTTCGGGCACTGTGGAAGCATATCTGATGCAGACTTACAGCGATATCATGCATTTGAAAAAAAAGATGGAAGCCTTAGAGAAAGCTATGGAAAAAGTTGATGAGGTAGAACTAGAACAGTTATTAAAAAAATATGGCAACATACAAGAGCGTTTTGAACAGCTGGATGGCTATCATATCTTTACCTTTGTGGATCAGATTGCCCATGGACTTCAGTTCTCATCGTTGTTATACAGTGAGTATGAAGTGTTGAGTGGAGGAGAAAAAGCAAGAGTGAATCTTGCACGGCGTTTATTGGAAAGACCAGATGTTTTATTATTGGATGAGCCAACCAATCATTTGGATTTTAAAGGGATAGCATGGCTGGAAAACTTTCTGGCAAATGATAAACAAACCATCATCGTCGTATCACATGATCGTACATTTCTCAATCATTGTGTATCAAAAATATACGAAATCAGTTATGGAGAATTATCTGTATACCATGGAAATTATGATGTATATCGAAAAGAAAAAAACGAACGCTTCTTACGTATGCAGGAAGATTATGAAGCACAACAAAATGAAATCAAACGATTAGAAGCGGCGATTCGTCAGTTTCGTCAATGGGGCAGAGAAGGCGATAATGAAAAATTCTTCAAGAAAGCCAAAATGTTAGAAAAACGTTTAGATAAAATAGAACGCATGAGGCGTCCAAGACTGATTCAAAGGAATATGGACTTTACTTTATCCATGGCAAAACGTTCATCTAAACATGTGTTGGAAATAAAGGAACTGGGGCACTGTTTTGATAAGCTATTATTTGAACATGTAAATGCCACGCTTTGTTTTAAAGAACGTGTAGCAATATGTGGAGAAAATGGCACAGGAAAAAGTACGCTGATCAAATTAATTATGGGAATTGAAGAAATTCAAGAAGGTAGTATCCAATACGGCAATCATATCGCTATTGGATATCTACCTCAGATGATCAGCTTTCCTAAAGATATGACGATATTGGAATATGCGAAAAAAGAACTTTGTATGAATGAAGAAGATACAAGGCGTTATCTAATGAAATATGGATTTGATCACATCGATATGATGAAGCATTTAAAAGCATTAAGCGGTGGGGAGAAAACTAGATTGAAACTAGCAGAAATGTTATCAAAAGAAATCAATATGATAATTTTAGATGAGCCAACCAATCATTTAGACTTCACCAGTATTGATATTATCGAAGAAAATCTTCAGGCCTTTGCTGGTACCCTTTTGGTGGTATCCCATGATCGATATTTTATACAAGCACTATGTGAAAAAGTCTGGATGTTGGAGGATCAGATAATGAAAGAATATATTTTATAATAATTTTTCTATCTTTACATAGGCCTTTCTGTATGGTACGATAAAACTAATATAAGGTGATAACAATGGAACGATATGAATACATAAAATGCAATTGGAACTATATTGATGATGAAACACCGGTGATCCTTTTCTATGAGGTAGATTTAGAAAATGAGCGCTATGCGAGAAGAATGATTGAGGTGTTTTCAAATGGCAGAATATCTTTAGGATTAGATGAAGGATGCGAATTTGTCACAGAAGCACCTGTACCCCAAGTGGATGAAATCAATCAGGATGAAGATTTTTTAGCACAGGTGATCACAAAAGAGGAATTTGAGAAAACATATCAATTACATGAATATTTTGAAAACCTTGGAATTTCTAAAAGATAAAGGGATATATTATGCAAACGGATAATTTACAGGCATGTGCACATCTTACAAGAATAGTTTTGTCATCTATGATATAATCAATGATAAATGGAGGGATAAAAGATGACAGTATCAAATATGAAAACAACATTAAATAGTAACATAAAAGATGTTTGGGAGATTGTGACTTCTTTAGAAAATTATGCATGGAGAAGTGATATTAGTCGAATTGAAATCGTTAATGAAAAGCAGTTTGTTGAATACACCAAGGATGATTATCCTACAACATTTACAATCACAGTGAAGGAGCCATATCGTTATGAATTTGATATGGACAACAGCAATATGAGCGGGCACTGGACAGGTATTTTCAATCAGTTAGCGGATGGTGTAGAAATTGATTTTACAGAGGATGTCACAGCTAAAAAGGTATTTATGAAACCTTTTGTGAAAGGTTATTTAAAAAAGCAACAGGAAACCTATGTGAATGATTTAAAAAAAGCGTTGTGTAAATAGTAATCAATAAATGAAAGCGGTGATCTGGTGGTGAATCAAAGAAAAATCAAGAGGATTATGTTGCTGATTATAACCATAGAAGGCATTATGGTTTTTGATTTCGCAAGTATTGTCGCTGATATTTATTCTAAGAAAGTTTTGGATACCGATCTGAATCTTTTTGGCCCCATGATTTTTAGAATCATAGGACTTGTACTTGGAATGATATTGACAGTGTATGGTGTCATACTTTATAAACGATATAAGAAATCGTAAAATGAAAAAGTTTCTGGCGTTAAAAAATAAGCCGGAAACTTTTTTAGATATTATTAGAAAATTACGTTGTTTTATGTATAATTAATCCTGTAAGTTTTAATCCATTTCATAATTTCCCATAGTATGAACTTACATTATTTATGCTAAGTATAGAGGTGGAGTACTTCTGGCTGTTTTTGGTTAGAATTTATGTGTGTATTAGAAGATTTTATATTTAAGAATTATTATTGTGTTTTTTTCAAAAGAACTATACTATTAACGTAGTTTTCATGATACTAAATTTAAACTAAAATCACATAGAAATAGAAAGGGCTGAATTTTATGAAAAAATATAATAACATTAATTTTGTTTTAGCTACTTTGATGTTTATAATAACTTTTGTTAGTTTGTTTTTCTTACCAGACAGAGTACCTACCCATACACATTTTGAAGGAGTTGATGGGTGGGGATCAAAATATACATATCTTATTGCCCCAGCGATTGCATATATCCTTTGGTTTTTTATGCCCAAGTTCATGTCACAAAAAAGCGATAAAACAAAGTTACTTGGAGATAAAGCTGGAAATATTTATCTTTTAAAAAACAAAATCATAATAAACATAATCTTTATATTATTTGTAGGATTTGATTTATATTGGATCTATCAGGAATTTTTGTATACTTCAAATAATATATCTTTAAATTTTTTCCTTCTTATTGGAATCGCTGTTTTGTATATAACTGCATCATTTTCTATCTTTTATATGGATAATGAAGAGTTGATGATGTTACATTGGAAAGAATTTACTTTAGCTGATAGCAGCTTGAATATAAGAAAAAAGAAATTACTATTTCTGATATCTGGTTGTGTTGTAGCGATGCTTATAATTGCAGATGCATTATTCTATACAAAATCTTTTTTACTCATATTAGTTCTGCTTTTATCGTTGGTTTTGAAGTTTATGATTGGACCAATAAAAGCTCGATTAATGAGAAAAAAATAAATAGAAGTTTAAAATTTGAAAGATTCTTATGCTATTTGATGTATGGTTACAGGCAATAATTTCGATAAAGCATTCAGCTTAATATGTGGTATAATTAAACAAATACTACATTGATAATGGATGATGTAGTATCAGGTTATTATTGAAATAATTAAAGAGGAATAGTTATGAAAAAAGAAGAAATATATCAATATCTAAAGAAACATCAAATAAGTTATGAAGTAAATGAGCATAAAGCGGTATTCAATATGGGAGAATTAGACTCTGTAAAGCTTCTTTATCCTGAATGGGATGCTAAGAATCTATTTGTTCGAGATGATAAGAAACGCAATTATTATTTAATTTCTGTTAAAGGGGATAAAAGGGTTGATTTAAAAAACTTTCGTAAACAATTGGGTTTAAGACCACTTTCTTTCGCTTCGGCAGATGATCTAATGGCAATTATGGGATTAACTCCTGGCTCTGTAACACCACTTGGTATTTTGAATGATATAGATTGTAAAGTACATTTTTATATGGATTCTGAATTTGCCGGTAATATCATTGGCGTACATCCAAATGATAATACTGCGACAATATGGATACAAGCAGATCAGCTTATTCATCTAATTCGTGAACATGGGAATGAAGCTGATATTGTCGAAGTATAAGTTTAGAGAAAAATATTGAAAAATGAAAGAGATAGGAATTAGAATAGATGATGGAAATTTCAAATGTAGAAATCATTCGTAGGATGTTATTTACTGTGTTTTTCTTATCATCTTTTTTTTATCAACGTTGGTCGATAAAATTAAAAATATCGTTTATGTGAGTATACATATGATGAGTATATGAAATGCAGACTTTTGTGATAAAATGATATCTTGCATGAAATATAAAAAAACTTCGATTCCTCGAAGTTCATTTATAAAATGGTGCGGATGACAGGAATCGAACCTGCACGCCGAAGCACTAGATCCTAAGTCTAGCGTGTCTGCCAGTTTCACCACATCCGCATTTGCCTTGATATTATAACATCTAAATTTATAGAATGCAATACTTTTTTTAATTTTATGCATTATAGCGTAAAAATAATTATATAAAATAATTCCTGTGCTTGCTATCGTATCACAACACCGGTATAATGAAAGAAAGATACTGGGGTTGCATTCTGAAAAACGCACAAAAGGAACATATATGTTTTATGAAGATATAGAAAAATGAAATCAGGTGAGTCTTATGAAAATCTTATTAATAAGTGATACGCATGGAGAATTAGAAAATACTAGAAAACTGATCCATAAACATAAGGATGTGGATTTAAAAATAGATTTAGGTGATATTGGATTTGCGTTAAAAGAATTAGATGGTTTTGTGGTGGTTAAAGGAAATCATGATAAAGCGTTAAAGCTACCAATAGAGCGAATTGTGGAAGTAGAAAATCATCGCATTTTATGCGTACATGGAGATATATTTGAAGCAGATGTCATGGAGGAAGTCTTTTCCTTAATGATCGATGAGAAAGAAGATATCATGCAGGTATGTATGGATGTTTTATATCATCATATTGCTGATTATGCAAAGAAGAAACAATGTGATATCGTCTTTTTTGGTCACACACATATCCGAGTATGGGAAATTTATGATGGAATCACAATCGTGAATCCTGGTTCTTTATTGTTTGGAATGGATGGTAATGATAAAAGTTATGCCATTGTGAATGTCACAAAAGAAGATGTACAGGTAGAATTTTATGATATGAAAGGAAAAAATATAAAATGAAAGTCGTTTGTGTAAATATTGATAAAATTGATTATGATGGAAAATTAGATCGCTCATGTATACCGGGAGAAGTTACTTTTTATTCTGATAGTAGTAAAACGGAGTTTATGGAACGTGTGAAGCAGGCAGATATCATCGTCACAAAAGAATATGTAGTGAGTGAAGATATGATTATGCAACTACCGGATCGTGTAAAAATGATTTGTGAAGCGGGAACTGGGTATAATAACATTGATTTAGAAGCATGTCGAAAGCGTAATATTATGGTCTGCAATACACCAGCATATTCCACAAAAAGAGTTGCACATACAGCAATTATGCTGATTTTGATGCTGGCAAGCTCTATGCCAAAACAGCTGCACATGATACATAAAAAGGATCATCGTAATTTTACACAGCATATGATGGTTGAGCATATGGAAGTAAATGATAAGATATTAGGCATTATTGGAGAGGGCAATATTGGTAAGGAAGTTATAAAAATTGCGCAGGCATTGGATATGAAAATCCTAGTTTATACTCGTACACCAAAGAAAGATCATGATGGGATTTGCTATGTATCTTTAGAAGAATTACTAAAACAGGCTGATTTTGTTTCTCTACACTGTCCACTTACACCAGATACAAAACATATCATCAACAAAGAAACGTTATCCTTGATGAAAAGTACAGCATTTTTGATCAATACATCACGCGGCGCCCTGATCGATGAGGAGGCATTGCTTCATGCTTTACAAAACAAAAAGATTGCGGGGGCAGGATTAGATGTACAAGAAGTAGAACCGCCAAGAGAAGATCATCCTTTCTACGAAATGGATCAGGTGATTCTTACTCCACATATGGGATGGCGTGGTTTAGAAACAAGACAGCGCTTACTACAGCTGGTTTCCAATACATTAAATGCATATATTGAGGGACATCCAATCAATGTAATCGTCAATACAAATAACATGTGATGATTTGTAAAATAAATGTAAAAAATATAAACGGAATAGGAATTATATGAAATACTTGGTATAATGAAAGAAAGTAAAGAGAGGATTCATTATGTTATTAAAACTTTTAGAGAGAATGGGTTTCACAAAAGAAGAGGGAAGCTGGATTCTATATGATGTAGGAAACAGCGCACAGGTATTAACGACATGTACCGTTATTTTTCCATTGTTGATTGCGAAAATCACACCGGGTGACAGCAGCGTCTATGTTGGATGGGCAAATGCAGTATATGCGATTATTCTGGCACTTATTTCACCAGTGCTGGGAACGATGGCAGATTATAAAGATACGAAAATGAAAATGTTTAAGTTCTTCCTGTTTATTGGTATTGCGGGAGGATTTGGTCTGGCGTTGCCATTTATTGATTATAAAACAGCGATTGTTGTATTCGTCATTGCCATGCTGGGATACAATGGCTCTATCATTTTCTATGATGCATTTATTGTAGATGTGTGCGATGATGAGCGAGTGGATAAAGTGTCTGCGGCAGGCTATGCATGGGGATATATTGGCAGTGTGTTGCCTTTCTTGATCTTTGTGATTCCATTTGCGGCAGTAACCTTATTTGGAGATACGAATGGTGATTTGGTATTAGGCGGATTCACATTGACCTATCGTGTCGCATGTGGTATTACAATGGGACTTGCGGTATTATGGTGGTTATTTTATTCTTTGCCAATTATGAAGAATGTAAAACAAACACATTATCATGAACCTGTACCACATGTTGTGAAAGAATCATTTTCACACTTATATCATACATTCCGCGATGTTAAGAAAAATAAAAATATTTTCCTGTTTTGTATTTCTTATTTCTTTTATATCGATTGTGTAAATACCGTTATTAAAATGGCTGTATCACTTGCAAGTGAAATGGGAATTGATGATACTATGAGTCTTGTGGTTGTAATCTTGATTAATATTGTGGCTTGTCCTGCATCTATTTTCTTTGGCAGACTGGTTGGCAGATTTGGTTCTAAGAAGATGATTTATTCTGGCATTATCGGATATACAGGCGTTGTTTTATGTGGTGCGATGATTAAGACATATCCATCCTTTATCTGGGCAGTAGCATTGTTGGTTGGGTTGTTTCAGGGTGGTATTCAATCTGTATCAAGAAGTTATTTCGCAAAGCTGATTCCTGATAAAGCAGACAGTAATGAATTCTTTGGATTCTTCTCTGTATTCTCAAAATTCTCTGCGATTTTAGGTCCAATTGCAGTATCTGTGATTATCATGATTACAGGGGAAACACGTTATGGAATACTTGGATTGATACCAATGATGTTGCTTGGTGCACTGGTATTGGCATTTGTAAAAGATCCGGAAAGTGAACAAAAGTTTCATAAAAAGAAGATAAAATAAAGGAAAGGATTGGCGTGATCACCAATCCTTTTTTGACTATGCTGTTGGATTTTCGATATAACCAATGAATAAAGGGGTACCCTGAGCGGAAACAATTGTATATAGGAAAGGTCTGTTAAACTGGATATCAACACTTTCCATAAAAGCACTACCGGTTTTCATTTCGATTTCACTATAAGCCGCAGCCTCAATACCTTCTTCATTGACCGCTAGATAGGTTCCCTGATGCATATCATCAAGATAAAGCGGTTCATGATCATTTTTAGAAAGAAATTGTGCATCTGTTTTTGATAAAGCACGATTTACGCCCATAGAAGAAAGCATATTGGTTAAAGAATAATCCTGTTTTAGCGTAAATGAAGGAAGTGAAATATTTAACATTTTCGTATCATTCGTTTCATAGAATTGAGAAATCCATGCTGGATCTTTTAAAATATCTAAAGGATTTTGATGTTCCTTTGGTAAAAACAACAACATTTGTCCACCTTTTTCAAGTGGTAGATTGATTGCTTCATAGTTTTCTTTATCCATATAGTATCCGGATCGACTGGTATGCATGAAGGACGTCTGAATTTGTTTTTGATTAGAAGTTGTAAAAGTATCTGTTTTTGTGTTCTTTTTATCAAAAGGAGTATCCCAACGATCCTGTAAATATAAAGTATTGAAGTAAATAATTGCAGTATTCTTAGAAACTGGCTGCTGGAAGGTAAGCTTTTTATTGGTATTTGATTGTATCCATCTGTTGATCTCACTGGTTAATGACGATTTTTTGAAATCCCTTGTGAAGATATCAGATTGATAAAGCGATGATGCATCTTTTAGTTTTTGACTTAGTGTAACATTTTGATCATTCCAGATGGAAGTATTAGACTGAACATTTTGCTGGCTTAAGGTGTTTAGCTCTTTCACAAGCTGTTGATTCAAATCTTGTATATCCCCTTTATAACACAACGCATGTAAAAGCTGTTGCTGGGTTTCATCTATGGCATCATTGCTGCATAAAGCTAAGGCAAGATATGCACTGTAAGGGGAATACAACAGATTTTGATCCTGTTGCCATAGTCTGGAAAAACTGGATATAGAAAAAGCATTCAGACTGTCTGGTAATGATGTATGCATGGTTTCTTCAATATACACCTTATTGTTTGTCGGTTTATTTGGTGTTGTACAACCAATGCATAAAGATAAGCAAAGTGGTATCATGAGTAATTTAGATTTATGTTTCATAAACATTCTCCTCTCTACTAATGATACCTTAGGATACTTATTTTTGTTTCAAAAAAGCAAAATTATTTTCAATATCTATAGCATAGGTGTTATCTATCAGAATATAAGGCAAATGATACTGTTTACAGCTTTGTAGATGATTGAGATTATCTTTAATCAATGCATCGATATCCAATGCTTCCTCCTTACGTTGTTCTATACAATTCGCATATTGAAAGATCTCTTTTTGGTGTTGCTCGATATACGATTTAGAAAAAATCAGGCAACAGTAATGAATTTTTTTTCTTTCCTCTTCTGTAAAATCCTTCTGCCAGTCAAAGGGGATGTAACAGCCCTCTATGATGAAATGCTGATTGTTTTCAATCGCGGTTAGAATGATTTCTTTCATAATTGGCCAAAGATATGAAGTTAATGCTTTATCATCTTCAACACAAATATCACTTATATGTGCACGGATTAATCCCATTTTGATATGATCAATAGAATAATAAGGGATGTGGTAGGTTTCCAAAAGTTTTTGCGCAAGTTTGGTTTTGCCACAATGTGTCGCACCGCCCAACAATAGAATCATGTTATCACCTCTTATGTTCATGATAGCATAAGGCATGAAAAAAAGCACTCGAAAGTGCTTTATGTTACTTTTGATTCTGACGAATTAGATTTAATGTTCCACCAGCTTTGATGGTATCAATATCCAACTGTGTTAGATTATGTTCTACCTGGAAGGTTTTGCCTTTGGTTACGTTCTGTACAGTGATAGGTGTATTTTCTTTGATATCTAATAAATCAGTTATTTTTAAGGTATCCATTTCATCAATATCATTATAATCTTTTTCATTAACGAAAGTGAATGGAATGATACCAAAGTTAATCAGATTTGCACGATGAATTCTTGCGAAGCTTTTTGCGATAACAGCTTTAATACCCAGATACATAGGCGCAAGTGCCGCATGTTCACGAGAACTTCCCTGGCCATAATTGCTGCCTGCCACAATGAATCCACCATCATTCGCGATACAATCATCATGGAAGCTTGCTTTCACATTCATAAAGATGAATTCAGAAATCTTTTCAATATTAGAACGATAAGGCAATACTTTTGCGCCTGCTGGTGCAATGTGATCGGTTGTGATATTATCATCTACTTTGATCATGACTTTCTTTGTGATTGTGTTTTTTAATGGTGTATTGATAGGTAATGGCTTGATATTTGGTCCACGAACAACTTCTGTTTCCGCAGATAATTCCATATCCGGTTCAATGATCATAGAATCATCAATAGTAAAATATTCAGGATCCTCAGGAATATCAAATTCTAAAACTCTTGGATCTATAATGTATCCGGCAATTGCACTTGCGGCAGCTGTTTCTGGAGAAACCAAACATACTTTAGCACTCAGGGTTCCACTTCTTCCATAGAAGTTACGGTTGAAGGTACGCAAGGATAAAGCGTTGGTGATAGGAGATTGTCCCATACCAATACATGGTCCACATGTTGTTTCCAGGATTCTTGCGCCAGCAGTAATCATGGTAGATAATCCACCATTGCTAGCAAGCATATTCAATACCTGACGAGAACCTGGTGAAATAACAAGAGATACCTCAGGATCAACAGTTTTTCCTTTTAAGATATTGGCAACTGTCATCATGTCACGATAACTAGAGTTTGTACAACTTCCAATGGCAACCTGATCAACTTTCATGCCAAGCACTTCACTGATAGGTAAAACATTATCAGGAGAATGAGGCATTGCAATCATTGGTTCCAATGTATCTAAATCAATTTCATAAGTTTCATCATATACAGCACCTTCATCAGCCTTTAATTCAACATAGTCTTCTTCACGATGCTGTTTCTTTAAGAATTCATAAGTGATTTCATCACTTGGGAATACAGAAGTTGTTGCGCCTAATTCTGCCCCCATGTTAGTAATGGTTGCACGCTGTGGAATACTCAGGTTTTTTACACCATCTCCACTATATTCAATAACTTTTCCAACACCGCCTTTTACACTTAACAGCTGTAACACTTTTAAGATAATGTCTTTAGAACTGACACCACGCTGTAAAGAGCCGTGCAGGATGATATTTACTACTTTTGGCATTGTTAAATGGAATGCTCTTCCTGCCATGGCACAGGCAACATCAAGTCCTCCGGCACCAATTGCCAATGCACCTATACCACCAGCTGTAGGTGTATGAGAATCACTTCCTAATAAAGTTTTTCCAGGTTTTGCGAATCTTTCCAAATGTACCTGATGACAGATACCATTGCCTGGTTTAGAGAATTTTACGCCATGCTTCATAGCGACAGTTTGTAAATATTTGTGGTCATCAGCGTTTTCAAAACCACTCTGCAGTGTGTTATGGTCAACATAACTGATGGATAATTCAGTTTTTACCTGGTCTACCCCCATTGCTTCTAACTGCAGATACGCCATCGTACCAGTTGCATCCTGTGTCAGGGTCTGATCGATATGGATCGCAATTGGTTCTCCTCGATGCATTTCACCTTCCACCAGATGAGCTTTTATAATTTTTTCTGTAATTGTTAGCATATTTTTTCTTCCTTTCCGCTATATTTTTAGTGTACGTGTTTTATTATAACATAAAATCTGAAAATATTTCATTGACTTTATGAAAATTATGATATAATATTGAAAGACATTGAAAAATAAATAAAAAAGGGAGGTACCATCATGAATAAACAGTTAAATTCATTATATAAAAAGTCACTGGAATTTACAGATATCCCCAATGATCTGTTTCGCAAATATGATGTAAAAAAAGGTCTTCGTAATGAAGATGGCACAGGTGTACGTGTCGGATTAACCAAAATTGCCGATGTTGTCGGTTATAAATACGTAGAAGAAGTCAAACGGGATGCCCAGGGGCAGCTGTTTTATCGCGGTATAGAATTACGTGATATCATCCACGGACGTGATTGGAACCGTCCTTATGGATATGAAGAAGTATGCTTTTTACTATTGTTTGGATATTTGCCAAATGGAGAAGAATTACAGACCTTTGTGAAAATCTTACAGGATCATTATGAACTGCCTGGTGATTTTCTTGAAACAAAGTTTTTGCATATGCCAGGTAAAAATCTAATGAATCGATTACAGCAGGCAGTGCTTGCCTTATATGATTATGATGATGCACCAGATGATATCAGTGTAGAAAATACGTTGGAACAGGGGTTAAATATATTAGCGAAACTGCCAAGTATTATCTGTTATGCCTACCAAAGCAAGATGCATTACTATCATAAAGAATCATTAGTTATTCACCAGTGTCAGAAAAATATGTCCATTGCGGAAAACATCCTTTATATGTCCAGAGGAGATCATTCCTTTACGCATCAGGAAGCCCTGGTATTAGATATGATGTTAATTGTACATGCTGATCATGGTGGTGGAAATAACTCTACATTTACCAATGTGGTGATTTCATCAACAGGTACTGACTTTTATTCCAGTATGGTAGGTGCAATCGGGGCATTGAAGGGGCCACGTCATGGTGGTGCAAATTTGAAGGTTTCCGGCATGATGAAAGCAGTCATTGATGAAATTGGATATTGTGAAAATGAAGTAGAGATCAAAGCGTTGATTTATCGTATCATGCATAAACAGTTCTATGATTACAGTGGGCTTGTTTATGGTATGGGACATGCAATCTACACTTTATCCGACCCAAGAAGTGAAGTGCTTCAAGAACATATCGCAAAACTTGCACAGGAAAAAGGTAAAGAAAAAGAATATGCCTTTTATCAGCGTTTTGAACAATGTGCAAAAGAAGTCATTCTGGATGTAAAGGGAATTAATGTTTCCAGCAATGTAGACTTCTATAGTGGCTTTGTATATCAGATGTTAGGGATTCCAGAAGATATGTATACCCCATTGTTTGTATTAGCAAGAACAATAGGATGGTTAGCACACAATATTGAAAACAAGCTGTACGATGGAAGAATCATGCGTCCGGCTACGAAATATGTAGGATCAACAAAAGAATATAAGAAGATGGAGGAGCGATAGAAATGAAAACAATTACTGTATTTAAGGGAGATGGCATAGGACCAGAAATCTGTGATGCGACTTTACAGATACTAAAAGCGGCAAAAGCACCACTTGCATTTGAGTGCTTTGAAGTAGGAGAAGCCGAATATGAGCGCAATGGAAAACTGATTCCTGATGAGGCATATGCTTCATTTGAAAAAAATCGTATTTTATTAAAAGCACCAATCACAACGCCGATTGGAAAAGGGTTTAAATCGTTGAACGTTACTTTACGTAACAAATATGATTTATATGCAAATATTCGTCCCGCAAAAAGCAATACTGCTGTAAAAACACCATTTCCAGATGTAGATATTGTCACATTCCGTGAGAATACAGAGGATTTATATGTTGGTGTAGAAGAAAAAATTGATGAAAACACTGTACATGCGACTAAAATTATCACAAGAAAAGCAAGTGAGCGTATCATTCGTGATGCATTCCAGTATGCAGTAGATCATGGACGTAAAAAGGTTACTTGTGTACATAAAGCGAATATTTTAAAAATGAGCGATGGTATGTTTTTGGATATCTTCCATGAAATCGCAAAAGAATTTCCAACGATTGCATCAGATGATAAAATCGTCGATAACGTTTGTATGCAGTTAGTTATGCGCCCTGAAACTTTTGATATCATGGTCATGCCAAATCTTTATGGGGATATCGTATCAGATTTAACAAGCGGATTGATTGGTGGATTAGGATTACTTCCTAGCTGTAATTTAGGCAGCGATTATGCAATGTTTGAAGCAGTACATGGAAGTGCGCCAGATATCGCCGGAAAGCATATCGCTAATCCTACTGCAATTCTTTGGTCAGCATGTATGATGCTGGAATACTTAGGAGAAGACGCATGTGCCGCTAACATTCGTCAGGCAGTAGATGCTGTTTTACAGGAAGCGAAAGTCTTGACACCTGATTTGCATGGAACTTCCACAACAGAAGAATACCGTGATGCAATCATTGCACATTTACAAGCATAACAAAAACAGAGCAAAATCATGCTCTGTTTTTTCTGCAATATAAAGAAAAGGTACAGGAGAATATCCTGTACCATTATTGTCGTATCTGCCCATTTCCCAAAATGATATATTTTTGGGTTGTTAAGGCTTTTAACCCCATAGGACCTCTTGCATGAAGTTTTTGGGTACTGATACCAATTTCTGCGCCAAGTCCAAATTCAAATCCATCAGAGAATCGTGTAGAAGCGTTGGCATATACGCAGGCACTGTCTACTTCTTTAATAAACTGCTGGATACTGCTGTAGTTTTCAGAAACAATGGTTTCACTGTGATGGGTACTGCAGGTGTTGATATGATCAATCGCTGTTTGTAAAGAATCAACTTTTTTCATGGATATTTCCAAATCAAGATATTCTTTGTGATAGTCATCTTCACTTGCCAATATACAAGTATCATCTAATAAGCATATATCCTGATCAGCGTGAATGATAACATTGTGCACTTTTAATGCATCAATGACTTCCTTTATAAAAGTATCAGGAATATCTTTATGGAACAAGACACTTTCACATGCATTACATACACTGGTACGACTTGTTTTCGCATTAATTATGATGGAAAGGGCATCCTCAAGCTTTGCGTCTTTGTCTACATAAACATGACAGTTTCCTGTCCCAGTTTCTAAAACAGGTACACTGGCATTTTCTACACAGGTCTTAATTAAAGAAGCACCGCCTCTTGGAATCAAAACATCTAAATAATCATTCATACGCATCAGCTGACTGCTGGTTTCTCTTGAAGTATCCTCTAATAATGTGATGATATCAGGATTCATGTTTTGTTTCTCAAGAGCATGACGCATGAGTCTTACCAACACGATATTAGATTGAAGAATATCTTTACTACCCCTTAAAATTACAGCATTTCCAGCTTTTAAACATAAAACTGCAGCATCTACCGTAACATTTGGTCTGGCTTCATAAATCATGCCGACAACACCTAAGGCAACACGCATTTTCCCTATTTGAAGACCATTTGGTGAGGTTTTCATATCTTCGATTTCACCAATAGGATCATTTAATGCTTTCACCTGACGAACACCGACAACAATCTGTGCTAAACGTTCTTTTGTTAAATGCATACGATCAATCAGGCCTTTATTCATGCCACGTTTTTCACCTTCATCCACATCTTTTTGATTAGCAACCATGATTTCATCCATATGCTGTTCAATTTCTTGCGCAATACTTTCTAATACCGCATTCTTTTGTGCAGTAGATGCTTTCATGATATCCTTGCTTGCTGTTTTTACTGCCTTACATAATTCAATGAGTTCCATATGACTCCTCCTTTACATCAAATAATGTTCCTTTATAATTGTCTTCTAATATATCGTATAAAATAGATGGCTGTTTACCATTGGCGATGATCATTGGAATGTTATGCTCACTTGCATATTGTGCCGCATGTAATTTGGTAATCATTCCACCCGTTCCAACATTGCTGGAAGCATCCTCTGCCATAGAAAGTATATGCGAATTGATACCATCTACGACGGGAATTAGTTTTGCATCATCATACTTACTGGGATTTTTATCATATAAACCATCAATATCACTTAAAATCACAAGCAGATCTGCATGTACTAAGTATGCTGTAATCGCAGATAAAGTATCATTATCACCATAAGCAATTTCATCAAATGCAATAGAATCATTTTCATTTACGATAGGAATCACCCCATACTGAAGCAGAGTTTCCATTGTGTTGATTACATTGACACGTGGTGTTTCATTGGCAGTTATCGTTTTTGTGATCAATAGCTGTGAGATTGTCTGTCCATATTGTGAGAAGAATTTATCATAGATAAACATTAATTCACATTGACCAACACTTGCTGCTGCCTGTTTTTCACGCATAAGGGAAGGGCGGGTTTTCATTTTTAATTTACTGGCACCTGCACTGACAGCACCACTACTGACAAGTACTACATCAATTCCTTTATTTTTTATATCACTTAACACCATAGCGAGCTGATCAATTTTTCTTAAATTTAATCCGTTTTCTCTCGTAATCGTGGAAGAACCTACTTTGACAACAATTCGTTTTATATCTTTCATTTCTTTCATTCTTTTACAACCCCTTTGTAAATTGTTTCTTATATTATAGACGAGTTTTTATGAACGGGCAATGATAAATTGGAAAAGGCGAAGTTTTCTATAAAATTTAGCACTAGGGTGTTGACAGTGCTAAGAAAAAGTCCTATACTATTAGCAGACTTATGAAAAGAGTGCTAACAGGAGGTAAATGAACATGGCAAGAAAAAAACAGTTTAAGGCTGAATCAAAACGTCTGTTGGATTTAATGATCAATTCTATCTATACACATAAGGAAATCTTCTTACGTGAGCTGATTTCTAATGCAAGTGATGCAATCGATAAATTATACTATAAATCACTAAGCGAGAATTTAAGTGATATTGATCAGAATGCATTCAAGATCCACCTGGAAATCGATAAAGAAAACCGTACTTTAAGTATTAGTGATAACGGTCTTGGTATGAACAAGGAAGAATTAGAAGAAAACCTTGGTACGATCGCAAAAAGTGGGTCTTTCGCATTTAAACAGGAATTAGAAGAAAAAGATGAAAAAGAAGATGCAGTAGATATCATCGGACAGTTTGGTGTTGGTTTCTATTCTGCATTCATGGTCGCAAACCGTGTAGATGTTGTATCTAAAAAATATGGTGAAGAAACAGCATATATCTGGAGCAGTGATGCAAGTGATGGATATACAATTGAAGAAACAAGCAAAGATGATTGTGGAACAACCATTACTTTATATCTAAAAGATAACACAGATGATGAAAACTATGATGAATATTTAGCGCAGTATGAAATTGAACGTTTGATTAAGAAATACTCTGATTACATCCGTTATCCAATCGAGATGTGGGTAGAAGAACAAAAACGTATAGAACCAGAAGATGGCGAAGAGCAAAAACCAGAAGATGTGAAATATGAAACAGTAAAAGAACTGAAAACATTGAACTCTATGATTCCATTATGGAAGAGAAGTAAAAATGAAATCACAAAAGAAGAATACAACGATTTCTATAAGAGTAAATTCAATGACTTCACAGACCCTCAAAAGACAATTCACTTCTCTGTAGAAGGTAATGTAAGCTTTACTTCCTTGTTATTTATCCCAGGTAAAGCACCTATGAACTATTATTCACAGGATTACAAGAAAGGTTTACAGTTATACAGCCGTGGCGTATTCATCATGGATAATGCGGATGAACTAATTCCAGAACACTTCCGTTTTGTGAAAGGTCTGGTAGATTCTCAGGATTTAAATCTGAATATCTCTCGTGAAATGTTGCAGCATGATCGTCAGTTAAAAGTAATCGCAAATCGTATCGAAAAGAAAATCAAATCTGAACTGTTATTGATGTTGAAGAATGATCGTGAAGAATATGAAAAATTCTGGAATACATTCGGTCTACAGATTAAATTTGGTGTATATAATGGCTTTGGCGCAAATAAAGAATTGTTACAGGATTTATTATTGTTCTACTCCAGCAAGGAACAAAAACTGATTACATTAGATGAATATGTTGCACGTATGGAAGAAGGACAGGAAAACATCTACTTTATGAGTGGAGAAAAGATTGAAAAAATCGATCAGATGCCTGCTGTTCAAAAGGTTAAAGACAAAGGCTATGAAATCCTGTACTTAACTGATAATGTTGATGAATTTGTTTTACAGATTTTAGGCACATTCAAAGAAAAGAACTTCAAAAATATTTCTCAGGGTGATTTAGACTTAGATAGTGAAGAAGAAAAGAAAGAATTAGAAAAGAAAGCTGAAGAAAACAAAGATATGCTGGAAGGCTTAAAAACAGCTTTAGGTGAAAAAGTAAAAGAAGTTAAGATTTCTACACGTTTGGTAGATGATCCAGTATGCTTATCAAGTGATGAAGGTATGTCATTTGAAATGGAAAAAGTATTAAGTGCTATGCCAGAAGGCAATCCTTATGGTATGAAAGCTTCACGTATCCTGGAAATCAATCCAAACCATCCAATCTTTGAAGCATTACAGAAAGTATATGCAGAAGATAAGGATGCAGTAAAAGAATATGCAGACCTGTTATTTGATCAGGCATTATTGATTGAAGGATTCCCAATTGATAATCCAGCTGAATTCTCTAAAAAGATCTGTGAATTCATGGTAAGAGCAACAAAATAATCGTTTTGCATGATGTTGAATGAAGTGGCAGAAAAAGTTTACTGTCACTTCTTTTTTTCGCTTTTCAATTGACTTTTATAGGGGATATAAATTATACTGATATCAGGGCTTTTAAAATACATAATATGGAAATCAGCAGCATTTTGTTTCATAATGTATAAAATATGAGATAGTCCTGTTTACAATAAAATTTAGGTTTATAAGGTATAAAAACGCCGTTTTCTATAAAAAAACGATATATATAAAATAGTATACATTTTTATACAGAAAGGAGAATGTGAATATGAGAGAGGAATTGTTGGAATATATATTCAAACATACTGGTGAAGATTGTTTATCTGATTTACGTATTCCAGCAATCTTTCGGATGCATATCGTATTTGTGATGAAAATTAATGATGACATGTTTCCCGTTAGTGAATGGAATCAGTTAATTGCATATATTTGTAAAGATGGTATAGAAGTTTGTTCTGTAGATGAGGCAAAAGAGAAATTATATCGATGGTCATTAGGAAGAAAGTGAGAAATCACTTTTTTTCATTTACAATTTCTAGTACAATGTATCTGTGAGGTAGATAGATATGATAAAAAATATTATTTTTGATATTGGAAATGTTTTAATGACATTTTCTCCTGTAACGTATTATAAAGAAATTTTTCATGATGAAGCTTTGACAGAAAAGGTATGTCAGGCAATATTTTCACATGATGCATGGTTAAAATATGATCAGGGCGTTTTGTTTATGAAAGACTTATATGAAATATACCATAAAGAATACCCTCAGTATCAAACAGAAATTGATATTATTTTAAAAGACTGGATGAAATTAATGCAGCCAATGGAAATATCTTTTTCACTTATGCAAAGATTAAAAAAGGAAGGATACCATATTTATATTTTATCAAATATCAGTAAAGACAGTGCAGATTATTTAAAAGCAAATCAGCCATTCTTTGATTGGAGTGATGGCTGTGTATTATCTTATGAAGAAAAAATCGTAAAACCGGATACAAGAATCTATCAGATTTTATTAAAACGATATAATTTAAAAGCAGAGGAATGTTTGTTTATTGATGATAATGAAAAAAACATTATCGCCGCAAAAGAAATGGGGATACATGGGATTACATTAGATCAGAGTGATCAAATAGAAACATATGTGAATACATATTTGGAGAAAACAACATGTTAAAAGAAAAGCAAATCGTAAAAGGTAATATTCAATTTATTGATGAAGATGGCAACGGTGTCTTTTATGTAGGAAAAGATAAAGTATTGGTTCGTCATGTGTTTGAAAAGGAACAGGTACAGGCAAGGATACAAAAGCGTATTCAGAAAGGATATGTGGCAGAACTTATTCGTGTCGATCAAAAACATCCGGGAAGAATTAAACCAGCTTGTCCGATATTTGAAAAATGTGGCAGTTGTCATTTGTTACATATGGACGCAAAAGCGCAATCAGATTTTAAGAAGAATCAATTGATTAAGTTGTGTAAAGATGCAAAACTGCCTTTACAAGTTAAAGATATTCTAACAATGGAGGAACCATATCATTATCGTAATAAGATGATTATAGGATTTCAGAAAGATAGAAACAGACATATTCAAGCAGGGTTTTATGAAGAATTTTCGCATAAGATCATCCCTTATAAACGATGTTTGTTGCATCCGGAAATCTGTGATGAAATCGTAGAAGAAATCGTATCCTTGATGGAAAAACTTCGCATTGAACCATATGAAGAAGATAAGCGACGTGGCTTACTTCGTCATGTATTATTACGTTATGGCAAACAAAGTGGTAAAATCATGGTGGTATTGGTAATCAATCAAAATGTGTTCCCCGCAAGAAAGAACTTTGTGAATGCGTTGCTACATAAGTTTCCTAATATCACAACGATTGTACAAAATGTAAATACACGAAAAACAAGTGTTGTGTTAGGTGATCAGGAACGTGTACTGTATGGAAAAGGATATATTGAAGATACACTATGTGGTTTAAAATATCGTATTTCTTCTAAGTCGTTTTATCAAATCAACCATGAACAAACACAGGTATTGTATCAAACAGGCATTGATATGTTGGAACTAACAGGAAATGAAAAGGTTTTGGATGCATATTGTGGCATTGGAACGATTGGTATGAGTATGGCACATAAAGTGAAACAAGTCATTGGTGTAGAAATCAATAAGGATGCAGTGAATGATGCCATTGTGAATGCAAAAATCAATGATGTGAAGAATATTCGATTTATCTGTGATGATGCATCTGCCTATATGAAAAAAGCACAACAGCGTAAGGAACGTTTTGATGTTGTGATTATGGATCCGCCAAGAAGTGGAAGCAATGAACAGTTTCTGTCTGCATTAGTGAATATGAAACCAAAACAGATCTTATATATTTCATGTAATCCGATCACACAGGTTAGGGATATGCAGTATTTGAAGCGTTTTGGCTATGTTGGAGATGCGATGCAAGGAGTGGATATGTTTCCAAATACGAATCATGTAGAGACCATCTGCTTGCTGTCCAAGAAAGCCCAGTAAATCAAAGGAGTACAGAGATTTGGTTCAGATATGATGTTGTGTTTTTATGTTTGGATGGACTGAAATTTGTTTGGTGTTAATGAGGTGGGGTAATAAAAAATGAAAGTTTTGGCAAATTTAGATAAGAACAGATTTTTCAGCGATTAAACTAATTATGTTAAGATGGGAATAAGGAGTTTAGGTGCCAAAGCGAAAAAAATAGGGAGATTACAATGTTAGTAAATCAAAATGTGGATGCTTATGACCGAAAGACGGGGACGTACATTGTTGCATATATTGATCTTTTAGGATTCAGTAATAAAATAAAGGCAGCAGATCAACAATTGGCAATGAATAAGTTACATAATTTATATACGTTTTCTATAGATTTAACAAAGGATATTCAAATTGATGAGAATAAGGATATTCAGTTTAAGATTTTCTCGGATAATATTATTATAGCAAAAAAATTGTCCAATGAGATCTTTCAACGCAAACGGGATATAAAAAGTTTATTAATGTGTGCAGGACATTTTCAAGAGCTAGCCGCAAGTGATAGTGTTGGTTGGCTTTTGCGTGGAGGCATTTCGATAGGACAACTCTTTATAGATGATGCGATGGTTTGGGGTGAAGCACTTTTGAAATCGTACTATTTGGAGGACAAGATTGCAAATTATCCTAGAATTATCATTGAAAAGAAAGTTGTTAATGAAATCAAACAAGATAGTCAGTTGTGTGAATTTATAAGAAAAGATTTTGATAATCTTTATTTTTTGAATTTTCTTAATGATTGTTATTTTTGTGGACAAATGTTAATGAATGGTTTTAAAAAAATGCAAAAAGAAGTGGGAAAAGGCATAGATGAAAAGACTTATCAAAAATTTTGTTGGCATATGAATTTTGTTAATTCTGAGTTAGATAGGAAAAATGATAAAAAAGATAGGAAGTATAGGCTCTCAATGGATTTGGAGTAGAGATATAATTAAAATATAGTGGTATGTAAAATTGAAAATCGTATAAAAATCCTCTAGCATAGAGGAGGTAAATTAAAAATAGTAAAATAAACAGGATAATGCCATTGGGATAACTCTCATAAAGGTATGATAAAATATTCAGTTGATCTTGAAATGTACTAGATTTGAGTTAATTATAACTTGATATATACGGAAAAATCTTTTATTCGTTGTAAAAAATGTTGGTATAGTACAAAATATCGTTGTATAATTTGAAATAATTTAAGGTGGTGTGGATATGTACCGAATTGCAATTGAAAAATTATATCAATGGAAAAAAAGCAAACGACGTAAGCCAATAATAATTGAAGGAGCGCGGCAAGTAGGAAAAACTTGGATTATGAAAGAGTTTGGTAAACAGGCATATGAAAATACCATATATATTAATTTTGACTCTAATTCTAGAATGGCGGAACTCTTTGCATCAGATTTAGATACAGAACGTTTGATTATGGGATTAGAGTTGTATTCGGGTAGAAAGATCAATCCGGAAAATACGCTACTAATTTTTGACTGATTCTTTAAATCATTTGCGCAGGTTCACTTTTAGGAATCGCTTTGCACGAAGGGACATCTTTCCCCGTAGGTAAAGTTGATTTTTTGAAGCTTTATCCATTATCTTTTAAGGAGTTTTTAATGGCAACCGAAAAAGAACGTTTTGCTGAGTTGATGAACACGCGCGACTTTGATATGATAACAAGTTTCAAACAAACGTATATTGATGCTTTAAAACTTTACTACTTTGTCGGTGGTATGCCGGAAGCAGTGCAATGTTTTGCTGAGAATAAAGACTTTAATGAGGTTCGTGCGATTCAAAGGAGGATACTTGAAGCTTACGAACAAGATTTTTCAAAGCATGCTCCTTATGAACTTGTTCCCAAGATTCGTATGATATGGAACAGCATTCCCTCCCAACTTGCAAAAGAAAATAAAAAATTCATTTACGGTCTTGTACGTGAAGGTGGGCGTGCAAAAGATTATGAAACTGCAATTATGTGGCTAACAGACTGTGGACTTGTGCACAAGATTAGCTGTGTTAATGCAGCAGGAATTCCGTTAAAAGCCTATGAAGATTTAAAGGCATTTAAGCTTTTCGTGCTTGATGTAGGACTTCTTGGATGTATGAGCGGACTTCGGCAGCGTACTTTACTTGATGGCAATGCCCTTTTTGTTGAATTCAAAGATGCTTTAACTGAACAATATGTCTGTCAGCAACTTAAGACAATCGATGATTTAGGTATTTATTATTATACGAATGATCGGGGTTCTTGTGAGATTGATTTTATCGTTGATACTGGAGAGCAGATTATTCCAGTTGAAGTAAAAGCAGAAGTAAATCTTAAAGCTAAGAGTCTTAAAACATATCGAGAGAAATTTTCACCTGAAATTTCCGTTCGCACATCCATGGCAGATTATAAAAAAGAAGATGGACTTATCAATCTACCTCTTTATGCGATAGAACAGATTTCTACTATATAAAATTTCTTGTATATGATGAAGATAGTTCAGATTAAGTATATATATGAAACAAAGTATGCTACACTTATGGAAAAAGTGGAACGATTAATTGTTGATCACTAGAAATCGCAAGAAACAAGGGTTTTTGAAAAAGACATAAAGCTACACATAAAGAGAAAATAATGAATAATTATTTATAGCTTAAGAAAGGAGAAAGATTATTGTTATAAGGCTAATAGAATAATCTAGATTATGTTATGAAAATATTATTATTTGGTGTTTCTAATGTAGGCAAGACAACATGTGCTAAATTATTAGCAGAAAAAATTGGGTATACTTTTTATGATTTAGATGAAGAAGTAAAAAAAGCATTACATACAACACTTGAAGATTTTATAAATAATACGCCTACGCTTTATCAAAGAGATCAAATACGTGGGCAAATTATTAAGAAGATCGTGAATCGAACAGACAAAATTGTTTTTGCAATTACACCAATGACATATATCGATTCTATTCAGGATATATTGAAAAGAAAAAATGTTTTGGCGATTGAATTACGAGATACTCCGGAAAATATATTTATCCGATTAGTTTTTTCAGATGAAAACGATGTTATTTATGAGGATAGAGATTATTGTGAAAAGTATAAAGATCATTATTTAAATGAAATAAGAAGTGATATAGAGTGGTATGGTCATATCTATGAAAATATTGGATATAAATATTTTATAGATGGTCGTAGTCCTCAAGAGGTTGTTGAAGATTTATTCAAGAGCTATCCTTTGAAAATGAATAAATGAAATAAATGATATTTTGATATGAATTGGTCAGAATTATCATTTAAAAATAAATACACCTTGTTTATGTTAAAAATATTTTAGTGTTTCTATTGATTAATCAGAATCTGTTTAAAAAAGTGATATTTGATATGATAGAAAAATTAGTAATATTTTCAAAGGAACAATGGGAAAAATAATTCAGGATACAATTCATGCAAAATGTAATTGAGATTTATACACAGGATATTAGATGAGAAATCAATTTCATTATATGTCTATGAAAGTTATCTACTGAAAAAATGATAATGGACAAGTTTTCAACAATATAGGAAATCTATGACAATGATTTGGTGGTATAATTATGATTTAAGATAAAGACAGATTGTTTAAAAGAAAAGAGGCTAAATCTATGGAAAGAACAATAACAGTAAAGGGGATTGGTAAGGTTTCAGCATGTTCAGATTATGTGATATTGAAGATGAGATTGGAAGCGAAGGATAAGCAATATGATAAGGTAATGGATACTGCGACAAAGCAATTAGCAGAATTGAAGCAGAGTCTTTTATCTATCGGCTTCGAAAAGAATGCAGTAAAAACTACAAATTTTAAAGTTTACACCGATTATGATAGTTACAAAGATGAACATGATCATTACCAGCGGGTTTTCACTGGCTTTGTATGTTGCCACCAGCTAAAGTTAGCATTTGATTTTGACTTGAAACGATTATCTCAGGTATTAGTAACAATTGCTTCTTGTCCCACACACCTAGAGTTAGATATTGTATTTACAGTTAAAAATCCAACAGAAATAAATGATGCACTTCTCAGGGAAGCGGCAATAAATGCAAAAAAGAAAGCAGAACTGCTCTGTGAAGCATCAGGCGTGAAGTTGGGACAGTTACTTATAATAGATTACAATTGGGATGAATTGAATGTTTATTCTGATACGAAATACAAATTTGATGAAAGAAGTTTTAGAGAATTATCAGCAATACCATCTATGGATATAGAGCCAGACAATATTGATGTGCAAGACACTGCGACTTTTGTTTGGGAAATTGTATAATCGAATTTCATTAAAAAGTAATCAATGAATTTTGAAGTAAAATACTTTATGATAAGAAAAGCTTAACCATAATAAATAGAGAGGTTTTAAAATGGATGATAAAAATAAAGAAAGTTTAGAAGCATGGGAAGAAAATGCAAAGTTTTGGGATGAGGCAATGGGAGATGAGTCAAACAAATTTCATAGAGAAACAGTACGTCCTAAAGTAAATGAATTGTTAGATATTCAACCAGATGATTTCATTTTAGATATCGCATGTGGGAATGGAAATTATTCAGCATATCTTGCTAATCAAGGTATTTCTGTTGTGGCATTTGATTATTCAGCAAATATGATAGAATTGGCGAAAAAGCGTCAACACCGATACCTAGAGCAAATTGAATTCTGTGTAGCTGATGCGACTAATGAAAGTAGTCTTTTGGCTTTAAGAAGAAAGAAGCCTTTCACAAAAGCAGTTTCCAATATGGCAATTATGGATATTTCAGATATAGAACCACTATTTAGAAGTGTAAATCAAATGCTAATAGATCAAGGATCCTTTGTATTCGCAACACAGCATCCATGTTTTGTCACTTTAACAAAGCAATACATGACACCACATAGTTATTATGGGGAAGCGATTACTGGACAACCAAAAGAACAGTGCTATTATCATCGTTCGATGCAGGATATATTCCATCTTTGCTTTGCATGTGGTTTTGTAGTTGATGGTTTTTATGAGGAATGTTTCGCTCATGAAGAAATCCCGGAAATTATCATTGTAAGAGCAAAGAAGATAAAAGATATAGAAAAATAAAACTAGTGGACAATTTCGTTCACTAGTTTTTACAATCCTCACAATTATTTATACATTGATCTATTTCTAATACAGCATTTAATTTAGCAAATAAAACCTGTTCCAGCATGGTAACATCCGTTACTGTTTTACGAACAGATTCATTTACTTCCAAGAGTTCACAGACATTACCGGCGATTTCAACCGCCTTTTGTATTTTTTCACCTTCTGCATTTAGAATATGAGAAAGTGCAGCTTCTATGCAGGCAATGGAAGAAAGCAATCGGCAAACACTGTCTGATCGATTACAATCATCCAGATCACAAGCACAAGGCTTACATTGACATGGTTTTAAACAGCATTTTATAAAGCATGGACATCCATCTTTTCCGATGATAAGAAACAGAAAACATAACATATCACATGTTTTCATTCGTTCATAATCCCATATAATATTCATGATCTGATAAGGACAATCAATTGGATAGCTTTCCAAAAGAGTGCCATCTAAAGATTGAAAATCAAGAAACTGCATGTCATTATGTGCGCGAAGTGTTAAAAAAGCTTCATCATAACTTAATACAGACGCAAATGTACCAATGATTGGCGCATATTGATTTTGTATTTGACCATCTTTTGTGATTTCCATAACACCTTCATAAAAGGAAATAAAAAGGGTATCATGGATATCATCACAGGATAAACCCGTAATATCAATATTTTTATCTATAGGTATGGTAAATATACTTTGTTCATTTAAATTTTCATCAAGACAATACAGCATATTTGGATGCGCATGATCACTTGCCCAAAAACAATAATTTACAGAATCATAACAAATAGCGGAATAATTACGACATGTTTCATAAGATGCCATAAATGAAAAATCTTTTTGATAGATATGAATACAAGGAGCATTTGATAAGGTAAAATAATATGCATTTCCATCATATGCAACGCCTTCATATGCATAAGGCTGTCCACAGGATAGGTAAATACATTCTTCAAATTGTAATGTAAAGTCCATAATAATACCTCCATTTATGTTTCATTCTCTGTATTGTATGTCGATATATGAAGGAACATTCTTTTTTTATGAACCATATCATGTTTAAAAACATATACTGAAGTATACAATCATGTTTTATACAAGGAGGATATACTATGGGAATGCCAGTAATTACGCCTGGAGATCGTACAGGTGAACAGGCCATAACAGATTTAATAGAATCTATCGCAATGCAGGAACGTGCTTTATCACATATCCTGAATGCAGAATCAGAAAAAATGCAGACAGTGATCAATATGGAAGGTGTTACAGCACAACAGCTTTTACAACTGAATCGTTCTGTGGAACAGATGGTCAATACTGCAACAAGGCTGGAAACAATATTACAGACAAAGTTAGAGCTTGTGGATATGATAGATGCCACATGTTTTGATGAAGTGGGGGTGGATGGCAATGGCAACAATATCAGGTAGCGTAATTTTTGATAGAGATCGCAGCTTAAGCATCTCTTCACAGGATTCAGGGATTGCTGGGATACCTGTTGTTCTTCAAAATACAGTATCAGGTATGCGTTTGGTAGTATTAACGGATACAAATGGGAATTATAGTTTTATCAATGTAGCAGATGGCAGTTATCGAATTGTGGAAGCTTATGGTGAAACAGGTGGTGTAACTTCACCCGGAGATTTTGCGAATGCTGTAGTTGGAAATATACCAGAAGGTGTCAATCCTCCAGTATCAGCAGTAAGTAATCCTCCTACAGGAACTACCAATATTGATTCTTTAACACCAGATACACTTTTTGTTACAGTAGCTGGTAATGAATTAACAAATCAAAATTTCTATAATGGACCTGTTATTTATACACCTATTGAAGCAATTATTGATGAATGTGCTATTATTTCAGGTGATAATCTTATCAATGTCGCAGATGAAGGTACGTTTGGCACATTCCCTGCGGGAACATCTGCTAATACAGGGGCACCAACAGAACCATATCCGGATGTAACGCCAGACTTCACATATGTTTTACCAAATCCTGCCGTATTTACACCTCTGGATGGAGAATATACAGTACAAAATATTATGAATAATTCCATGAGTGCAGAAATTGGCGCATGGTGGAGGATTGCAGATCATACGATTGGTAATGAAACCGGACGTATGATGATTGTAAATGGCTTCAACCCAGGTGCAGTCTTTTTCAGGGATACGATACAGGTAAAACCAAATACAAATTATTTATTTCGTTCATGGATATTGAATTTGTTTCGTGTGAATGGCTATCCAAATCCTGAATTAGGTGTACAGATATTGGATGAAAATGGTGGTGTATTATATAGTGCCACACTTGGAGCATTGATACCTGTCAACACAAATGCACCGGAATGGAAAGAAATCGGGACGGTTATAAATTCACGCAATAACACAAGTTTAACTGTTGAATTTTTAAGTGAAGGACCTGAAGTTGTTGGAAATGATTACGCAATTGATGATATCGCATTTAATGAAATTCTAATACGAGAATTTATACCAGTAAAAACAGCCAGTACGTCAACTGCATTTATTGGTGAAGAGTTTCAATATACGATTACTCTGGAGGATCCTTGTGGCAATCCTCTTACAAATGTATTCTTTCAGGATATGATACCAGCAGGACTAAGTTTTGTAGAGGGCAGTGTGATTGTGAATGGTATTTCTCAGCCACAGGCAAATCCCAATACTGGTTTTATAGTACCGGATGTTCCTGTACAAGGCAGTGTGACCATCACATTTACTGTAAGGGCAGATTCTATACCAGCTATAAATCCTACTTTAAATCATGCAAATATGCGATATTCGTATACACCGGTGGAAGGTGGTATTCCACAAGAATTTGAAGTAGAAACCAATGAGGTACCTGTGACGATCGCTGGAGAATTAGCTGATATTTCCATAACAAAATCAGCAAGTCCCAGTCCTTTACAGCCAGGGAAACCACTAACTTATACGATTATCGTTCGTAACGCGGGACCATCTATTTCAGAAAATGTGGTATTAACAGATACGATACCTGCTGATTTATTAAATCCTGAATATTCCATTGATGGCGGCACAAATTTTTTGCCATGGACAGGAAGTCTGAATCTGGGGAATTTAAATAATCAGGAAACCCGCACCATTTTCATTCGTGCAGATGTATCAGAAACAATAAATTCTTCTATCATAAATACTGCGCAAGTCACATCACAAACACCTGATCCCAATTTGGATAATAACACAACAACCATTACAACACCTTTATTTACTGCACGTTGTCAGGCATGGACAGATATTATAGAGTCCATCGCTTTACAGGAAAGTGCACTTGCGAATATCTTACAGGGGGAAGGAAGCAAAATGCAGGAAGTCATTCAAATGGAGAATACTACCACACAACAGCTGTTTCAATTGAATTGTCGTGTCACTGGTTTGGTGGGGGCAATCTCGCGTTTGGAAAATATATTACAAATGAAATTACAGTCCGCAACCAATCATTTACAGGATTGTGAAATCTTATAGATATAGGAGCACTTGATTAAGAAATCAGGTGCTTTTTCTTATAACAGTACAAATATCAAAGGAAGGCTGAGGGAATAAACTTTTAAAACAGTATAGGATTTTCAGCATTGATATTCTATATCTAAAATCATATAATTTATATGAAAAATATGAGGAGGAAGCAGTATGATAAAAGATATCGTAAAAGATACATTTATTTTAAGTCAGCCATGCAGCGAAGCAACAGTAAAGGACAGTTATGTAATAGAGGATTTGTTAGATACCATAAAAGCTCATGCACAGACATGTGTTGGCATGGCTGCCAATATGATTGGTGTTACCAAACGGATTATCGTGATATTTGATGAAAGAGAATATTTGATCATGGTAAATCCCGTGATTTTGAAAACATCTGGAAAAGTGTATAAAACAATGGAAGGATGTCTTTGTCATACAGGCGAAAAGGAAGTCAAACGTCATGAGAAAATCAAGGTTCAGTATTGTGATAAAAACTTTAAAATAAAGATAAAAACCTTTACCGGATTTCAGGCACAGATCATTCAACACGAAATTGATCACTGTAATGGGATTCTGATCTAACAGGAGCATATCCTGTTTTTTTTTGAAATTGATGTTTAAAAATGTATAAATTGGTAAGGTTTAGGGAACCGTTTATGAATTCTATGGAATTGCTTTTACAGAAAGTTACTCCTATGTTAAAATAAGAATATATTTAAGGGAATAGGAAAAGAGACGAGAAGTATGTTTAAAAAACGAAAGCTAACGATCAATTTTATGTCACTTTCTGTCTTACCACTTTTGGCATTTGGTGTAGTCATTACCATTATTATGTCATTCGTCGCCTATGACAGCTTAAGTGAAGAGGTTGAATATAGTTTAAAAGTGCTGGCATACAGCAGTTACAATGTTTTAGATACGAAGTTTCCTGGCACATATGCAGAAGAAAATGGTCGTATGAAAAAAGGGGATGTTTTTCTTGATGAGCATATTGATGAGATGGATCGTATTAAAAAGATGTCTGAAGCAGACGCTACTTTGTTTTTTGGAGATACCCGATATTTAACAACGATTTTAAATGAAGATGGAAAAAGAGCCAAGGGTACACATGCGAGTGCGGCTGTTAAACAACAGGTAATAAAGCAGGGAGAGGATTATTTTTCTGATGATGTACAGGTAAATGGGATGCAGTATTATGGCTATTATATCCCAGTAAAGCAGCAACAGGATGTGGTTGGCATGATGTTTGTGGGGAAACCCCGTCATCAGGTAATTGCCCATATCGTGAAAACAATTTATGTCATTATTGCCTGTGCAGTTGGCGTTATGGCAGTTGCGATTTTGATTTCTGTTTATTATAGCAGAAAGACAATCTTTGCGTTAAATAAAACAAAAGTATTTTTAGGGAATATCGCCCAAGGAGATATGACAGCGAAAATTGATCCATATGTATTAGAGCGAAATGATGAAATTGGTGAGATGGGAAAATTTGCACTTATACTACAGGATTCTATTATGGAGCTGGTAGGGAAAGATCCATTGACAGGATTACATAATCGAAGAAGCTGTAATGTTGTGATTGATAGTTTACTTGAAAAAGCCAAACAAGGACATGGTACATTTGCACTTGCGATGGGAGATATTGACTACTTCAAAAAAATTAATGATACCTATGGACATCAAAGCGGAGATGAAGTCTTGCGGCAATTATCCAGTGTTTTATCGGCGCATATGGAACATTTAGGTTTTGTTTTCCGCTGGGGTGGTGAAGAGTTTGTTTTAATTTATGAAGATATGAATAAAAGTGAAGCATATGAACACTTGCTAGAGCTGCAACAAGAGATCAGAAATATGGATATCGTACTAAATGGTGAAATCATCCATGTATCCATTACATTTGGCATAAGTGATTCTGATAATGAAAATGATTTGAATAAACTGATAGAAATTGCGGATGATCATTTATATATTGGTAAAAAAGAAGGAAGGGACCGTATTATTCTGGAGGATGAGTAAAAAATACTGTTTGTAATGGTAAAATTTGAAATTACATATTTTCATGAAATAAATGTTATGTTATCCTATAAGTATGTAAATTTGTAATAAAAAGAAAAAAAGCCTTTACCTGAAAGAGATTAAAACATATGTTAGATAGAAATACGAACGGAGGGACGCTATGCAGAAACATAAGACATTGATAAGGCGACTTTTGATTGTTGTCATAAGCCTGAGTGTATTTGTTGGCGGTGCTATCTTTTATGTATCTCAATTAAGAACGACGTTGTTAAGTGAATTAAGAACTAATCTTATGCAGACAGCGGAAGCGAATGCACGGATTATCGAAGAAGATATCCATAATGAAATAAAAACCATCGATTCTATAGCTAGTATGTTGTCAAATAATCCATCAACAGATGCAAAAGTTCTGATAAAAGATGTGAAAGATGCCAAAGAAAATTCTGATTTTCTACGTTTTGGTATTTCTGGATTAGATGGAAACTGTTATACAACCGATGGACAGAAGTTTAATATCGCAGATCGTGAGTATTTTCAATCAGCCATTCAAGGGGTTTCCATGTTTTCAAATACTTTTACGGATGTTATAGGAAAAAAAGATATTAATGTATTTGCTTCACCAATCTATCATGATGGCAAGATCACCAATGTTTTGTTTGCATCCATGGAAACAGAAACTTTGTCAGAGAAATTGTTGAATGAAACGTTTAATGATCAGGGATTCAGTGATGTCGCAAATGAAGAGGGGAAAATTGTTATATCCAGTCATAGTAAAAATCGTAAGCAGAGTATTGATTCTATCACAAAATTGAATTTTGTGGATAACTTTGATGTAAGTCAGATGAAAAACGAAAAAACCGGTGTAGAAGAATTTATTACACCTGATAAAGAACATCGTTATCTTGCATTTCATCGCTTAGATATCAATAACTGGTATATTTTATCCATTGTGCCAAGTAATGTGGTATCAACGCAAATCAATTATTTTCTGAAGATGGCGATTGTAACATGGCTGTTATTGGCAGTATTGTTTATCGCAATTATCATATATATTTATATATCACGAAATAAAGCTGATAAAAAAATGGAAGAGCTGGTGTTCTATGATGAATTAACAGGACATTACAATTATAATCGTTTCCGTTTAAAAGTTCAGGCGTTATTAGATCAAGGTGTTGGCAATGAATATACCCTGATTGAAGCAGATGTCAGAGATTTTAAATTATTTAATGAAATTTATGGCTATCAGGGTGGGGATAAACTTTTATGTATCATCATGAATGCCTGTGAGGAACAATGTACAAAAGAAGAGGCATGTTCACGCATATCTGGGGATCGCTATATTCTTTTACTGCATACAAAAACTGAAGAAGAAATCATCAAACGTATAAATCATATTATCGAAGCTATCAAGTATGCCAGCAAAGGTATGTTCAGTATGTTTAATTTAGAGTATAAGATCGGAATCTATATGATTGAAGAAAGTGATAAAGATATTGGTAAATGTCATGATCGTTGTGCGTATGCGAAAAAACGTATCAAAGATACACCAGAAACCTTTAGTTTCTTCTCTCATGAAATGTATGAAATGCAGCTTGATGAAAAACGGATGGAAAGTTTAATGGAAAGTGCATTGGAAGCAAGTGAATTTAAAATTTATCTACAACCAAAAGTAACGTTGAAAGATAAGAAAATACATGCGGCAGAAGCATTGGTTCGCTGGAATTCTCCAGTGTATGGATTGATTCCACCTTATCGCTTTATTCCATTATTTGAACGAAACGGCTTTCTTGAAAAACTAGATATGTATATGATAGAAGAGGTTTGTCGGGTGCTAGAGAACTGGCAGAAAGAAGAAAAAATGCCAATTCGTATATCTGTCAATCTTTCCCGTATGTATATCTTTAAACCAGGTTTTGCCAATAAAATTGTAGAACTGGTAAATCGTCATCATATAGAACATTCTATGATTGAATTTGAAATCACAGAAAATGTTATTTATGATCATAGTGAAGAACTGCGTTCGATTATCAAAGAACTGCAGCATCATGGCTTTTTGATTGCGATGGATGACTTTGGCAGCGGCTATTCTTCTTTAAATATGTTGAAGGATATTCCAATTGATGAAATGAAAGTGGATCAGGTATTCTTCCGTGCAGAAAAGGAAAACAAAGAACGAAGCTTTGAAATTATCAAAGGAGTTCTTTCTATGGCGAAAAGTTTGCACATCCATACAGTGGCAGAAGGTGTGGAAACAGAAAAGGAAGTAGCTTTCCTAAAAGAAGCAGGCTGTGATGAAATTCAGGGATATTATTATGCTAAACCATTATGCATGAAAGATTTTATGGAGTTTTATCATACGTTTCAAGAAGAAGATGTTTCATTATAAAAAGAGATTTCTTAAATGATTGAGGAAAATACAGTCATTTTAGAAATCTCTTGTTTTTTTATAACTGGTCAACTTCTTTTAGCCATAAATCTGCGCTGGCATCACTTGGCATACGCCAGTCACCTCTTGGGGAAAGGCATACACTTCCTACTTTTACACCATCAGGCATACAGTTTCGTTTAAACTGCTGGGTGAAAAAGCGGTGATAAAAAGTTTTAAGGGTACTTTTGATATCTGCTTTATGGGCTTCACCAAAAGCAAGTAAAGCCAACTGATAAATCTTATCAGGCGAAAAATGATTTCGCAGCATATGGTATAAAAAGAAATCATGATATGTATAGGAACCAATAGCATCTTCTGTGATCTGCGCAATTTCACCATTCTCTTTTGGTGGCAATAATTCAGGTGAAACCGGAGTATCGCAGATATCATCTAAAATATCCGCAAGTTTTTGATCACTTTGTATACGACAGTAATGTGCATATGTAACCAGCAGATAGCGAATCAGTGTTTTAGGGATGGAAGCATTGACTGCATACATGGACATATGATCACCATTATAAGTACACCATCCAAGTGCTAATTCACTTAAATCACCTGTACCTAAGACGATACCATGATGTTGATTCGCTAGATCCATTAATATCTGTGTACGCTCTCTTGCCTGTACATTTTCAAAAGTGATATCCAAAGATGTGGCATCATGCTCAATATCTTTATAATGAAGTTCGCATGCTTTACGAATATCAATGTTCTTTTGGGTGGTATGTAAAGCCTCCATTAATGCTTGGGCATTATGTAATGTACGCTCGCTGGTACCAAAGCCTGGCATGGTAACAGCTAGAATTCCTTTTGTGTCATAACCATTCATATCAAATGCGATTTTTGCGACAATCAAAGCTAAGGTGCTGTCTAAACCACCGCTAATACCTATAATCAACTGGCTGCAGTTGATTTTCTTCAGACGCTGAGCCAATCCGGTAGCCTGCATATGTAAAATATCCATACAGCGATCTTTTCTAACTGCTTCATCTTTTGGAACGAAAGGATAGGGATCAATGGTACGTATAAGTTCCAGCTTTTGTGTAACAGGTTTTGTTTGACAAGTGATAAATTGATAGTCCTTTTTTTCAGAAAGCTCCATATAGGTAGAAAAACGCAACCGGTCATTTTTTAGCTTTTCTAAATCAATTTCACCATAGGTTAGTTTATTACGATGGAATATTTCTGATTCATGAACCAAATAGCCGTTGTCTGCGATAATCGCATGACCACTGAAAACCAGATCACTGGTACTTTCATCAATGCCAGCAGATGCATACACATAGCCACACATACATTTTGTACTGTGTGATAAAATCATATTTCTGCGATATTCTTTTTTACCGATGGTTTCATTGCTGGCACTTAAATTCACAATTACATTGGCTCCATGTAATGTATGGTAGGTGCTTGGAGGAATAGGTACCCATAAATCTTCACAGATATCTGCGCCAATAATCGCACCACTTGTTTCATCGTGAATCAGAATCCTGGAGGAAAAAGGAATGCGCTGTCCATGTAGATAGATATCATCATCAATACAGGAATCTGCACTTGAAAACCAGCGTTTTTCATAAAATTCGTTGTAATTAGGCAGATATGTCTTAGGAACGATGCCTAATATTGAATGCTGATGTATGAAAACAGCACAGTTATATAAATGATTATACTGACGAAGGGCACAGCCAATCACGATGATGGCATCTGATGTATTTTCCTGACAGATTTTAAAAATCGCTTCTTCCATACTGTCCATCAGAATATTTTCATACAGTAAATCCTGACAGGTATATCCACAAAGACTCAATTCCGGGAATACAATAAGGCGGACATCCTGATCACATGTGGAAATAATATGTAATATTTCTTGTGTATTGGCATGTACATCACCAATTGTTAAAGCAGGAGTTGCACAGGCAACTTTAAAATAACCATAATTCTGCATAGGAAATAACCTCACTTTTCATGTAATAGTATGAACAATCTTTTCTTATCATATCATAAAAAAGGAAAAGTGATATTTAACACGGAAATATCACTTTCTTTTCATTTTACTCTTTTGTCAATAATTCCAAGTTATCTAAATGTTCACTTTCAAATGCCAGTTTCTTTTCTGCTTCACTGGTATATTTTTTAACTAATGCACTGGATTTTATTACCGGCTGTAATGTACCAGCACCAGCAACACATCCACCAGGACATGCCATACCTTCTAATAGATAACCATTACGTTTACCGGCTTTTGCCATCATTAACATTGTACGACAGTTTTTCAATCCTTCAGCGCTGTCAATCAGAACTTCTTTCTCTGGGTGTTCTTTTTGGATACATTGTTTTACAGCACCTGCGACACCACCACTGATCGCAAATCCACGTCCATTGGCAGTACCTTCTTCAAATGGAGCCTCCACAGGTGCCATCGCAAGATCTACACCTTTTGCTTCAAACATACCCATGACTTCTTCAAAAGTCAGTACAAAGTCAATATCGCTTCGTACACTCTTTCGACTGGCTTCCAGTTTTTTCGCTGCACAAGGACCGATAAAGACAACTTTCGCATTTGGATGTTCTTTTTTAATCAAACGGCCGGTCAATACCATAGGTGTTAAAGCCATGGAAATATAAGGCTTGAAATCCGGGAAGAGTTTTTTAGCCATTACAGACCAGGCAGGACAACAGCTGGTTGCCATAAACGGCTGTTCATTTGGTACTTTATTTAAGAAGTCTTCTGCTTCTTCTACTGTACACAAATCGGCACCGATCGCAACTTCCACAACATCCTTAAAGCCCAGTTCTTTTAAAGCACCCTTTACTTTTTCTGGTGTAACACCGGCACCAAATTGACCAACAAATGCTGGCGCAATCGCTGCATATACATCAATGCCTTCTTTGATGGCATGAATTGTTTGGAAAATCTGTCCTTTATCAACGATTGCCCCAAATGGACAATTCACAAGACACATACCGCAGGATACACATTTATCATGATCGATTTCTGCACGTCCAAATTCATCAGAACCTATGGCATCCATACCACAGCTTCTCGCACATGGGCGTTCTAATTTATGAATGGCACTATATGGACATACATTGATACAACGTCCGCATTTGATACATTTATCCTGATCAATCACAGATTTTCCATTCACGATAGAAATGGCATCTTTTGGACAAACCTCTTTACAAGGGTGTGCAAGACATCCCTGGCACATATCTGTCACAACGACCTTGTTGTCAGGACAGGCATTACATGCGAATTTAATAATATTGATCAATGGATCATCATAGTATTTTTCTGCGATTGCACTTTCTTCAATACCTTCAGAAAGGGGCGCATGTTCATCCATTCTTCTTAATGGCAGACCGATACCTAAACGTAAACGTTCCCCAACGATTGCTCGTTCCAGAAATATAGAGTCACGATAAGTTGCGCGTTCTCCAGGTAAAATTTTATAAGGCAGCTGTTCGATTTTCGTCGCATAATCGCCGCCTTCATATGCCAAACGGGCAATTTCTGTAAAGACCTTTCTTCTGATATCTGTTACAGAACTATAAATTCCTCTCATACTCATTTGTATCACCTCTTGCTTTCATTATACTTTAATTCTTCGTGTTTGTAAGTAAAAAATTCAACTTCTTTCACACGTACATAAATCTTTACGTTCAAAGGTCTATAAATATGATATACTTAGATGTGTTATTTTTTATAGAATACAGGTGAATATTTATGAATATAGAAACAACGATCGCAAATCAGCGTACATTTTACCAAAGTAATCAAACAAAGGATATCGCATATCGAAAACAAGCCCTGCGTACACTTCGTAAAGCAATTCGAAACTATCAAAAGGCTATTGAAGAAGCGTTATACAAAGATTTACATAAATCCTCCACAGAGGCTTTTATGAGTGAAATCGGTTTGGTGTTGGAGGAGTTAACCTTTCAGCTGCGTCATATAGATGATTTTTCAAAACCAAGCAGAAGAAAAACACCATTGGTACATTTTCCATCGGTTAGTTTTGTTGTGCCACAGCCTTATGGTGTGGTTTTGATAATGGCACCATGGAACTATCCGTTCCAGCTTTGTTTGGAGCCGACGATTGGCGCAATCGCAGCAGGTAATACTGTCGTCATCAAACCAAGTGCATATGCTCCACATACCGCACATGTCATCAAAGAAATGATAGAAGCATACTTTCCTTCAGAATATATCACGGTGGTGGAAGGAGGACGGGAAGAAAATCTTCAACTGCTAAATCAGCATTTTGATTATATCTTCTTTACCGGAGGAACACAGGTGGGAAAACTGGTACTTGAAAAAGCCAGTCAAAACCTAACACCGGTGTCCCTTGAATTAGGTGGAAAAAGTCCTTGTATCGTAGATGAAAGTGCAAATATTAAACGGGGGGCAAAGCGTATTGTGTTTGGAAAATTGTTAAATGCCGGACAAACATGTGTCGCTCCTGATTATATATTGGTTCATCGCTCCATCAAAGATGAACTCATCTGTTATATGCATGATGAAATACAAAAAGCACTAGGAGATGATCCTATTCATCATCCAGATTATCCACGTATCATAAATGAAAAACATTTTGATCGGTTATGCGCTTATCTACATCAGGGAACCATTTGTTGTGGTGGTCGTATGAATCGAGAACGTCTACAAATAGAACCTACCATTATGGAAGTATCTGATCTGCACGCAAAGATCATGCAGGAAGAAATCTTTGGGCCCATTCTGCCTGTTGTTACTTATGACAGCCTGCAAGAGGCTATCCACTTCATTCATTCAAAGGAGCATCCATTGGCATTATATCTGTTTACCACAAACAGAGAACACGAGAAAAAAGTCTTAAAAGAATGCAGTTTTGGCGGTGGCTGTATCAATGATACGATCATTCATCTTGCCAGTAGCTATATGGGCTTTGGTGGTGTTGGAAAAAGTGGCATGGGAGCATACCATGGATATGATTCCTTTTTAACGTTCTCCCATATGCGCTCCATTGTGAAAAAATCAAATCTGATCGATCTGCCATTTCGCTATTATCCATATAAAAAATGGAAAGAACAGCTGATGAGAAAGGTTATGCGATGATGTTAAAACAAAGACGTATGACCTGTATCATTATTTGTGCTGCACTATTATTGTATTTATTTTATGCGGGAATGCATAAAGATAATACAAGGCTTGCGATTCTTGGCTTTCATCATATTGCGCCAGATCATGAGGCTGAAACCCATTTTAAAGGCAATATGTGGGTCACAAAACTTTCCACTTTTGAAGAAGAGATGAAGTACTTATATGATCATGGATATCAGAGCTTAACCCTGGATGAGGTCTATGCATGGAAAAAAGAAGGTAAAAAAATCCCTGAAAAAAGTGTGGTATTGACATTTGATGATGGCTTTTTATCAACCATTCATTATGCAGAGCCAATACTTAAGCGCTATGGGTTTCATGGTACTGTTTTTGCGATTGCTTCCGATATCAAAGAACATGGACCATATGATCATACCAAACGTCAGCACGCTTCCTTAGCTGATATCAAAGCATCTTCTCTTGATTTCTATTCTCATACATATGATTTACATCATAAAGATAAAGGATTTGCGATTGATCAAAAAAGTGAAAAAGAATTAATCAAAGATATTACACAAAGCAATGCACTTGTGGATGGAACATACCTTGCCTATCCTTATGGACACAGCAATCCACTTGCGAAAAAGGTGTTAAAGAAGAAGGGTGTAAAATTAGCATTTGGGTTTAATGAAAATCGAAAAGCAGTCATATCGGATGATGATTACGCATTACCTAGATTCTGTGTGAACCGTTATACAAAACTAGATGTATTTGCGGCTATGCTGGAGGAATGATATGAAGATTTCAACATTGGCAAAATTAATCAGCCTGCCTTTGGAAGCTTATGAAGCAGCGCTTGCTTATCCTTTTACGGAACAGATGAAGAAAGAGGGAAAAAGGCTATGTACACAAGAAGCTTTATTTCTGGATTACTGTAGAAAACAACATCAACACCGTTTGTTTTCTTTACGTTTAATATTGGAATTAGCCGCTGATATCAAAGATGATTATGATGCGTTAGGAATCGAGGAACGTGTTTATAAGGATACATTTTATGATATCACTCTATGGTGTCAAAACTGTTATGCTACATTTCATGAATGGGGAATTGATGAAGTTATCTGGTTAAGGTTTCATATTTGTATGGAAGTTTTCCGTTTGGGACGATTAGCTTTTCAAAAGATTCATTTGACTAAAGATATCCCTGCTTATCATAAAAAACAGGGGGATGAGGTAATTGAAATTCATGTGGCACAAGGAGAAGCACTGGTGTATGAAGATTGTATCAGATCTTTAAATCAGGCGTTGTCCTTTTATCATATGGAAGGCGCATGGTTTTGGGGCGAAAGCTGGTTACTACATCCTGCTTTACAAAAAATGTTGACAAAGGATTGTAATATCTTACGTTTTCAATCATTATTTCATATTTATGAAATTGATGAATCCTGTCATCAGGGTGAAGAACGCATCTTTGGCGATGTAATGGATATCGCAGATTATCCTGAAACTACCAGTCTTCAGCGAAATCTGAAACAATATTTGTTAAAAGGCAATACATTAGGTATGGCAAGAGGTATTTTTTACTATCACAGGTAAATGTACCTCTTTTTCTTTTGATGAATGAGATATGCCTAAGGCAAATTACCGGGTTTGCATATAGTAAATTGAGATGGATAGAAAATCTCATTGATAAAGGAGGAATCTTTCGTGTATAGTTCAAGATGTAACTGTTCAAATGATAACATGAATAGCTGTAATCGTAATGGGGAACGTATTTTAGTAAATCAGGGATGTGGCTGTAACAATTCTCGCAGACGTTGTGCGTGCCAGAATACATTCCGTCCAGGCTGTGGAAATAATCACTGCTGTAATCAGAAACCAAACTGTGGTAATTCTTCAAATTGTGGCTGTGGCAGCCAGTGTAGTTGTGGATGTGGAAACAATGCGTGCAACTGTCGTCCAAAACCATGTCCACCTAGACCTTGCCCACCAAGACCATGTCCACCAAAACGTCCAACATGTGAGGACCGCTGTCGTGCACAATATCGTCAGTGTTTAAGAAACTGTCGTTATGATGAAGAGGAAGATAACCAAAGAGATGCATATGATTTTGACTTTGATTATGATGAATAAAAGACCGCAAGGTCTTTTTCTTTGACAAAATATGAGGGATTGATCTGATATGATACAGCTTGATGGAGGGATAATATGAAACTTTTACTACAAATATGGGTGATTATTTGTGTATCTTCAGGGATTTTTCAAACGATTCCCAAACAAGAACCCCGGCATTTAGAAATCACACGCACAAATATAAACCATGATAAGAAAATATTGGTGCTTTATCATGATGAAATAAAACGTCTACATATTCTTACAGAGCGTATCAATCAAAAAATGGATATCTCACTTTATGACATTGATCATGCGCAGGTACCGGATGCGGACAATTTTGATCTGATATTATTAGGCGATATTGCACATCAGGATGATACCTCTGAATCAATGAAACAGTTTTTAAGCTGGTATGATTTTAAAGGCAAACAAGTATCCTCTTATTATTTAGATGCCATGCATCAGGATGTATATGAGGACCATTTAAAACAACAGATACACGATGGTATCTATCTACATGGTTTGGGAATCAATGACGATGAATTGGAAACCATGGAAGAAGTAAATCATTTGATGAATGGCTGGCTGACATCTACATACTCACCAGTTTCACAAATAAAACACTAAGAATTCATTATCATATTTTCCTTTGCACATGGTATAATAACATGAGTGAGGTGAATTTATGAAGATTACAAATATAATCTGGGACTGGAATGGAACGCTGTTAGATGATATCGATATCAGTATGGAAGCATTAAACCAGCTGTTAGAAGCACAGCATTTGCCATTAGTTCTTGAAAAAGAAGAATATCGCCGGTATTTTCAATTCCCAGTCATTGAATATTACAAAAAAGTAGGATTTGATTTTGATAAAACGCCATTTTCACAATTGGCAAAACAATATATGGATTATTATCAGCCACATTCACTTGATTGTGAGCTACATCGTGATGTAATGGAAACACTAGAGATGATGAAGGCACGAGGTGTTCACCAGTATTTATTGAGTGCAAGTGATATCAGCTTTTTAAAGGAACAGCTGGCACAATACGATATCACTCCTTATTTTGAGGATATCAAGGGACTAGATAATATTCATGCGCATTCAAAGGCAGAATTAGCAAAGAACTTTGTGGAAAAGGCAGGCTTATGTAAAGCAGAAACCATCTTTATCGGTGATAGTGTACATGATAGTGAAGTCGCAGCAAATGCAGGATGTCATTGTCTGTTGATTGCGGATGGTCATGAACATAAAGAAAAACTGCAGAATACCGGGTGTCCAAGCGTAGATACGATGAAACAAGCCCAGGAATGGCTACTGCAGTTTTGTTAGATATTGATCTTTGATCACACCAAAGAATTCACGGAAATAGAAATTAAAAGATAAATCAAAATCACTTTTCGCAGGGTATAATGCACATTGCATGCCATTTTGTTTACACAGTACATTGGCACGATACATGTGGAAATCATTGGATATGACACTCACTGGAGTGTCTTTTTTTAACAGCTTTTTACTAAACGCAAAGTTTTCATTTGTATTACGGCTTTGATCTTCCATAAGAATCTGTGATTCTTCAATACCATGCTGTATCAGCCATGCCTTCATGGCGCTTGCTTCACTTCGTGATTCTAATGGCCCCTGGCCTCCACTGACAATGATGGTCGCATTTGGATATTGTTCATGGAATTTTAAAGCTGCTTCCAAACGATAGCGCAGTAAACGTGATATCTGTTCGCCTTTTAACTGAGCACCCAATACAATCACTGTATCATACTGGGTTTTGGATACATGCTGACCACACTTTACAATCGCCCCCACCTTGATTGTGAATATACCAAGGGAAGTTACCATAAAGATAATAAACAGGATACGAAGAACTTTAGGAAAATACGATAACAGATGGCGCTTTTTGATTATTTCAAAGATAGCAATCCCGAATAACAGGATGCCCATACAAAGCCATGTCCAGGAAAAGGTAATGCCATTGATTCCATAACTGATGGATAACAGGGCATAATATCCTATAAAAAGCATAGACAGGCTAAGAAAAACGATGGGAATTGATTTATGATATTTCATGTGGACCTCCAAAAATCTTGTAAGATATGCATCGCATCTTCTGGCCTAGATACGGTTTTAAAATGACGGTAATGTGGTGGCAATAAGGATAAATAGCGATTGGTTGTATAACGTTCATCAATCAATAAAATCATACCTTTATCAGCACTAGAACGAATGACTCTGCCAGCTGATTGTAAGACCTTGTTCATGCCGGGAAATTGATAGGCATAAGAAAATCCCATGTGATTGATTTCATCAAAATGGTGCATGATCAAATCCTGTTGGGGATTGATTTGCGCAAGGCCAACACCTACGATGATCGCACCAATCAAACGTTCCTGTTTCAAATCGATTCCTTCAGAAAACATACCACCAATGACACAGAAATAAACATGCAGGGAATCACTTTGATCAAAGGAAGATAAAAATTCTTCTTTCATTTTTTCACTCATATTTTGTGCCTGTAGGGTTGTTTTGATATGGGGATAACATTTCACAAAAGCCTCATAGATCTGATGCATATAGGCATAACTTGGCGCAAATACAATATAGTTGCCGGCTTTCATAGATACACTGGCATAAATCATGGAAACAAGCGCTGGCAAAGAGGCTTGCCGTTTGGCATATTTGGTTGAAATCTGATTGGCGATCATACAACAACAATTCTTCGCATCAAATGGAGAGGGCAGTGATAATCGTTTGGTGTTTTCATCACCACCCAATAAAGTTAAATAGTAATCGATGGGAGATAAGGTAGCACTAAAGAAAATCGTAGAACGCCCTTTCTTTAATATATCAGATATTGGATGGACTGGGTTCATACAAAACTGTTTCACCATGCAGTCCTTGCCTTCCACTGCGATATAATAAACAAAGTGTTCATCAAAGAAATCAGCGATTTTCCCAAAATTGATACAATCAAAATATAATTGTTTTAACGTATCATCATGTTGTTCATCATGTTCACTTTGAAAATATGCATCCAGATGCTCACAAAAGTTACTGATCGTGGATAATAAGGTTTCATCCAGAACCGGATAATATTGGAAATTATCTTCTTCTTCACAGCTTTTGCGTATTTTCTTTAAGAGCCGGATGATATTTTGTATACTGTTATATACCAGTTTACGATCTTTTGGCAACAGCTTTTTCGCATCTTCAAAATTAGATAAATATAAGGAAGCACTATACATTTCTCTTGCACGCTCCACAAGATTATGTGCCTCATCGACCAAAAAAACATAATTTCCTTTTTCTGTAAAGAAACGTTTTAAATAAACCCTTGGATCAAAAACATAATTATAATCACATACGATCACATCCGCATATAAAGAAGCATCCAGACTTAATTCAAATGGACAGACCATATGGTCCTGTGCAACATTGCACACAATATCCTTTTCAATAAAATCATTTTGTGACACTAGTTCATATAATGCATCTTGACAGCGATCAAAATATCCCTTCGCATATGGACAGTGTTTAGAATCACAATTGCGTTCTTCTAAAAAACAGATTTTATCCTTTGCGGTGATGGCAACGGTTTTAAAGCGAACACCCTGATCATAAATCAAGGAGATGGTATCATAAGCCACAGATGCGGTTATATTTTTGGCACATAGGTAAAATATCTTTTCACATTTCTTTTCTCCGATGGCTTTTAATGCTGGAAATAAGGTAGAAATCGTTTTTCCTATACCGGTGGGCGCCTGTGCAAACAGGATATCTTTATCTAGAATGGTTTTGTATACCGCAACAGCAAACTGGCGCTGTCCTTTGCGATAATCAGAAAAGGGGAAATGTAACTGCTTTAAGGAAGCTTGTGATGTTTCTATCACATCTTTTTTCAGGTTCGCCCATTTTAAATACTGTTTAAGGGTATCAAAATAAAAGCTTTCCAGTTCATCAAAAGTCTTATGATGCAGGAAGCATTTCACTTCATTGATTTCTAATTGATAATATGTGATCTGTACATCCAGCTCTTTGATATCATAATCAAGTGCATAGATATAAGCATAAATATAGGCTTGCGCAAAGTGGACAAAATGTGATTCATCGATTTCATCATAAGGCACATAGGTGGTTTTGATTTCATCAATCAATACCTTGTCATCATCTATACAGATGCCATCGGCACGTCCATCGATGGTAAAACAGAAATCTTCCAGTTCACTTGTGATTTTTAAATAGACTTCACTTTGATAATGTTCTCCATATTTTGACTGGATCTGTCGATGAATCCTGGCTCCTAAATTGGCACGTTCCATACTTTGTGATGTAGACACTAAATCACCACCAAGATATAGCGCCTCCACCAGATTTCTAACAGACAATTGTATTTGATACATGAGCGACACCCTTTCACACTTCCTACATTGTATATGATTTAAAGAAAAAAACAAAGAGGAGATAAGGAATTCGTAAGAAACAAAAGCATATGGTAAGTTTTGTGGTATACTTTTAAGGTACTTGGGAAAGTGAGTGGTATAAATGAGAGAAATCGTTATCGGAAAAAATGATGCAGATCAGCGTGTAGATAAATTTATCATGAAAACAATGAAAGATATGCCAAAAAGTCTGATGTATAAATATATAAGAAATAAGAAAATCAAAGTGAATCGGAAACGTTGTGAAATATCCCAGCGGCTGCAAGAGGGAGATGTGATGCAGTGTTTTATCCCAGAGGAATTTTTTGAGTCAAAAAAAGAGCGGGCGTTTACCAAGCTGCCATCAGACTTAGATGTTATATATGAAGATGAAGCCCTTATCATTGTGAATAAGCCGGTTGGCTTGCTTGCACACAGTGATACCAGTCAACTGCAGGATAATCTAGCAGATCGTCTTTTGCATTATTTATATAGAAAAGGGGAGTATGATCCTGATAAGGAACAAAGCTTTGCGCCTGCCTTATGTCATCGCATCGATCGCAATACTCAAGGAATCGTCATCTGTGCTAAAACCAGTGAAGCGCTGCGCCAGATGAATGAGGTAATACGTGAAAGAGAGCTAGATAAACGATATTTATGTATTGTGGAAGGCAGTTTAAAGAAAAAACAGGATCATCTGGTGTTATATCATAAAAAGATGGAGCATAACAAAGCAGATATCATACCTTATGCGAAAGAAGGCTATCAACGTATTGAAACAGGGTATCGTGTCTTAAAAGAAAAAGATGGAAAAAGTCTTGTGGAGGTTTCATTATTGACAGGGAAGAGCCATCAGATACGTGCAGTCATGGCGTATTTAAAGCATCCATTGTTAGGAGATGTAAAATATGGCGGGAAAAAGGATGTCATTACTTATCAGGCATTATGCGCATATCAGGTAAGCTTTCACTTTACAAAGGATTATCCATCTATAAAACAATTAGATCAAAAAACGTTTACACTCGAAGATGTAGCATTATATCGATATTTTTAGATGTTATGCAAAAATAGTATAGTGAAAAATTCGATTTTTTTCACAAAAAGAATTGCATTTTCAAAAAAGCGATGTATAATAATCAAGGCTAAGTTGAAAGAGAGTGGAGTATAGCATGGAATCTTACAGATATTTATTAGATGTTGCATTGATTCTGTTGAGCACAAAGTTTTTTGGTTTATTGACCAGAAAGATTGAAATGCCACAGGTCGTTGGAGCATTGGTGGCTGGAATTATCTTAGGACCAGCAGTATTGGACTTCGTTCACGAATCTGCCTTTACCGATCAGATAGCGGAAATCGGTGTCATCGTATTGATGTTCTCGGCAGGTCTGGAAACAGATATCAGTGAATTGAAGAAAAGTGGAAAGAGCAGTTTTGTGATCGCCTTGATTGGGGTATTGGTGCCTCTTGTGGCGGGATATTTCCTGGCAAGTTTCTATAACACAGGCGATAATGCATTCTTACAAAACATGTTCATTGGCGTTATTTTAACAGCAACATCCGTTAGTATCAGTGTAGAAACATTGAAAGAAATGGGTAAATTAAGCACACCTAGTGGTAATGCCATTTTAGGAGCTGCCTTAATTGATGATATTTTAGGTATTGTTGCATTAACCATTATTACAGGTATGGCGGATACAAGTGTAAATCTTGCCGTTGTATTGATGAAGATCGTTGCCTTCTTTGTATGTAGTGTCATTATTGGACTGATCGCAAGAAAACTGATTGAAAAATGGTTTGATCGTGATGATAAGGTGAGAAGAAGATTCTCTATCATCTCATTTGCCTTCTGTTTATTGTTTGCCTATTGTGCAGAAGAATTCTTTGGTGTCGCAGATATCACAGGTGCCTTTATTGCCGGTTTGATTATCTCAGGTACAAGCAAAGCAACCTATGTGACAATGCGTATTGAAACATTGTCTTACTTGTTGATTTCACCAGTATTCTTCGCAAGTATTGGTTTAAAGGTCGTATTGCCTGAAATGACAAGCAGTATTGTGATCTTCTCTGTTTTATTGATGATTATCGCAATTCTAACCAAAATTATTGGATGTGGTCTAGGTGCGAAAATCTGCCATTATGAAAATATTCAGAGTTTACGTATTGGTATTGGTATGATTTCCCGTGGTGAGGTCGCATTGATTGTTGCCAGCAAAGGTATGGCAGTGGGACTAATGAATCCAGATTTCTTTGGACCAATCATCATCATGGTTGTATTGACTACTGTGGTTACGCCAGTATTGTTGAAATTCGCATTTGCTGATCGTGCAAATGATCCTGATGTTTATACAGAAAGTGATCTTGTTGATGATTACAGCGAAACGGAAGAACTGGAGAAAAAATCTCATCAGATCTTTGGAGAAAGTAAAAAAGAAAGCCGTGCTTCTTAAGCAAGGTAAAAGTTGTGAAAGCCCTTTAATAAAGGCTTTTGCAACTTTTTTTATATCTCAAAAAAGAAAAAAATTCTAAAATTTAACCTAGGTTAATAAATGCGAAAATAATTATATATTTTGCTTGCAAGCCATATGTAAAAGGTTTATACTTTTAAAAGGTTTTAGGTAACACCATAAACCGAACAGTGCTATAATAAAGGCAAAGGAGGTATCGTTTTTTGGAAGAGCTAATCAGAAATATTGTAGAGGCAGATAAAAAGGCTAGAAACAATGTCGCATTGAAAAAGCAGGAAAAAAACAGCGTCCAAGATCTGATACAGGAACAAAAAGATGAGATCAAAGCCAAGTATCAGGAAGAAACAAAACGCTGTATCTTGGAAAAGCGAGCCGAAATGGACAAAGAACTTGCAAAATCAATTGAACAGGAAGAATCTTTGTTTAAGGAAGCACTTTTGGACCTGCAGCAGAAGTATGACACAAACAGGGAAACATGGGTGGAAAGAATTGTAGAGCATTGCTTAAATTCGTAGCCCGGCAGTATCATCAAGGAGGTGAGACCTTATGAATATGGCAACAGGTGTCATTGTCTCCAAAGCAAAAAGTATGCATGGCAAACAACTGAATGAAGAAGATTATAACGAGCTGCTTCATAAACGCAGTGTTTCAGAAATCGCAGGTTATCTGAAGAATGAAACACAATATGCAGATGCCTTGAAAGATGTACGTGAAAACAACATTCATCGAGGTCAGCTGGAATCTATGTTACGACGTGATGGATTCAGACAAACAATGAAGCTGTATCGTTATGCAGAATCATCATACAAGGATTACTATCAGTTGCATATGCAACAAATTGAGATGGATTTGATCCTTCAGCGTATCCGTGTTCTGATCAGTGAAGAATATGAGGATGCAATCGCAGAACTTCCAATTTTCTTAAAAGGATATACGAGTTTTGATTTATTGCGTCTTGGAAATGTCCATACGTATGATGAGTTGTTGGATGTACTGAAAAAGACAATGTATTACAATGTTTTGCTGCCTTATCGTGTCGCCAAAGGAAAAGAAGGCGAGATCGCCTATACGGCGTGTGAAACTGCATTAAACAAATGGTACTATGGACATGTGTTTGATGTAATTGATCATGTCATGAAGGGTAAAACCAAAAAAGAAGTAAAAGAGTTTTTTAGTGTAGATGTGGAGTTATCTAATTTAACGAAGATATATCGTTTTAAACGTTACTTCCATGCACGAGAAGACATTATCCGTGATTCTTTATTTCCTGTATATGATCACATTAGTGCGAGTCAGGTAGAAGAATTACTGGCTGAGCCAACAACAAAAGGTTTCCTAAAGAAACTGGAAAATTGCTGGTATCATCTGAAAACAGATGACAGTAAACATCTGTATATCGAATGGTATATGGATAAATACCGTTATAAACGGGCAAGAAAGAATATATACTATTCCCAAAGTGCACCGTTGGTATTCAGTTCCTACTTATATCTGCAGAAACTGGAATTAGACAACATCATCAACATTATTGAAGGAGTTCGCTATCAGGTGGATAGTGAAGATATCGCCAAGATGTTGATTTATTAGAAAGGAGAATGTGTGATGGCAATTGCAAAGATGAAGCTGATCAATATTACCGGGGACAATGAGTACCTGAATGATGTGCTTCTGAAATTTGTAGACCTGGATTACTTTCATCCAGAACCAGCAACAAAATTTGTGGACAGTGTTCATGGATTAACAACGCTGGTAGAAGAAAACCCCATCGTTGAAGTGTTGAATCACTTTAAAGAAGTCGTTTCCGATATGGAATTAGATGTGCCGGAAAAAGAAATGCGAAGTCCTGATTATGATCTGGATGAAATCAAAGCATATATCGATGATATCCATAAAAGATATCTGGATGGTGCGATTGTTCAAAAAGATTTGGAAACGGTAATACAAGAAAACAAAGATGCTTTGATACAGGTAAGAAATATCGAAAGCATTGATTTAAATCTTGATGATTTATTTGAATGTAAATATATCAAGATTCGTTTTGGACGACTGCCTTTGGATAGTGTAGAGAAACTGCAATATTATCGTAACCGTCCATTTGTATTTAAATCCTTCAGTCAGGATGATACCTATAGCTGGTGTGTATATCTGACAACGGAAAAATATGAAGGAGATGTAGATAACATTTTCTCTAGTCTATACTTTGAACGTATCCGTATCCCAGAGTTTGTTCATGGAACGCCAGAACGTGCAAAAGAAACGCTGCAGGAAGAAATCGATAACGATTACAAACAGCTGCAGCATGTAAATGAAGTGCTTGCGAAATTAAAAGATGAATGCAGAGAACGTTTTGCGGAAATCAAAGGCGAATTAGATTTTTTGAATCACACATATGAAGCTAGAAAATATGTTGTTGGTTTGGGAGAAAGATTCTCTATTACAGGCTTTATAGTCGAAGATGACGTGGATAAACTGAAACGTACATTTGAAGACTTGAAGGAGGTGGAAATCGAAGTGCGTCCTGCTCACAGTGACAAGCGACTCGCGCCTCCGACAAAACTAAAGAATGGGTGGTTTGCCAGGCCGTTCTCAATGTTTGTAGAGATGTATGGTACTCCAGAATATGAAGCAATTGATCCAACACCAATTGTCGCAGTTACGTATACCTTATTGTTTGGTATGATGTTTGGCGATGTTGGCCAGGGGCTTGTACTAATATTGGTAGGATATTTAGCCTATAAATATAAAGGCATGCAGCTGGGCGATGTAGGCGTACGTATTGGAATCTCTTCTACGATTTTTGGATTTATTTATGGCTCAGTATTTGGAAATGAAACCTTATTGAATCCTGTATATCAAACGGTATTTGGATTAAGTGAAAAACCAATTGAAGTTATGACGAGTGAATTCATTCCAATTCTTCTGGTTTTATCTGTTGGTATTGGCGCATTTCTGATTATATTCAGTATGTGTGTAAATATTTTCCTACAAATCAAAAACAAAAATATGGGAGAACTGTTCTTTTCACAAAACGGTGTTGCAGGACTTGTATTCTACACATCTTTAGTAGGTGGTCTTGCTTATACCTTATTAAGTGGAAACAATCTGTTCACAATTCCATTTGTACTTGTTTGTCTGATTCTTCCATTGGTATTGATCTTTATGAAAGAACCATTCACAAATAAATTAGAAAACAAAGCAATGTACCCAGAAGGTTTTGGGGCATTCTGTATCGAAAGTATCTTTGAACTGCTAGAGGTATGCTTATCCTATATCACCAATACGATTTCTTATTTGCGTGTTGGCGGATTCGTTTTATCACATGCCGGAATGATGATGGCCGTAACCTTGATTATGGGAATGGTCGGTAGTGCAGGTGGACTGCTTGTTGGAATTTTCGGAAACATTCTGGTTATGTGTCTGGAAGGTATGATCGTTGGTATTCAGGTACTGCGTCTAGAATTTTATGAAATGTTCTCACGTTACTTCAATGGAAACGGTGTAGCATTTCAATCATTAAAGGAACTAAATTAAACAGGAGGAACAAATTATGTTAAGTCCATTAGAATTATTAATACCATTTATTATTTTAGTATTGATCTCATTGCCATTAGTCAATGTATTTAGAGGTAAAACAAGTGTAAAGAGTGCAAAAGTACGTATGGTTTCACATATCTGCTTATTCTTCGCATTAGTATTGGGAACAGTATTCTTCTCTGCTACAAAAGCATATGCTGCAGAAACTGCAGATGTTGCGGATAAGATGGCTGGATCTATTGGTCAGGGATTAGGCTTTATCGCTGCTGCATTATCAACTGGTTTATCAGCATTAGGTGCTGGTATTGCCGTAGCTGCTGCAGCTCCTGCTGCTATTGGTGCTTTCTCTGAAAACAAAGAAAACTTCGGTAAATCTATGATCTTCGTTGCATTAGGTGAAGGTGTTGCTATTTATGGTCTGTTGATCTCTATCTTCATTATCTTCATGAAATTATAAAATCAGAAAGGAGAATTCCTATGAGATTTTTCCTGCTCAGTGATAATATCGATACGCAGATGGGAATGCGTTTGGCAGGAATCGAAGGAGTTGTCGTACATGAACGCCAGGAAGTCCTGGAAGAATTGGAAAAAGCGATGCACATGGAAGATGTCGCCATCATTTTAATGACAACAAAATTGATTCAGACTTGCCCAGATGTTATTTCTGAATTAAAATTAAAATTGAAAAAACCGTTGATTGTGGAAATACCGGATCGTCATGGTTCTGCCAAAATTGGTGAAACGATCGATCGATACGTAAGTGAAGCAATTGGGGTAAAACTATGAGGTGTTTGCTATGTTAGATGACAAAATGAAGCTTGAGCAATATTTTAAAGATGAAATCGATCGTGTTAGCGGTATTGAAATCAAGCAGATCGACGACGAGATAGCAGATATTCGTGAAAAAGCTCTTCAGGGATTAGAAGCTGATGCGCAAAGAGAAGCTGGCATGGTTCGTGAGCAGGAATTAAAAGAACTGCAAAGCGAACATGCAATCCGCTTAAGTAAAGCGCATGAAGAAACCAGTCGTAAACTGATGGCCAAGCGTAAAGAACTGGCTGATCTTGTGTTTAAAGAAGCAAAAGACAAAATCAAATCGTTTACGAAGCAGGGTGATTATCGTGATTATCTGAAAAAGAAAGCACAAGAGCTGGGTAAAAACAACTTTGCACATGCTGTTTTCTTAATAGGTAAAGAAGATGCATCTTATCAGGATGATATCAAGAAGGCCTATGGAAAAGATTGCGAAGTACAGATAGATACAGATATCGTACTTGGCGGTTTTCGTTTAGAATGCGTTGAGATGGGAATTGTCGTAGACGAAACCTTCGATACAGCGATTGAAGAACAGAAAGAATGGTTCTATACAAATTCTGGATTGTTTATTAAATAATCCAAATGATGCGTGGATTCCATGCGCTAGAGGTGATAATGTGAGTGAAAATGTAATTTATTCCATAAACGGTCCAGTTGTAAAGGTAAGAAATGCAACAGATTTCTCTATGATGGAGAAAGTGTTTGTCGGAGATAAGAAACTGATGGGAGAGGTCATCAGCATCAGTAAAGAAGTCACAACGATTCAGGTATATGAATCTACGACTTCATTAAAGCCTGGTGAACCTGTAGAACCAACAGGAAGTCCAATTTCCGTAACACTGGGACCTGGTATTTTAAGAAATATATTTGATGGAATTGAACGTCCATTAAAAGAAATAGCAAAAGAATCCGGCGCATTTATTGCGACCGGAAGCAATGTAGCACCATTAGATGAAGAAGCATTATGGAATGTCAGTGTGAAAGTAAAAGTAGGAGATCAAGTCGTGCCTGGCCAGATTTTTGCGACTTTGCCAGAAACGGATTTGATTGAACACCGCTGTATGATTCCACCAACGCTGTATGGTGAAGTAGTTGAAGTTGTAAGTGATGGAAGCTACAATATCAATCATGAAATTATCAAGGTAAAAGATGATAAAGATGAAATTCATACACTGACATTATGTCAGAAATGGCCAATCAAACAGGCAAGACCTGTCGCTCAGCGTTTGCCAATTAGTGTTCCATTGATTACTGGACAGCGTATTTTTGATACACTGTTTCCAATCGCAAAAGGTGGAACAGCTGCTATACCTGGAGGTTTTGGTACAGGAAAAACCATGACGCAGCATCAGCTTGCCAAATGGTGTGATGCCGATATCATCGTATATGTAGGTTGTGGAGAACGTGGTAACGAAATGACACAGGTTCTGGAAGAATTCTCAGAACTGATTGACCCAAAGAGTAATCGTCCTTTGACTGATCGTACGGTGTTAATTGCCAATACGTCAAACATGCCAGTAGCTGCTCGTGAAGCTAGTATTTATACAGGTTTAACACTTGCAGAATATTATCGTGATATGGGTTATCATGTCGCAATCATGGCCGATTCTACTTCTCGTTGGGCAGAAGCACTTCGAGAAATCAGTGGACGTTTGGAAGAAATGCCTGCAGAAGAAGGGTTCCCAGCATATCTGCCATCAAGAATTTCACAATTCTATGAACGTGCTGGATATATGGAAACATTAAATGGTCAGGAAGGCAGTGTATCTATCATTGGTGCCGTATCTCCACAGGGAAATGACTTCTCAGAACCAGTTACCCAGAATACAAAACGATTTGTAAGATGTTTCTGGGCATTAGATAAATCACTGGCTTATGCAAGACACTACTTTGCGATCAACTGGACAGAAAGCTATTCAGAATATGTTGGTGATTTAACCAAATGGTATAACAAAAATGTAGATATTCGTTTCTTGCGTAATCGTCAGGAGCTGATGAGTCTGTTGGCTGAAGAAGCAAAATTGATGGAAATTGTAAAATTGATTGGTAGTGATGTATTGCCGGAAGATCAAAAATTGGTTATTGAAATCTGTAAAGTCATTCGTGTAGGATACCTGCAACAAAATGCATTCCATAAAGATGATACGTATGTACCATTGGAAAAACAGTTGAAAATGATGGATGTTATCCTATATTTATATAAACGTTGTAAAGAAATCGTCAGTGAAGGAAAATCATTGAGTCAGATTATTGCTTCTGGTATCTTTGATAATGTCACGAAGATGAAATATGATGTGCCAAACGACCATATCGAAGCATTTGATGATTATTTCCCTATGATCGATAAAGCTGTGAACGAAAGTTTGAATGCGTAAGAAGGAGGAGTGCTTATATGAGTCTTCAATATTTAGGATTGAGTGAAATCAATGGGCCTTTGGTTTTCCTAGACAACGTAGAAAACGCCAGCTATGAAGAAATGGTGGAAATAAAATGTGGAGATGGTTCCACACGTTTGGGAAGAGTTGTACAGCTGGATGGCAAACGTGCCGCAATTCAGGTGTTTGAAGGTACTAATGGATTAAGCTTAAAAAATACAAAAACAAAATTTACAGGAAAGCCAATGGAGCTTCCTTTATCAAAAGAATTATTAGGCCGTGTATTTAACGGCAGTGGAAAACCAATTGATGGATTAGGTGAAATCTATGCTGAAAAAAGTGCAGATATCAATGGACAGCCATTAAATCCGGTTTCCCGTGTATATCCCCGTAACTATATCAATACCGGTATCTCCAGTATTGATGCATTGACGACATTGATTCGTGGACAGAAACTTCCTATTTTCTCAGGATCAGGTATGCCTCATAACGACTTGGCAGTACAGCTGGTAAAACAGGCTAAGATTTCTGATGGAGATGGCAAAAATTTCTGTATCGTATTTGCGGCCATGGGTGTAAAAAATGACGTTGCGGATTATTTTAAACGTTCCTTTGAAGAAGCAGGCGTTATGGAGAAAGTTGTTATGTTTATCAATTTATCCAATGACCCTATCATTGAACGTACATTAACACCACGTTGTGCTTTAACTGCCGCAGAATATTTAGCATATGAACATGATATGCATGTATTGGTTATTTTGACGGATATCACATCCTATTGTGAGGCACTACGTGAATTCTCAAGTAGTAAAGGTGAAATTCCAGGTCGTAAAGGATATCCTGGCTATTTATATTCTGACCTTGCTTCCTTATATGAAAGAGCAGGTATTGTCAAAGGGGCGAATGGCTCTGTGACACAGATTCCTATTCTAACCATGCCAAATGATGATATTACACATCCAATTCCTGACCTTACCGGTTATATTACAGAAGGACAGATTGTATTAGATCGTAATTTGAATCAAATGGGTGTTTATCCACCAGTTGGAGTACTTCCATCCCTTTCACGTTTAATGAAAGATGGTATTGGTGAAGGATATACAAGAAAAGACCATTCTGATGTCAGTAACCAGTTGTTTGCGGCATATGCGAAAGTGCAGGATGCCAGAAGTCTAGCCAGTGTTATTGGTGAGGATGAATTAAGTGATGTTGATAAACAATATATGTCTTTTGGAACATTATTTGAAGAGTATTTCTTAAATCAAGGATTTGATGTAAACAGAACAATTGAAGAAACACTGGATCTTGGATGGGATTTACTAAGCGTTCTTCCACGTGGTGAATTGGATCGTGTAGATAATGAAGTCCTTGATCAGTATTATGACCATGAACGTGCTGTTCAGCGTTTTCAAATCAAAGCCGGACCGATTATCAAAGAATTAGCGAATCCAGGTGAATAGTTATGGCAAATAAACAGGTGTTTCCTACAAAAGGAAATCTGATTGCGACAAAGAAATCTAATCAGCTGGCACAAATGGGCTATGAACTGATGGATCGTAAGCGTAATATATTGACAAGAGAAATGATGAGCTTATTAGATAGTGTAAGATTATTACGTGATGAAATTACAATCACGTACCAGAAGGCTTATTATGCGCTACAGCAGGCGAATATGTCATTGGGTGTTATTAGTGACTTGGTAGAGGCTGTACCTGTTGATACAGGTGTTCATGTGAGCTATCGTAGTGTAATGGGCGTGGAGATACCTAAAATTCATTATGATAAGCAGAGTCTGGAATTAACTTATGGATTGGAGCATGCCAATTCAAAACTGGATTATGCGTATAAGTGTTTTTATAAGGTAAAAGAAATGACTGTTATACTGGCGGAAGTAGAGAACAGTGTGTATCGTCTTGCCAATGCGATTCGTAAGGCGCAGAAGCGTGCAAATGCTTTGAAGAATATCGTTATTCCGGAATTTGAAGGTAACATTAAGTTTATTAGTGATGCTTTGGAAGAGAAGGAACGTGAGGAATTTTCAAGGCAAAAGGTCATAAAGGCTACAAAAGATCGAAAACAAAACCAGGAGCACATTTAGTTGTGCTCCTTATTTAGGCCTTATTTAAAGGGGGAAAAAGGTGTTAATAAAATTTCTTCAAAAAAAGTAAAAAAAATCGAAAAAAGTTGTTGACACTTATGGATATGTTTGGTATTATATTAGGGCACTGAGGCAAACAGTGCTAAAGAAAAAAATATGCGCCCATAGCTCAACTGGATAGAGCGTTTGACTACGGATCAAAAGGTTGCGGGTTCGATTCCTACTGGGCGCGCCATAAAATATCGGGATGTAGCACAGCTTGGTAGTGCACTTGATTTGGGATCAAGGGGTCGCAGGTTCAAATCCTGTCATCCCGACCATGATATTTTTGGCTGGGTAGCTTAGTTGGCTAGAGCATCCGGTTCATACCCGGAAGGTCGCGAGTTCGAGTCTCGCCCCCGCCACCAATTGACTAATTTGGACCCTTAGCTCAGTTGGTCAGAGCATCCGGCTCATAACCGGTGGGTCGTAGGTTCGAGTCCTACAGGGTCCACCAATTTCATAACAAAATTGGAGGAATACCCAAGTGGTTGAAGGGTCCGGTCTTGAAAACCGGTAGGTCGGGAAACTGGCGCCTGGGTTCGAATCCCAGTTCCTCCGCCAAAAAGTTTAAGGCGTTTAAAATTTATTGCTCATTTATCGCGGGGTAGAGCAGCCTGGTAGCTCGTCGGGCTCATAACCCGGAGGTCGTTGGTTCAAATCCTTCCCCCGCAACCAAATGGTCCCGTAGCTCAGTCGGTAGAGCAAAGGACTGAAAATCCTTGTGTCGTTGGTTCGATTCCGACCGGGACCACCATTTGGAACGTGAAACCTATTTCGTAAGAGATAGGTTTTTTTCTATATGCGGGGGACTCAAACGTCCTCAGGCTGCGGTTTAAGGAACTGGGATAAGACCTAACGGTTTTTAAGTTCATGGGTATGCCTCCAATTGGCGGGGGCGAGTATATAGAACGTCTACCCAGACAAAAAAAACGTGCCTCAGGATTTGATAGGTATAAGGTTTCCTTCCCCTTGCTGTGATTAGAAAGGCTCGTTTCTATATACATTATATGGAATAAAATAAAAATCTGCATATTCGCAGATTTCATTTATAATAATCGATAAAAGTCTGTGCAGTTTCTGAAAGATATCGATCCTTCATACAAATAATATGAATGGAAGTGGTTAAACGTGGATGGTCAATATCATAGATTTTTAAATTTTCATGTTCGATAAGAGCAATTGCGCTTTTAGGAACAATCGCAACACCTAATCCTGCTTTTGCCCATAACAGGGAAGTTCTGGCATCCTGATTAATACAAAAACATGTAGGCAACAGACCAGATTGAAGAAAACAATCCTCCAATAAGGAAGCATAGCGCTCATAATATATTAATGGGACATTAGTTAAATCCTGCAGTTTTAAACGATTATCTTTTGATAAACATTGGCTTTTATCACATACTGCCACCATTCCTTCTTCCCAAAAGGGAATTGCTTTTATATTTTTTTGTGGATATGGCGTGCGGACAACGCCGATTTCAATCAGGCCTTTCTCTAATAGCTCCAGAATCTGAAAAGTATTTCCTTCTTTTAACACAAAAGAAACCTTAGGGAAATCTTCATGGAATTTACGAATGCCATTTTCCAAAAACGCATGATGGGAACTTGATACAATGCCAATACGAAGCTCATGGGCAACTTGTGTTTTCGCATCCTGTACCTCTTTTTTTGTATCCTCACAAAGCCGGCAAATCTGTTCGGCTTTTTCTCTTAATAACTCTCCGGCATCTGTTAATTGTATATGATGCTTGCCACGCAGTACCAACGCTACACCAAGTTCTTCTTCCAACATCTTTAATTGATAAGAAAGGGGAGGCTGTGCCATATGTAAACGTCTTGCTGCTGCTGTGATCTGTCCTTCCTCACAAATCGTGAGGAAATATTGTAACTGTTTAATATCCATTTTTATCACCATACTTTTTTTATATATTTTAAATATTAAACCAATATTATACATATATCAACCCCTTGGGTATAATAATAAAGGCGAAAAGGATGATGAAAATGAAAGAATTGTTAAAATATTTAAAACCATATCGAAAACAATGCATCATTGGGCCATTTTGTAAGTTGATGGAAGCCATATTAGAACTGCTTCTGCCAACACTTATGGCCTATATGATCAATGATGGAATCATGGCACAGGATCAACAACTGGTATATCGTTATAGCTTTATCATGATTTTTATGGTTATGATTGGTTTTGGTTTTTCTATTACCTGCCAATATCAAGCCGCAAAAGCATCACAAGGCTTTGGCACAGATTTAAGAAATGCATTGTTCTCACATATTACTGCATTTTCTTATCAGGATTTAGATTACTTTGGAACACCTACATTAGTCAATCGACTGAGTAATGATGTGAATCAACTGCAGGTTGCCGTTGCGATGTTGATTCGTTTAGTGGTTCGCTCTCCCTTTATTTGTATTGGGGCGATTATTATGGCAATGTTTCTGGATATGCGTTTAGCATGGATTTTAATTGCGAGTGTACCTTTTATTATCCTGATTCTTTATGTGTTTATACGGTTTACGACACCAATGTATCAACAATATCAAAAGCTGCTGGATAAATTTTCTTCTATTCTTGATGATAATTTTGCGGGCATCCGTGTGATTCGTACCTTTGTTTCTAAGAAACGGGAACAAAAGCGATTTCAAGAAAATGTAGATGAACTACAGGTACAGATGATGAAGGTAGCACGTCTTTCTGCCTTATTGAATCCAAGTACGGCAATTGTTGTAAATGGTGCGGTTGTGATTTTAATGTATCAGGGAATTTTAAAAATACAAATAGGTGATTTACAGCCTGGAACAATTGTTGCATTTATCAATTATGCTTCCAGTATCTTATTAGCATTGATTGCTATTAGTAATCTGATCGTCATATTTACCAAAGCATTCGCCAGTGGCAAACGTGTAAGTGAAGTCTTGCGTTATTCACCAGGTCTGGTTTGCGGAAATGCTTCTCTTCAGGAAAAGGATGAGCCAATTGTATGTTTTGATCATGTATCTTTTTCTTATGGAAAAGGGGATGCTGCATTAAGTGATCTGTCCTTTTCTATTCGAAAAGGAGAAAGTATAGGGATCATCGGTGGAACCGGTGCTGGTAAAACTACTTTGATTTCTTTATTATGTCATTTTTATGTGCCTACAGAAGGCAGGATTTTATTATATGGACAGGATATTACTACACTGAGATCATCTGATCTATTATCCCATGTCGTGCTTGTGCCACAGGTAAATGAGTTATTCTCTGGTACCATTGAAGAAAATATCTGCTTTGGATTATCTAATGTATCCAAAGCAGATATTGAACAGGCATTAAGCATTTCTCAAGCTAAAGAGTTTGTGGATGAGCTGCCGAAAGGAATGCATACCAAAATCGAACGTGGGGGAGCAAATTTGTCTGGTGGACAAAAGCAGCGCTTATGTATCGCCAGAGCCATTCTGCGTAAGCCAGATCTATTGATTTTAGATGATGCCAGCAGTGCACTTGATTTCAAGAGTGATGCGGCTTTGCGAAAAGCCCTGAAAGCGATGGATACACAGATGAGCAGAATCATGATATCTCAGCGAGTTAGTACACTTGCGTCATGTGATCGTATTATCGTGTTAGATAATGGAGAGATGGCAGGCTTTGCGCCACATAAAGTATTATATGATACATGTGAAATCTATCATTCCATCTGTGAGAGTCAGCATGTAGAAAGGGGTATTGCATGAGTGGTAAACAAGTGATGAAACAGCTACTTCGTTTCCTGTTTCAGTTTAAATTATATCTGTTGCTGGCATTAGCCTGTGCAATTTTATCTGTCGCATTAAACGTATATGCGCCCTTACTAATTGGAGATATCTTAGATGCGATTACTTCAAAGCCTTTGTCCACAACTTTTCAATTATTGTGTTATTTAGTTGTTGTGTATCTTCTCTATTCTTTATTCCAATGGGGAATGATGTATTTCTCTAATAAGATTGCTTTTTCCAGCAGTTGTGTATTAAGAAAACAGCTATATGAAAAACTTTCCCATTTACCAATATCTTTTTATGATACAAATCCTCGCGGAGATTTAATTTCCCGCTTTGTCAACGATATTGATTATATCAGTGATGGCTTTTTACAGGGCCTATCTACCATGATGAGTGGAGTAACAACGATTGTTTTAGCAATCGTATTCATGATCAACATCAATTGGATTATGAGTATCATTGTCATATTATCCGCACCGTTTACTTATATTGTGGCAAGTTTTATTACCAAACGTTCTCAACAATATTTTCGCAAAAATGCAAATGCGCTTGGTTCTTTGAATGGCTTTAGTGAAGAAATGCTATCAGGTATGAAAACAATCAAAGCATATCATTATGAAGAATCTGCCAACCATACGTTTCAGGAAATGAATCAAACATTATATGAAGCCGGTGTAAAATCTCAATTTTATGGTTCTCTGGCAAATCCAAGTACCCGTTTTGTGACAAATTTTACTTATGCATTAACAGGAGCAGCGGGAGCATTCTTAGCACTTCAATCCATGATTACCATTGGAAACATATCCAGCTTTTTGATGTATGCCAATTTATTTTCTAAACCATTCACGGAAATCACAGGTGTCATGACACAGTTACAGACAGCGATGGCAAGTGCACGACGCATCTTTACGATTTTAGATATGGAAGAAGAACGTGACAGTGGAACGACTTTTTTTACACCAACAAAAGGAAGCATTGAATTTTCTCACGTCAGCTTTGGATATGATAAACATAAGCTTTTAATGAAGGATATTAATTTATGTATACCAGCGGGTGAAAAAGTCGCAATCGTAGGGAAAACCGGTGCTGGAAAAACAACTTTGGTTAATTTATTATTGCGGTTCTATGAAATTAATCAAGGTCATATATATGTGGATGGCGTTGATATCGAACAAATGTCAAAGGATGATTTAAGACGCAGTTTTGGTGTCGTATTACAGGATACCTATCTGTTTGAGGGAACCATTCGTGACAATATCGCTTATGGAAAACCAGAAGCCAGTGATGAAGAAATTATAGCCGCAGCCAAAAAAAGTGGTGCACATGAATTCATCCGTCGTTTTACGCAAGGATATGATACCGTTCTGCATACCAATTCTAATCATTTATCATCCGGTCAAAAACAGTTATTGTCACTTACCCGTGTTTTATTGATGAATCCTAAAATTTTGATATTAGATGAAGCAACCAGCAATATGGATACCATGAGTGAACAACATGTGAATCAGGCAATGGAATTATTGATGGAGGGCAAGACCAGTTTTGTGATTGCACATCGTTTATCTACGATATTAGATGCGGATAAGATTCTGGTTATGGAGCATGGAGATATTATAGAAACTGGAAATCATGAGGAATTAATGAAAAAACAAGGTGCCTATTATACACTTTTTAATAGTCAGTTTACATCTTAGCGATGAGAGTGTTATACTAGAGGTGTAAAAGTTAATCTGTGATAGAGAAAGCGAGTTATCAAAACATGTTTTATGTTTTTAGCTCGCTTTTTATGATGAAAGGAAGGAATACTATGAAGATTGTTATTATCGGTGGAGGCATTATTGGATGTTTTTTGGCACATGATTTATCACGATATGATGTGGATATCACATTGATTGAACGTGAGAGTGATGTTTGTGATGAGGTATCTAGTGCAAACAGTGCAATTATTCATGCAGGATATGATCCTGAAGAACATACATTAAAGGCTCTATTGAATAAAAAAGGTGCGGATATGTATCCTGCAATATGTGAACAATTGAATGTTGACTACAAGCGTATAGGTGCCTATGTTGTCGCAGCTGGTGAAGAGGAAGAAGAAACGCTTTCTATATTATATGAAAGAGGAACAAAACGAGGAATCCACATGGAATGGCTCACAAGGGATGAACTGCTTGAAAAAGAACCGAATATCAGTGCGCAGATTACAAAAGCTTTATCTGTACCTGATACCGCAATCATTACACCATGGGAGATGGGACTTACTCTGATACAGGAAGCTGTATGTAATGGATTGTCTTTAAAGCTGGAAGAAAATGTGGTGGATATCAAACGTAATGGGAAACAGTTTCATGTCATCACAGACAAAGCACACTATGATGCGGATATCGTCATCAATGCCGCAGGACTTGGCAGTGCTAAGATTATGAACATGATAGAAGATACCTCATTATTTGACATTACTCCAAAGCGTGGACAATATTTTATCTTAAGCAAACATGCGACTGATTTTGTGAAGCATGTCTTATATCCAGTACCTGGTAAAGCAGGAAAAGGGGTATTATGTGTACCAACCTGTCATGGCAACATTCTGCTTGGCCCAAACAGTGAAATATTAGAGGAGCAAGATAATGGCACAAGTGCACAAGGACTGAAAGAAGTTAGAGAAAAACTGCAAAAAACCGTGACAAATATTCCATATGGAGAAATTATACACAGCTATGCAGGACTTCGACCATGTGGCAATCATAATGATTTCTTTATTCAGGCATCTCCGATATCTCAAAATTTTATTCACCTGGGATGTATCGATTCACCAGGTCTTGCCAGTGCACCTGCCATCAGTGCTTATGTCATTGAACAATTGATTTTACCACAGCATGTGCTGAAACAAAAAGAATTATATCGTCATTATAAACGTATTACTCCAATGAAAGATCTTTCTTCCCAGCAAAAAGCAGAACGTATCAAAAAACAATCAGCTTTTGGACATATTATCTGCCGTTGTGAGAATATCAGCGAACAGGAGGTAGTGGATTGTATCCATGAGCCATGTGGTGCACGTACAATTAAAGAAATAAAAAAACGCATTCGACCAGGAATGGGAAAATGCCAGGGTGGTTTTTGTGAAATAGAAGTCGCAAAGATTCTGGCTAGAGAACTGCATATCCCATTAGCGGAGGTTCGTTATGATAAAACCAGTTATTTTATGACAAATAAGGGGGTAAGCAAATAATGAAAACATATGATATGATCATTATCGGCGGTGGAAGTGCTGGCATGAGTGCAGCAGTATCTGCTAAAGCGCAGGGTATTCGCAAAATATTGATTTTAGAACGCAGCGAAGAGCTGGGAGGTATCCTTCAACAGTGTATCCATAATGGCTTTGGCCTTCAGATTTTCCATGAAGAAATGAGCGGTCCATTATATGCGCAAACGTATAAAGAAAAAGTAGACGCTATGAAAATTGAATATAAATTAAATACAACAGTGGTATCTGTGAATGAAGAGCGTATAGTAACTTATGTCAATGAACAAGAAGGCTATCAGAGTATAAGTGGAAAAACCATTATTTTTGCCAGTGGTTGTTACGAACGAAATCGTGGAGCGATATCCATACCTGGCAAGCGGATTCCTGGTGTATATACAGCCGGCAGTGCCCAGCGGTTTTTAAATCTTGAAAATATTTTAGTAGGGAAAAAAGTGTTTATCCTTGGCAGTGGAGATATTGGCTTGATTATGGCCAGAAGAATGAGTCTTGAAGGAGCAAAAGTGGAAGGTGTCGCAGAATTAATGCCTTACAGCAATGGATTAACTAGAAATATCGTACAATGCCTGCATGATTTCAATATTCCTTTATATCTTTCTCATACAGTTGTGGATATTAAAGGCACAAACCATGTAGAAGGTGTCACCATTGCCCAGGTGGATGAACATAAACAGCCTATCTCAGGTACAGAAAAAACCTTTGATGTCGATACGTTGTTATTATCGGTTGGATTGATACCTGAAAATGAATTGGGATATCAAATGGGAATTCAGCTGGATGCACATACCAAAGGTGCCAGTGTCAATGAATATTATGAAACTAGTGTTCCTCATGTCTATGCTTGTGGCAATGCGCTGCATGTTCATGATATCGTGGATTTTGTATCACAAGAATCTGCGGATGTCGGTTATTTCGCTGCCATGGATATCTTAAAACAACAACGAGGAAATCGTGCACATGAAACCATCGCAAAACAAGGCGTAGGATATGTATTGCCTCAGGTATTAAGTGATTCCATCAACCATGATGTAACCTTGAGTTTTCGCTGCAGTAAGCCATTTAAAGCATGTCAAATCATCATACAGGATGATACACATATCATAAAAAAGATAACCAAACGTTATCTTTTACCAGCGGAAATGGAACGTATCAAATTAAAGAAAGAAGATTTGCAGAATATAAGCGGGAAACTGTCTGTGGAGGTGCAAGCATTATGATAAAAGCATTCGATTGTATTGTCTGTCCTATGAGCTGTCATATTGAAGTGATGATGGCAAATGATGAAATCATATCCGTTAAAGGCAATACCTGCCCAAGAGGTGAAAAATTTGTTCGTCAGGAGGTAGTCTGTCCCATGCGTATGTTAACGACTACCGTACGCATTCATCATGCGATTCATCCATTACTTCCGGTCATTACTTCACAAAGTGTACCAAGAGATAAATTATCTGATATAATGGAGGTATGTAAAACGCTGGAAGTAGAAGCACCTATACATGAACATGATGTTTTGGTTCATAATATTGCTGATAGTGGTGCTGATTTAATTGCTTCCCGCTTTATGGATCGGAGGTAGGCATATGTTAAAACAGCCGGTGATTCCTGTATTACGTGACATGGCAGCGATAAAGCATTTTATAAAACGTGAGGAAACATGGTGTATCCTAATGGATTTTCATATCAATTTATTAGAGGATGTAATCAAAGAGCTTCATTTGCATAAGAAAAAAGCTTTTGTGCATATGGATTTGATCAAGGGAATCCAGAATGATTTATATGGTGTCCAGTTTCTGACACAGCATCTTCATGTGGATGGGATTATATCCACAAAGCCATCTGCCATTGAAGCCGCAAAAAAGAATCACTGTATTTCTGTTTTACGTGTGTTCCTCATCGATTCACGATCCATTGAAAAAAGTGGATTACTCGCAGAAAAGCTTTCTCCTGATTATGTAGAAGTATTACCAGCTATTATTCCCTTTGCGGTAGAAAAGCTTCATCAATATACCCAGGTGGATGTGATTGGCGGAGGACTTATTCAGTCAGTGGAGGATATAGAAGCATGTTTAGCACAAGGCATGGTTGGCGTTTCAACCAGTCGATTGACCTTATGCGATGAATGGAGGTCAAGGACATGAAAAAAGCTTTGGTACTTGGGGGAGGCGGTAGTAAAGGTGCATATGAAATCGGGGTATGGAAAGCACTTGATGAATTGGATCAGCATTTTGATATCGTATGTGGTACCAGTATTGGCGCAATGATAGGTGTCTTATATGTGCAGCAGGAATATGATACAGCATATGAATTATGGTCAAATTTAACGATTGATGATGTGATGTTGAATGGTATTGATCTGGATATGGATATTGAATTGATCATGTCACAAAAAGGAAAATACAAAGCCTTTCTTGAAAGCTTTGTGGAACATAAGGGTGCAGATATTACACCGTTCTACAATATGATTCATCGTTTATATGATCCAGAAAAATTCTTTAATTCGCCAATAGATTATGGCTGTATGTGTGTCAATGTTTCTAAACGCAGTGCAGCGCCCTTTCTAAAAAAGGATATGAAGAAGGATACGGTGTTAGATTATGTGATGGCATCTGCCTCTTGTTATCCAGCATTCCCCATGAAAATCATCAATGAAGAAAAATATGTAGATGGCGGCTATGCGGATAATGTGCCGATTAAGCTTGCACAGGAAATGGGCGCAGAAGAAATTGTGGCAGTTGATTTAAAAAGTGTCGGTCGCAATGTTGTAAAAGGACCGATGGAGCATTTGATCTATATAGAACCTCAGGTATCCCTTGGAAGCTTTTTGTTATTTGATCATGAACGGATTATGCAAAATATGCAGCTGGGTTATTTGGATACAATGAAGAAATTTCATCGCTTATTAGGCTCTGTGTATACCTTCCCATTACATGATGAAGAAGCAATCCTTGACTTTGAAGAAGAAATGCAGGAGGGCTTTGCCCATTTAAAAGAAGAAATAGAAACAGATAAAATGCATTTACTGACAGAAAAGATTACTTCCTTATCCTTATTGATTGGATTAAATAAATTTCATATTTATGATGCGCCATTTACCGCAATGCTGGAAAAAGCAGCACAGGCATTCTCTTTTGACTATCATAAAATATACGATTTTCAGGATTTCAAGTATCAACTGTTAAAGGTTGTTCAAGCCTATACACCAGATATTCAAAGTGGTTTAAGTGATAGTGATAATATCAAACGTCTATTACATAATATCAAGGATATACATTTAGCAGAGCTTATTTGTGTAAATTTCTATTATCTATTGAAAGATGAAAAAAATATTGCCGTAGTATGGCTTTTAGCAACCATGACGAATGATTCTTTCTTGATTGCTTATCTATTATATTTGATGTACAAGCAACAGAACTGACAGGGAAACCTGTCTTTTTTAGTTAAGACATGTTATAATAAACACATCTTTAAGGATGTGATGTAAATGAAACCAAAATTTATAGATGAACATTCATGGAAAACCATGAAACCTTGGATATTTTTATCCACTTATTTGATTTTACTTGTTTTCTGTTTATGGAATTTCAGTAAGATCAGTGGCTTTGTTGGTTATCTGATTGGCTTGTTTCAATCATTGATCATCGGCATTATCTTTGCGTATATCTTAAATATACCAATGAAACAGATTGAGCAGTTATTAATCAGACATACAAAAGAAAAAGGGTTTATAAGAAAACGCAAACGTGCGATTTCCATGACGCTAACCTTCGTATTGGCGATTATTTTGATTATCATATTAGGTAGTATCATACTACCAAGCATTGTGGACAGTTTTGTATCTTTATTCAATAACTTAACGAAGTTCTTTATGAATATTGTCGCAAACATTGATGCGATTCTGGCATATTTCCATATTGATTATCGTATTGAAAATATCGAACAGGTAAGAGAATTTGTGAATATGCCATGGGAAAAGGTTGTAGAAAATGCGTTAAATATCGTTTCCAGTGGAGCCAATAGTATCTTATCTAATGCAGGGGCATTCCTGTCTAGCTTTGCGGTAGGTTTTACTGGCTTTATGTTTTCCTTATATCTATTAAGTGGCAAAGAATCTTTTATTCGTCAGATGCGTAAAGTAACGGTGGCATGCCTTGGTTACAATAAAGCAAACAGTGTATTCTATTATGCCAGCCGTGTTAATAAAATCTTTTACAGCTTTATCAGTGGACAGTTAGTAGAAGCATGTATTTTATGGGTATTATATTATGTATCCATGAAGCTGCTGGGCTTCCCTTATACTGAATTGATTGCGACCCTGATTGCAGTATTCTCATTTATTCCGGTATTTGGACCAATGATGGCAATGGTTGTTGGTGCGATCATGATGCTGTCTGTGGATCCTTTAAAGAGTATCTGGTTTATGATTTTCTATCAGATCATGTCACAATTTGAAGACAATGTCATTTATCCAAGAGTTGTAGGAAACTCTGTAGGACTACCTGGACTTTGGGTATTATTGTCAATCTTTGTACTAGGCAATGTCTTTGGCATCTTTGGTATGGTTATGGCAGTGCCTGCGACCGCCTGTGTATATACATTCTTTGCGGAGTTTGTGAACAAGCGTTTAAAGAAACAGAACCTGATTGTGACAGATCAGGAAATAAAGCAAATACCACAACAAGAAGAGTAAGTTGAGATGAATTTCTCAACTTTTTCTTTTATCTATTTTTCAATTGACCTGTACATTGATGTACGATGTAAAATAAATGTATATTTCATGATTTATAAAATGAAATATAAAAGAACACATATAAGATGAGGAAGGAGGATAAAGAATTTATAGTTCTATCTAAAAAAATCAATGTAACCGTTTCAAAAACAGGAGAATAAGAAAATTATCACATGTGAATGTTATCACTTTTAAAAAAGTCTATTTATGTCTTGCAAAAAATACTGGTAGGCATTAAAATAATAACTGTTATATGTTTACATTCTTTTATTTTGTCTAGATTTGTACAGAATAGTATAATATTTGATACAGCTGATTTTTATCGATTTCAGCTGTTTTTTTATGCCTTTTTCTCTTAAAAAGGCTTTTTTTATATGTTTTTTACTTATTCATAGACTATCTAGTAATGCATACATTTGTATACATGTATTTAGAAAGTCTAGCAAATAAGGAGGGAATAGTAATTTTTTATGGAAGAAAATATGAATGAAGATGTATTGACGATTGATCTTTCCCAGCTGTTCAAGCTGTTGAAAAAGAATCTTCGTCTGATCATCCTGTCCATGGTCGTTTGTGCGATCGCTGCATTCAGTATCACTGCATTCTTACTACCTAAGAAATATGCAAGTGAGTCGTCGATCTATCTTGTTTCAAAGGTAAATGCGGAAACAGGGACAGTGGATGCGGCTGCATTAAGTGCTAACTCAAAACAGGTCAACAACTACATGGAAATGATCAAAGGGAAAAATATTCTAAACAAGGTCGCAAAAGAACTGAATATCGATGTAAAAGAAGTCCAGGGTGCGATCAGTGTGACGAATAAGAATGAAACAGAGATCATGGATGTGAAAGCAACCACAGATGATCCAGTGAAATCGCAACAGATCGTTAAGACACTGACCTCTATCTTCTTTAAGGAAGTAAAAGAAAACCTAAAAGTAGAGAACATGATGGTCATGAACGATCCTGAAGTAGATAAGGTGCCTGTTTCTCCAAGTAAGAAAATGAATACATTGATCGGTGCTCTGTTAGGATTATTAGCTTCTGGTGGATATGTGTTCTTGACATTTATCTTAGATAAACGATTGAGAACGAAACAGGAAGCAGAAAATTTCCTGGGTATTCCAGTATTAGCGGAAATACCATATTACGAGGAGTAATCCCAAATGAGTTTCATAGATACCCATTGCCATCTGGCATGGGGAATTGATGATGGATTTCAGGAAATGGAAGATAGTGAGTCAGCGTTAAGAGTAATGGAAAAAGATGGTATCACAGCAATGATCGCCACACCACACTTTGTGCCAGGACAGTTAGATGATGACGTCATTCGTGTAATGGATGAGCGCATCAATGATCTAAGGATGCTCGCAAGACCATATAACGTAAAGGTATATGAAGGTTGTGAACTGTTCTTAAATCATGAATATTTAGATGTACTGGATAGTGGTCAATATCATACTATGGCAAAAAGCAGGTATCTGTTATGTGAGTTCGATGTACGAAAGAACATCAAAAACAATGATGAAGTAGAAGATATGCTGTATGAGATCACAGTGAAAGGTTTGATTCCTGTGATTGCCCATGTGGAACGATATTTCCATGATGGTATCGATATCGAGCGTGTACAAAGCTGGGTAGATATGGGCTGTAAGGTGCAGATCAATCGTACCAGTATCTTAGGCATGCATGGTTCTACGATACAGAAGAATGCACATAAACTGATTAGATCCAATCTGGCACATATCATCGCAAGTGATGCACACCGACCTAGTGGAAACAGAATTTGTCTATTATCGGATGTTTATCAATATGTGAAAGATACTTATGGAGAAGAAAACGCTGATATCTTAATGAAACGAAATCCAAAACATATCATCGATGATGAAGAACTGGAAGATATCCAGATAGAGCAGAAGAAATCAATATTCAGAAAATTATGGAGGAAATAGCATGGATATAAAGATAGCACCGAAAAGAGCGAAAAGCGATAAAGGTCATCGAAATGTCAAGACGAATCAGTTTGCGTATACAGAGATCTATCGTCAGCTTAGAACGAATATAGAATATTCAAGCTTTGAGAAGAACATTCAGGTGGTCAACGCTGTAAGTACCAATCCAGCAGAAGGAAAAAGCTCAGTGGCAAGTAATCTAGCAACGGTCAGTGTAGCGAAATACAACAATGTCCTTTTGATCGATTGTGACTTGAGAAAACCTGTACAGCACAAGATATTCAAAGTGTCCAATAAAGCAGGTTTAAGTAATCTGATGAGAAACTTTGACAGCTTCGATGTGAATGATGATACATATTTTCAGAAGTTCAAGGATAACACCAGCGAAGGCAGATTGTTTCTATTAACAAGTGGTACAAGGGTACCAAATCCTGGAGAACTATTGTCCAGTGAAAAATTCAAGAAGCTGATGGAAAAATTAAGAACACGATTTGATTTCATCGTGATCGATTGTCCACCAATCAGTGCCGTAGCGGATGCGATACCAGTATCGCATGTATGTGATGGAACGATCTTTGTCATCTCCGCAAAAGATACGGATAAGAATGAAGCAAAAACAGCGTTGACAGAACTTCAAAGAAACGGTGTCAATGTACTTGGCAGTGTGATGACGATGACAGAAGCAACTGCAAAACATTATTATAACTACTATTATTCCAATGAAGGCAAATAGAAACTGGTATGTATTATATGTGCAGGGAGGCAAAGAAACATTCCTGCGTGACATGATCAATAAACGAGGAGATGTGGTGGCTTTCGTGCCAATGATGGAACGATTATACAAGATCAGAGGCGAATATAAGGAAGCAATCAAACCGATGTTTCCCGGATATCTGTTCATCAAGACAGATCAAGAACAGGCATATATCGAAACACTGTTTCAAGAGTATCGCTTAAAGCTGAGAGGCTTTCGGAAACTGTTGAAATATGATGAAGAAGGCACAAGTGCATTACAGAAGGAAGAAGTAACATTTCTGGATGCGATATTAGATGAAGAATATGTATTAAGGATGTCAGGGGGAAGAATCGTCAATGATGTCCTAATGATAGAAAATGGACCACTTGTTGGTCAGGAAGCAAACATACGCAAGATAGACAGACATAAATGTATCGCCTATCTGTATGTGAAAGTCTTGGACAAAGAAGTGATCGCAGGAATGATTATAAAAGAGAAAACGAATGATGAGAAGAATTAATAGACGCTAGAGCGCTTTAAGGAACGAATCAGGATATAGGGAAACAGCCACATCCATGTCATGGGGTAGGGGGAACTATATCCATTTTTTAATTTAGAAAAAGAGAAAGGGGAATAAATATGAGTAAAAAAGTAATACATCCAAGAATGATCTTGTTCGTCATCTGGGATGTATTTTCTATTGCATTTGTCAGTTATATCTCATTGCTGTTGAGATTTGATGGAAACATCCCAACAGAATATACGAGCAATATGGTACACACGGTGTTGCCAGTCGTTGTTTGTGGAGTCTTGGTGTTCTATCTGTTTCATCTGTATAAGAGCTTATGGGAATTTGCTTCACTTACAGAAATGAGAAATATCGTATTAGGTTCATTGGTCGCAAGTTTATTGAACATCGCAGTCTGTGTCATGACAGACAACCCAATGCCAAAATCAAGCTACTTCATTTTCTTTTTGATGCTTACAGCAATGACTGGTGGATCAAGGTTCTTATATCGATTCTTGAGAAGTTATAAGAGCAAGACAGCAACGAAAAATAAAGAAGCTAGCCATGTGATGATCATTGGCGCAGGTGAAGCTGGAGAAAAGATTGCGAAAGAGATCATGCATTCTGCATGTATCTATAAAGAAGTGAAGTGCTTCATCGATGATGACAGTACGAAATGGAATCGCAGTATCCATAACATCCCTGTCGTTGGTGGAAGAGATGCAATATTGGAAGCAGTGAAGAAATATGAAATCCAGGAGATCTTCATTGCAATGCCATCGGTATCAAGAAAAGAGATGGCAGATATCCTGAATATCTGTAAACAGACAAAATGTCAGTTGAAGAAACTTCCAGGCATGTATCAATTCGTGAATGGAGATATCAGTATTTCAAAATTCAAAGATGTAGAGATTCAAGATTTACTTGGCAGAGAACCAATCAAAGTCAATATGGATGACATCATGGGATATGTAAAAGATAAAGTCGTCATGATCACAGGTGGTGGAGGTTCGATTGGAAGTGAGTTGTGTAGACAGATCGCATCGAAAGATCCTAAACAGATCATCATCGTGGATGTGTATGAAAACAATGCTTATGATATCCAACTAGAATTAAAACACGATTATCCAAATCTGAAGTTAGAAACATTGATCGCATCAGTACGAGATAAAGGCAAAGTCGATGATCTATTCAAAAAGTATCATCCAGATATCGTGTATCATGCGGCAGCACATAAGCATGTGCCATTGATGGAAGATGCACCAAATGAAGCCATCAAGAACAACGTGTTTGGAACGTTGAATGTCGTGAAAGCATGCGATAAGTATGGGACACAAAAGTTTATCCTTATCTCAACAGATAAGGCAGTTAATCCTACGAATATCATGGGAGCAACAAAACGTTTATGTGAAATGATCATCCAGACCTACAACAAGAAATCAAAGACCGATTATGTTGCGGTAAGATTTGGAAATGTACTTGGTTCTAATGGTTCTGTCATCCCATTGTTTAAAAAACAAATCGAACAGGGCGGACCTGTGACAGTCACACATCCAGATATCATTCGATTCTTCATGACGATACCTGAAGCTGTATCTTTAGTATTGCAGGCAGGCGCATATGCCAAAGGTGGAGAGATCTTTATCTTAGATATGGGAGAGCCAGTAAAGATAGCAGACATGGCAAGAAATTTGATCCGTTTATCAGGATATGAACCAGATGTCGATATCAAGATTGAATATACAGGACTTCGCCCAGGTGAGAAATTATATGAAGAGATGCTGATGAAAGAAGAAGGTATGCAGACAACACCTAACAAACTGATTCATATTGGAAAACCAATTGAATTGGATGAAGAGCACTTCTTCTTACAGTTAGAGAAATTATATGAGGCAGCGTATGCAGAAACAGATCAGATGAGAGAACTGGTAAAACAGGTGGTACCAACCTATCATCCTGAACCAGTGGAAGGATGATCCTTATGAAATTATTGATCATAGGGTGTGGAGGTCATGGAAGATGTTGTCTTGAAATTGCAGAGGCTATGAATCAATATGATGAGATAGCTTTTTTAGATGATGGACACATCAATGAGATGATCCAAGGAAGAAAAGTGATTGGAAAAATCAATGATATCGATAAGTATATGCAAGATTTTGATGAGGTATTTATAGCTATTGGAAATAATCATTTCCGTAAAGAATTGATCAAAAAAGTAGAAAGTCAAAACTATAAATTAGCCACTTTGATACATCCTGATTCCAGAACATCTAAACATTCTTATATTGATAAAGGAACGGTTATTTTTCCATATGCCTGTATTGAAAGCAATGCGAGGATAGGAAAAGGATGTATCATTTGCAGCAATACTGTCATAAATCATGATGCGACCGTTCAAGATGATTGTTTGATCTATTCTAATTCAACGATAAGAGCGGAGGCAGTTATTGAAGAAGAAACAAGAATTGGAAGTAACTGCTGTATCAGCTTTCGAGGTCACGTCTTAAAACAAAGTGATATCAAAGATGGAGAAGTAGTATGAAAGGAGGTGGATTATGTATAAGAACTGTATAAAAAGGGTCATAGATTTTTTATTAGCATTGATTGGACTGATCATATTAAGTCCCATTTTTTTAATTCTATGTATTTGGATCAAATGCGACAGTAGAGGACCGATCTTATTCAAACAGAAACGTGTTGGGAAAAATAAGACACATTTCAATATTTTGAAATTTAGGACAATGTCAATTGATACACCAAAAGATACACCAACACATTTACTAGAAAATCCAGATCAATACATTACAAAAGCAGGAAAGTTTTTAAGAAAGACTTCCTTGGATGAACTGCCTCAAATTTTAAACATCTTAGTTGGACAGATGGCAGTGATCGGACCAAGACCAGCTTTATGGAATCAATATGATCTGATTGAAGAAAGAGATAAATATCATGCGAATGATATCCGCCCTGGATTAACAGGCTGGGCACAGATCAATGGAAGAGATGAACTGGAAATTGATGTGAAAGCTAGATTAGATGGTGAATATGTAGAGCGATTATCCTTCTTATTTGATATGAAATGTTTCTTTGGAACGATCACATCTGTATTGAAGCATGATGGAGTAGTCGAAGGTGGAACTGGCAAAGTGAAGAAAGTGAAGGGAAATGATACATGAAAATCCTAGTTGTTTGTCAATATTATTATCCAGAAAATTTTCAGATTACTCCAATTTGTGAAGAATTGGCTTCTAAAGGGAATGAAGTAACTGTTTTAACTGGTCTCCCTAATTATCCAATAGGGATTGTACCAAATGAATATAAAAAAGGAAAAAGAGATGAATATATAAACAATGTACATGTTATCAGATGCTATGAGGTTGGAAGAAAAAGTGGTATATTTTATTTGGCTTTAAATTACTTGAGTTTTTATATATCAGCTTCACATCATATATTAAAACAAAACGAAAAATTTGATTTAGTTTTTATATACCAATTATCTCCAATTTTAATGGGAGTACCAGCCTGCAAATATGCTAAGAAGTATAAATTACCATTATTTTTGTATTGTTGTGATTTGTGGCCTGAATCTATAAAAATGTATATAAGAAATGAAAATAATCTTATATTTAGAATTTTTAAACATATTAGTAAAAAAGTATATTCATCTTGTGATGAAATTGCGGTTCAGTCATATAGTTTTATTTCTTATTTAAGTACAATTCATCAAATTAACGAAAAAAATATTATATACTTACCGGCATTTGCAGATGAAAGTTATTTACAAATGAATTTTGAATCTAAGAATGATATTGTGGATTTTGTATTTCTAGGAAATCTTGGCATTGCGCAAAATTTAATCGCTGTTTTAGAATCAATTAAATTGATACGTGAAAAAAAAGGGTTTAAAGTTCATTTTGTAGGTGATGGTACATGCTTGAAAGAAATGAAGGCATACGTAAAAGAAAATAACTTAGAGGATATCGTTGAATTCTATGGTAGAAGACCAGTAGAAGAAATGGTCAAATTCTATACATTAGCTGATGTATGTATTGTTTCTTTGAAATCTGATAATAAAACAGGGCTAACATTACCATCAAAAGTACAAGGCTATATGGCGGCGGGTAAACCTATTATTGGCATGATTGATGGGGATACAAAAAAAGTTATAAAGGATTCAAAATGTGGAATCTGTGTTCCAGCAGGTGACATAGATGGGTTTTCGAGAGCGATGGTTTATTTAATAGACAACAAAAATATATTAAAAGAACTTGGTACAAATGCAAGAGACTATTTCAAAAAAAAATATAGAAAGAAAATGTTTATAGATTGTTTAGAGAAAGAATTCAATAAATTAAGGAGGAATTACAATGACAATATTTAAAGATAAAATATTATTAATTACAGGAGGAACAGGATCTTTTGGCAATGCTGTTTTAAACAGGTTTCTAAAAACAGATATAGGAGAGATACGTATTTTTTCAAGAGATGAATTGAAACAAGATGATATGCGACATTATTATCAAGCTAAATTTCCAGAAGTTTCAGATAAATTGAAATTTTATATTGGAAATGTGAGAGATGTTAATAGTATAAAAAATGCAATGCATGGAGTAGATTACGTATTTCACGCAGCTGCATTAAAACAAGTACCATCTTGTGAATTTTTCCCTATTGAAGCAGTAAAAACTAATGTATTAGGTACTGAAAATGTATTAACTGCCGCAATAGAATGCGGAGTAAAAAAGGTTGTATGCTTATCAACTGATAAAGCAGCATATCCAGTGAATGCAATGGGAACGAGTAAAGCAATGATGGAAAAAGTTATTATTGCAAAATCAAGAACAGTAGACCCAGAAAAAACAAGTATTATGTGTACAAGATATGGAAATGTATTAGCATCAAGAGGTTCTGTTATACCTCTTTTTATTTCACAAATTAATGATGGAAAACCATTAACTGTTACTGAACCTAGCATGACTAGGTTTGTAATGACATTAGAAGAGGCCGTAGATTTAGTACTATTTGCATTTGAGCATGGTACTAGTGGAGATATCTTTGTACAAAAAGCACCTGCATGTACGATTGAAGTGTTAGCACATGCAGTTAAAGATTTGTTCCGTGCAGACAATGAGATAAAAGTTATTGGTATACGACATGGGGAAAAAATGTATGAAACATTATTAACTAATGAAGAATGCGCAAATGCAATTGATTTGGGAGATTTTTATAGGGTGCCGTGTGATAAGAGAGATTTAAATTATGATAAATATTTTATACATGGGGATATAAAAAGAAATCACTTAAAAGAATTCAATTCAAGCAATACAGAGTTATTAAATGTTGAGCAAGTAAAAGAAAAATTACTTAATTTACCATTTATAAAAGAAGAATTGGAAAAATTAAATAAAGAGAGGGCTGTTTAATGAATTTTTTAGTGTTAGGCTCTAGTGGAATGGCAGGACATACCATTGCTTTATATCTCCAAGAAAAGGGTCATAAGGTAACAGGATTTTCTAGAAAAAAAATAGATTTTATAGATACGATTATTGGTGACGCAAAGGATTTAGAATTGCTTAGAGGAATTATTTTAGCTGGCAAATATGATGCTATAATAAATTGTATTGGAATATTAAATCAGAATGCTGAAAAAAATAAAACTGATGCTATTTTTTTGAATGGATATTTACCACATTATCTTGTATCTATTACAGAAGCATTAGAGACAAAAATAATTCAAATGAGCACAGATTGTGTTTTTTCTGGTAAAAATGGAAATTATACTGAAAATTCAATTAAAGATGGAGATACATTTTATGATAGAACGAAGGCAATTGGTGAAATAATAGATAAAAAAAATATCACTTTAAGAAATTCAATTATTGGTCCAGATATAAATCCGAATGGCATTGGTTTATTTAATTGGTTTATGAGCCAAAAAAAAGTGGTTAAAGGATATACAAAAGTAATGTGGACTGGTTTAACAACATTACAACTCGCGAAAATCATAGAAAGAATGACTATGAAAAATATAAGTGGATTGTATAATATGGTACCAAGTTATAATATTAGTAAATATGATCTTTTAAAACTATTTAATTATTATATGAAAGAGGATTTATTAGAAATCGTTCCTTTTGATAAAATTTCGATTGATAAAACCTTAATTAGGACTAATTATGAATTTAAAGATGAAGTTCCAACCTATGAAGAAATGATTTTTGAAATGTCGGAATGGATCAAAAAGCATAAAATATTATATCCGCATTATGATTTTAATGAGTAAAATTAAAAATTATAATAAGAGGGATATCGATAAACTTTTATTAAATTTAATAGAAAGGAAAAGCTTATGAAATATAAAGATAAATTAAGATTAATGACAATTGTTGGGACAAGACCAGAAATAATTAAAATGTCTGCAATAATAAAAAAATGTGAAATATATTTTGAAAATATTTTAGTACATACTGGACAAAATTATGACTATGAATTAAATAAAATATTTTTTGATGATTTAGAAATCCGAGAACCAGATTATTATTTAGGAGTTGTTGGCGACAATGTAGGACAGACTATGGGGAATGTTATTTCTAAATCATATGAACTAATGAAAGAAGTTAAACCAGATGCTGTTATTGTTTTAGGGGATACTAATTCATGTTTATGTGTAATTTCAGCAAAAAGGCTAAAAATTCCTGTATTTCATTTGGAAGCTGGAAATCGTTGTAAAGATGAAAATCTTCCAGAAGAAGTTATTAGAAGAATTGTAGATATTACAAGTGATGTTAATCTTTGCTATTCAGAACATGCTAGAAGGTATATCCTAGAATCAGGTGTAAAACCAGAATATACATTTGTAGTTGGTTCACCAATGGCTGAAGTCTTATCAAATTATATGAGCAAAATTGAAGAAAGTGATATATTAAAAAAATTAAATCTAAGAAAAAATGAATATATATTATTATCTGCTCATAGAGAAGAAAATATTGATATTGAAACCAATTTTTTTTCACTAATGAATGCAGTAAATGCAATGGCTAAAAAATATGATATGCCAATCTTATATTCATGTCATCCACGCTCAAAAAAAATTATTGAACAAAGAAATTTTAAGTTTGATGACAGAGTAATACAACATCAACCATTGGGCTTTTTTGATTATAATAAATTGCAAATGAACGCGTTTTGTGTAGTTTCAGATAGTGGAACTGTTCCGGAAGAAAGCTCTTTTTTTAAATTTCCTTCTGTTTCAATAAGAACTTCTACAGAGAGACCAGAAGCTATGGATAACGGAGTATTTATTATAGGTTCAATATCTACTGAGCAAGTATTGCAATCAGTTGATTTAGCTACTTCTATGAATATAAATGGTGATTTATCCACTGATTTTAAACATTATTCAGATAAAAACAATTCTATAAAAGTAGTGAAAATTATTCAAAGTTATACTGGGATCATTAATAAAATGGTATGGAAAAAATGAAAAAGATTTTAATATTAACTGCTTATTATTATCCAGGATTTCGTTCTGGAGGTCCTCAGCAATCAATAATGAATATGGTTGAAATATTTGGAAACAAATGTGATTTTTATATTTTAACACATAATCATGATTTAGGAATTGAAAAACCATATAGGAATATACAATCAGATACTTGGCTTGAAGTAGGTAAAGCAAAAGTATATTATTGTTCCAATAATATATACTCATTTAAATTTTTAAAGAGTTTTGATGGCTTTGATAAAATATATTTATGTGAGCCTTATCAAATGCATTCATATAAAATATTACTTTTGAATAGAATAAATAAAATAGAAAGTCAAATATATTTAGCCACAATGGGTTGTTTTAGTAAAGGAGCTATATCGAAAAAAAAATTTAAGAAAAAAATATTTTGGATAACATTTAAAACATTAGGCTTATATAAAAATATTAAATGGTCTTTTTCATCTGAATTTGAAAAAAAAGATGCTATAAGAGTGATTGGTAAAAAATATATTCAAGAGTATTTAATTGCGGAGGATTTACCTAGAAAGTTTTTAGATTTATCAGAAATAAAAAATACTGAAAAAAAGAAGGGATATATAAAAATTGTCTTTTTATCAAGAATATGTGAAATGAAGAATTTATTACAATTGATTACAGAAGTTTCAAAAGTAAAAGGAAATATTATTTTTGATATATATGGGACAATAGAGGATAAAAAATATTGGAATAAATGTGAAAAAATGTTAAATAAATTGCCTAATAATATTGTATGGAAATATAAAGGCACAGTTGAGTCAAAGGATGTTTTAAATGTTTTAGTTCATTATGATATTTTTTGCTTACCGACATTAGGTGAAAATTTTGGACATGTTATATATGAAGCACTTGTTGCTGGCTGTATACCAATAATTAGCGATAGGACCCCATGGAATGATTTAGATGATAATCATTGTGGAAACATTATTCCTTTAAAAAATAAAAGTATGTTTGTTTCAATTCTACAAAGATATATAGATATGTCATCACAAGAAATTACTTATTATCAAAAAAAAGCAATGTTATATGCGGAAAAAAAATATAAAGAAAGTGTTTTAAAATCAGGATATCGCAAATTAATAGAAGAAGAAAGTTAATTAAACTATTTCTCTTACAGTAAATTGATAAGGATGGTGATGATAATGTTTGTATATAATTTTAAAAAGACTATTATTAAATTTTTATATGGAATGTTTTTTTTAATATTGTTTTTTATTAAAATAATTTTTTTGCAAAAGGAAGTGAATTGTTTTAATACAGATAGTGTAATGAGAGGAGGAGAGCAATTTAGGTACGCATAAGAATTGTGTAGTTTAAATATTTAAAAAAGTTTGTTATTATAATTATTAAAAAAAACATTTTAATCTTATTCAAAATATTTAATGAATAGAAGTATATCTTCACCTGAGCTAGATTAAAAATGAATTTAATAATTAAACAATACAATTTAAAAATTTCTAATACAATTATAGTTACAATATTGTGCCTCATTGTAGAATTTATGAAAATCTCAATACATCAACTTAAAAGTATAATTGTACAATTTATTTTATTGTTTATCTTATATTATTTACAATTTGCATTCTCAAATTTCGAAAAAGAAATTCAAATGCGATACATAGCTATTTTAGCAATTTTTATTTTAATTATATCTGAATTAAGTATTTATTATGTTAAGAAAAAAATAGATTGTTTTGGTATTTTGATCATATTGATTTTTATATTTATGTTTGGTCAACATTTTTTGTTTTTAATTGGTACATATCCTAAGAATTTGACTATTATTTCTGGAGCGTTGAGTAAAGTGACAATTTACAAAATGAGTTTTTTTGTACTAAAATGTGTAGTGATATTGAATATAGGGTATTTAATTAAGTGTAAAAAAATAAATATTAAGAGAAATAATTTACAAATCTCAAATAAAGAAATAAATAGAAAAATAATGTTTAAAACTGGAGTCATATTTTTCTGTATATCAATAGTACCAACATTAATAATTTTAAGTAAAAATATTTATTTGACATTTACAGTTGGGTATGGTGAAAGAATGTTGAATGAGGTTTATAGGAGTAGTGGAGTTCAGAATATTACTGGTATTTTAGCTAGTTTTATGATTCCTACTTTATTGCTTCTTTTTATTACAAGAAAAAAAGAAAATAAGATACCGATAATTATTATTATAGTTTATATGATTTTATATACAGCTTCTGGAAGTAGAATAAATACTATGATTCTATTAATAGGCATTTTATACTTGCAAACTAATATGTTTTCTAAATTAAATATAAAAAAAACGTTAAAGTATTTATCCATACTAATAATGGTTTTTTTGTTGTTTAGCGTTGTTTCTTCAGCTAGAAGTAGTATAGGTAGTAACTTGAATCCAAAGGAAGTTATAAAGGAAAGTTTTAATGATACAATAGAAAACAGTATTATTGTTTCTGCGTTATCAGAAGCAGGATATACGTTTTGTGCTACGGCTACTGTTTTTGAAAATTGCCCTTCAAATGAACCGTTTAATTATGGACTTTCCTATATTAGTGGAATTGCGTATATTCTACCTAATGGTATGACAGGAAATTTTTATGCTAGAATTAGATCCACTGATGAAGTTTTTAAAGGATATCTAAATCAATACGGTAGTGGAATAGGATCTTCTTTTATAGGTGAAGCCTATTGGAATTTTGGACAAAGTGCTTTATTCTTGATGCTTATTTTTGGAATTATATTAGCAAAAGTGAGTAATGAACTTGATTATGCAATTTCAAGTAAAAATTATGAAAGCATCTTTAAATATACATATATTTTTGTTACAATTGCATTTTATGTTAGAAGTGATACAAGAACATTTTTAAGAAATTATATATGGTTTTGTCTACCAATTATTTTTGTGGCATATTTTTTCAAATATAAATATAACGAAAGGAGCATGAAATGAAAAAAAGTTTATTGCATATTTTTGCTGCTAATATAATTTATCTTTTAATTAATATATTTAATAGTTTTTTATTGCCAAAGTTTTTAAGTGTGGATACATATGCAATAATAAAAACATATACCTTATATGTTGGCTATGCTGGATTTCTTTCATTGGGATATGCAGATGGGATGTATTTAAAATATGGTGGGAAAGATATTAACGAACTTGATTTAGTTGATTTGAGTACTAATTATAAAAGTTATACGCTTTTTGAACTAATTGTGTGTTTTATTTGTTTGATTATTGCATTGATGTTAAATGATTTTGTATTGATTTGCTTTTCAATTGGAGGTTTTTTTATTAATATTATTGGATACTATAAAAATTTATATCAAGCAGTTGGAGAATTTAAATTATATGGAAAATCATTAAATTATCAAACAATATTGCTTTTTTTTATGAGTTTTATTTTAATCTTCTGTTTTCAATCTGATAATCCTAAAAACTATATAATAGTTCAGGTTTTATCAGCTTTAATAGTGGTGATATATTTAACTCTTATTTTAAATAAAAATATTCATATTTTGGGCGTCGGAAAAGTATCACTTAAAGAGATAGTTAAAAATATATCAATGGGATTTACATTGATGTTAGGTAATTTCTCAAGCAGTATTTTTACAAGTTTAGATAGATGGTTTATAAAGGCTTTGATGACTAATAAATTTTTCGCTTATTATTCATTTGCAGTAAGCTTAGAAAATATAGTAGATGTTTTTATTACCCCTATAACTATTTCTTTATATAATTCATTTTGCAAAAATTATTCTATCCAACATATTTTAAAAATAAAAAAAATGACATTACTTTGGGGATTTCTTATTATTACTGCAGCTTTTCCAGTTAAATTTATAATCATAAATTTTTTACCTCAATATTCTAATGCTATATCTATTATATTACCATTATTTGCTGCACAAGCTTTCTATGCGGTAATAAAAGGAGTACATATCAATTTATATAAAGCAGAACATAAACAAAAAAAATATTTTAAAATAATGATTTTCATGATGATTGTAGCCGTTATTTTAAATTGCGTTTTATACTTTTTTTCAAAACAAGTCGAATCTTTTGCTTATGCTACTTTAATAACTGCGATCGTTTGGCAAATTTATTGTGAAATTGAAAATTCTAAACTTAGATTTAATAATAATGAATATGTTTCTATTATACTTTTATTTATCTCATATTTTGTGGCTGGAAATATTACGAATGCTATAATGGGTTTATTGTTATATTTATTAAGTTTTTTGATTATAGTGATTATTTTTATGAGAGATACATTACAATATTGTCTAAATAGTATTTTTTTATAAAAAACATAAACTAAATTTCTGATTATCTTTTCATAAGTTCTTACAACACCGATATATCCCTGTTTTACTGGCTTTGTCGGTGTTTTCCTTTTGGCAGATACTTCTTATAACCCCTCACAACTCCGCACCTTTTGTCCTTTTATCGTAGTAAATTTCGTTGTAAATCACTACGCTATCAGGCTTCGCATTTCCATGTTTGCCCCTGTCTGTGAAGCATGGGCGTACAGGTTCAGCGTTATCATTATGCTGGAATGCCCCATAATATATTGCAGGTTCTTTGGGTTCATGTTCTTCTGTGCTAATCGTGTACAAAACGTATGTCTTAATATATGCGGTGTTATCTTTGGCAAAGGTTCTTCATGGTACTTGTTGTATTTCCTTACGATATTCTTCAATGCAGAAGTATAATTGCAAGCCACCATAGGCATACCTTTCTGATTGAGAAACAGGAAATTGCGGTAACCGTCAATCTGAATGCTTTTTCCAGTTTTTCTTTTCAACACTCTTTGCAACGCTTTTCCAGCTTCTTCACTCATAGGAACTTTCCTTATTCCGCACTTTGTTTTCGGCGTTTCTATGTAATATCCCTCTTGATTGCGTAAGAGCTGGTGGTCGATATTGATTGTATGGTTTTCAAAGTCTAAATCCCTTGCTGTCAGTCCGCATAATTCCGATATTCGCAAACCTGTTTTCAGTAGTATCAATATATCATCATAATACTTCTGATAGACCGTATCCTGTTGAAGAAAGGTCAGTAAATGTTCTTCCTGTTCTTCGCTTAATGCCTGTCTACTTTCGCTGTCGTCCTCAATCACTTCGCTTAACTGAAAATCAAAAGGGTTCTTCCTAACATAATCGTCCTCGATTGCCATGTAGAAAGAAGCCTTTAAGGAACGCTTATAGTTACTGATTGTTTTAAAGCTGTACCCTTTTTCTTTCATTCGGACTGCCCACTCTTTAGCGTCAGACGGTTTAATGCTGTCTATGCTTCGAGAACCCAGCCTGTCCTGTTCCAATGCGTCCATGAGGTACTTTCGCCCTGTCTGTGTGTTTTTCTTGACATTGCTTCTTTGTGCTGTCTTTTTGGCATACAGCTCGCATAAGGTCATTTTCTTGCCTTTGGTATCTATTCCGTCCTCTAAATCACGCTGTATCTCCCGTTCTTTTTCCCTAAGGGATATAGCATCACGCTTTCCTTTTGGAACTCTGTCCGTAGGCACAAGTTTCCATGAATACACAACCTTTGTTTCGCCTGCACGATTAACATATTTATACATATATCTGCCGTCTGTTCTCTGGCTCTCTCCAGTCCTTAAAATGCGACCTTTGTTATCCCGTCTTTTTTCTGACATCTTTCAAAACTCCTTTCAAAGCTGAAAGAGCCTTGTTACGACATATGCTTATCATATCACGCACAAAGCTCTTTTGCATTAGATTTCTTCCAATTTATCAATCAGATGTTCCAGTTTCTTTTTCTTAATCAGCATACGGTTTCCGTTCATCACAACACATTCTTCTTTGTATTCATTTGCAATACGGCGGAGCTTGTTTTCGCCGATACGGAAATAGCTGGACGCTTCCTCAATCGTCATTAGGTAGCGTTCCCATAATGGCATACTGAAATCATACATAAGACTGCACCTCCTTTCTTTTTGATTTTTAAGCAGTCTGACGGCTTTATCATCGCCCACAGGAGTTCCACCTCTGCATAGTCCTTATGTAGCCGTACCCATTGCGTGCGACGCTCTGAACGTTCAAGCTGTGGCTGTACGGGAGTATCATTATCAGACAGGACAGGTCATGGCAATAAAAGGGGATAAATCTTTTACATGGACGCTGACAGTTTCCGCTCGCTTCACAGGGAAAAGGTCATGGCGTATCAGCTCCAACGGCTCGCTGTCTGCCTAACGTATCAGACTGCTTTATTTACTTGTCAAAGAACGGTCAAAAAAAGAAAATCGTCTTTCCTATATACCGCGTTGGAAAAGAGCAGAAGCGTAACCAATATTCAAAACTTTTTCTCTTTTCACTACATATTTGTACAGCAAACGTCCAGTTGCTAAGTTGAAATAAAAATAGTTGAAATCTCTTTTCCTGCACCATATAGGGTAAACAAATATCGGTTTGCTAAGTTGATGATGAAAAAAATCGGTTTTTCTTTTCACACCTTAACTACCCATGCACCACCGTTACTGCCAACAATGGAATGAAAGATTTTCTTTGCACCATATAGGGAACGGCAACTGCCAAATGTTAAGTTGAAAATGAAAAGATTTTCTTCTTTTCATACCAACACTCAAGCGTTACTACCTGTTTGAATACAAATTGAAAATAGTTTTTCCTCTTTTCATAGAACACTGTCCACTAATCATGAATTTCCGTCATATTTCTCAAAAAAGTTTAGATTTTCTCAACTTCCACTTCATATAGGGAATAAACACCTTGTTTTGTTGCAGATTTCTAAAATCTTCTTTCACTCCATATAGGGAATGGAAACCTCGATTTAATGAGTAATTTTGAAAAAAAGTTAGATTTCCTTTTCTCGCACCATATCTGTACGCAAGTAGCTGTTTTGTTGCAGATTTTTTGAAGAAATTAAAAAATACCGTCATTCTCTTGTGGAACAGCGGTATCTATACGTTCTTCTATGGTTGATTTTTCTAATTGTAATAAGTGTTTATGCTTGTCTTTGAGTTCTGCCTGCTCAATCATATCTTTCAGTATCGTTGTATGATTTTCTCTGTCTAATGCCTGCACCATTTTTATGGTCGGTGCAACCTGTCTTTGTAGCCAATGCAATGCCTTTTGCAAGGTGTAAGGCTCTGGTTTTGTAGTTAAGCGTATCGGTTCTCTGTTATCCCCTACAAACCACGCCCAATCCTCATTCATTTTCCATTGACTTTTCGGTTTATCGTCCTCTCTATCTACAAAGCGGACATAATGATTGATGATAGAAAAAGCAGTACGTTCAGCGTCCCGATAAGTCAGTAAGTCTACAACCGCATAATAGGCTCTCTCATTCTTCATGCGTATTTCAAAACGGTTCTTAATCTCGGTATCTTCAATTTCTGTACCATTCTTGACATACTGTTCATAGTTTTTTTGATAAGCACACATATATAGTTCGCTACTTGTTGAGCCAAGATATAAGGTTTCGCCTGTATTCTTTGGCATATCATCACCACATTTTTCTGTACTGCCATAATTTTTCTGTTTACGGAAATAGGAAACACATTCCCCAGCCATATATTTTTCCTTTAGTTTTGGAATATCTAATATTCCTGCTCGGTCATTGATAGCTAAATCAAGCCGTTTCATCACACCGCCAGCCGTCATGCAATCAAGCATAAAATCATACCATGAGCGTTCCTGTGCCAGCAGATAACTTTCCAGTTGCCGACAGCCTTTCCCTTTCAGTTCTAATAGAATTCCTAAATGCTCCTGCATGGAACACATGACATTGATGTCGCCAAGCACATATTTGCTTTCATACCCGTATTTTCCATAATCTTCATACAGCATATAATCGGCTTTCAGTTGCAGTACATCACGGATAATTTTTAATGCGTCCGTAGTAGGAAAGCGGACACGAAAGTAATCAATCAGTAGGAATAATGGCTCTCGTGGATTGAAACGCTCAATCCGTTTTTCTAATGTTTCTTTCAGTTCTTGTGTCAATGGAAGTTTGCCTTTTTCAATGCGGTTATAATACTCACGGCTGATACCACAGGCAACCGCAAGCCTTGTTTGTGTTACTCCGTATTCTTCACGTTTTTGCCTTAATTCTTCAATAAAGTTTTTATCATTCATTTTAAAATTCCTCCAATCAAAAAAGGCAACTACCGTATCTTGATAATTGCCTGTTAATAAAAAACCTGTATAAAAAAAGCAGTCAATCCTAAGACCAACTGCTCTGATTGTAATGAAGTGCTTATATTTTCTTTATCACTTCTTGTCTGTAATTTTCAATATCTAAAACTCTTTTTTTACCTACCATTAAATACATAATCGGAAAATCAATTTTTTCAAATTTTCAATGCAATAATAGTTCGTCCAAAACGCAAAACAATTCTCAATATTCCCATTGCTAAATATAAATATTAATATATCAGTAAATCGACCGTTCACACTATTGTTGTATTTTATATATGCTACCAATTTTTAAATGAGGCAAATAATACACTTCTACTTTTTCCCCTTCTTTCAAGTTCTTGTGAATAAATCCTATATCAAGTTTTTCTTTTGTTATTTCATTTTCAATAATAACAGAAAAATCCCCATGAGATGTTTTATCCACTTCTACTATTTTTCCTATTACATGTGGATATTGATTTTTTAAAACAAATGGTAAATCTCTTATCCCTGATACTCCAATTGTACAAACACATATCCCCGAAAAAATAATTCCTGCAATATAAAAGCATGTTTGGAAATATTGTATTTTGGGATTTTTAGATAACTGTTCCTTAGATAATTTCTCTTTATACTTTTTGGTTACTAAGTTATATAACATGTTAATAAACACAATACAAACTATTATTATACCAATATAGTAAAAAATAACTTTGTAAATATTCATATTTATATTTTCCTCTATAAGATTATTTTATGTGAAATAGATACTTTTTATATCACACCTTATAAAATGCAGTTTTACCTTGTAAATATAGCGTTTTCCGTTTATAAATGTCCATTGTCTTTTGTTTTTTCTGCCCCCCTTGTTAGATAACGGGGGCTTAATCTTCGCTCGCCACAAGCTCGCTCACAGACGAAGTGAACCAGACACTCGCCAGCAAGCTGGCGTGGCTCTATGTCTTCGACCGCCACCGCGTCTGGATCACTCCACCTGCCCAACTAATAATATCACATTACCAAAAGAGAAAAATTGTATGTTATTTATCTTCTAAATTTTATAGGATAGATAATACAAGCACTTAATGCTATAACAAATAATGAAACTAATATAAACAATCAAAATATAACAAAATCCATAATATTCCTATATAGATAAGTTTTGCATAAATATAGTGATACGATAACCTAAAATTTTAGGATTTGTTTTTTTGATTGCTTAACTCTTTTGGTTCTAGAACAATAATCTCTTTTCCCTCTTTTTCCATTCGTTTTATGAAATTGTCGAAGTGGTCTGTCATAGCATCAACAAAAAATGCTTTTTTCTTTCTTCCATTAATGTACACATTCATACCACCACGTTTCATTTTACAATATGATATATCCGATATTTTCCAATGACTTTTAAATAGAAATACCTTTATAACAGTAACATCATTGTCGTCTACACAAATATCCCAAACGCCCTTGAGTGGTGCAATCATTCCCAAAAACATCAGTCCTAAAAGAGCAACAACTATAATCATAATAAAGGTATTTTTCTTAAATATTTCAGGTTCGTCTATTAGTGCAAATACCATTGCACCAATCACAAAAATAGCTCCAACAGCACAAACTATACTTACATCAGTTATTGTCCTAACCGTAAATTTTTTTAAGGATTGTGTTTGCTTATGATTTCTTCTTTGCATTATGTCCAAAACAAATAAAACAATATATGTTGTTATAATTGCTCCTATATATTTCATACAGTATCCCCTCCAAAACCTCTAGTCTCTATTTATTAGAGTATATCATCAAAAAATCAAGTAGTCATTATTTTTCTGCTATCCGTCACAATATTTTTTATCCCATGTCTTATCAAGAGAGCAAGCATTGCTTACGCAACAAGCTCTTGACAATCCATGTTCTAAAAAAATGGTAGATAATCAAGCAGAAAAAGGACACTTTATGCTATGTTACAGCAACAAAAAGACATCTCATATCTTGTATGAAATGCCATTTTGTTTTTTTTATGTTATTTTCTTTGTCGTATCAAGGTTCTTTCAATCGTAGTAAATTAGTGGTAAATTTCTTTTGTATTTTCATTCATATTGCTTAAAGTCCCTGTATTTATGCAGATAATCAGATTTTTAATCTTTTTTTAAACAAAAAAATATGAGATAAGATTAAAGTTATTTTTGAATATATTAAGATATAATGATAGGAATGGACTAATGTAAGAATTTAATTTTGTTGTGTTAATATTTTTGCATATATAAGAAACATTGTGAATGTATTGCTCTCAAAAAAGATGAATAAAAAAATTCATTAAAATAAATTAACAAGCTTTATCAAAAAAAGCAATTATTAATTAATGATTATTGTTGTGATAGATAAAGTAATCTTGACTTTTTTTGATAAATCAGTGTCAAAAAAGGTAATATTGCAAGGTGAATAAATGAAAAATTGATAAGATATTATTGATAAAATAATTCACATCAAAAGAAATTGAAAATCGCACAGATATCTAAGTGGTTCTATGAGTTTTTGACAGATTACAGTCATTTATTGCACATTTATAAATAAGGTACATTAAAATCAATAAACTAAAGGAAGGAAATCAAATTATTATGAGTTCTATTCGAAAAAATATTGTATTTATTTTGGGAAGTTATTATCCTAATTATTCTGCTGTTGGCAAATGTTTAGGGAATATAGCAGATATTTTAGAAGAAGATTACAATATAACTGTTATAAGTATGAAAAACAAATTTGATCAAGAAGAAAAAGCCATCTATCGAAGGCAAGATATTATTAGAGTATCTACAAAATATTTAGATAAACGCATGATTATTAAGGAAAAAATTAAAGCAAGTGAAGGTATAAAAAAATATATATATTTAAAATGTGAAAAAATTTTAAGATTATATGGTTTTTTTAGAATAATCTTTTCAAAAAACACTATAGATAAAGCTTTAGAAAAAAAATTTATTCTTGCTTTACAAAATATAAATAGTCCCATCGATTATATCATACCCACATGTAGTCCGTTTGAAAGTATAAATGCTGCTCTAAAATTCAAAGAAAGAAAAGATGTTGAGATTATTCCATTTATATTTGACTTATTTGCTGAAAACAATAATCTAAATAGATGTACATTTAATAAACGATTGAAAAAGAAAGCTAATATGAGATTAGAAAGGAAAATGCTAGAACATTCTAAATGTATTTTTTATGTTTCAAATTGGACAGACTATTTAAATGAAAATTTTTCAGAATTTCTAACTAAGTCTATAGAAGTAGAACATCCACTTTTGATAAAAAAAAATGAGTGCATAAATAAATCTTATGATGAAAATATTCATATAGTTTATACAGGTATTTTAGATGAAAAAATAAGAAATCCAGAATTCGCTTTAGAATTACTTATACAAATGTCTAAAGATATTGTGGGTGATTTTTATTCGTTTGGATCAGGAAATATATTTGTAGAAAAACAGTCAAATAAATTTCCGGAGAAGGTTATTTCTCATGGTAAAGTTACTAGTGTGGAAGCTTCAAAAGCTAGATTGATGGGAAATATTCTTTTATCCATAGGTAATAAGAATGTGACACAAATTCCTAGTAAAACATTTGAATATATATCAACTGGAAAAGCAATCTTGCATATTGCAGAAAATTCTTCGGATCCAACAATAAAATTACTAGATAAATATCCAGCAAAAATGATAGTTATAAAAAATGAATTTTACGATATAGGGGAAATCGAAAAATTTATTAGAAAAAACCAGTTTACAGATATTCCATTCGATTCGATATTAAAAATGTATTACTTTGCTTATCCACCATATATTTGTGAAAAAATGAAATCTCAATTAACCGTTTAAATAAGGTAAGATAGCACAAAATAAGAGTCATGACTAGAGATCATATGGAGCCTTATCATTTAATGGGGGGAGAGATTTGATGTTACTAGTGAGCAAAAGTTGTTTTTAATACATAAATTGGTAGGAATGCTACATGTCAACCCATGTTTAAAGAAATTAAGGTAAATAAGTAAAGTTAATAATTAATTATTTACCTTTGTAATTTAGAAAGAATGGAGAAATATATGAGAGAAATAGAATTAGAGGAATTAAAAAAAATACAATTAGAAATCATGCAAGTTGTACATGATTTTTGTGTGGATAACAAAATAGATTATTCTTTAACTTATGGTACTTTGATCGGAGTCATTAGACACAAAGGATATATCCCTTGGGATGATGATATAGACATATGTATGACACGACCAGAATACAACAAATTTATCAAAATGTTTAATAATAAAAATGAAAGATATAAAGTTTATTCTTTTGAATTAAATAATAATTATCCTTTTCCATTTGCAAAAATTATTGATACACATACAGTGTTGATAGAAAAAAGTGATATTAAATTCAAAATGGGTATAAATATTGATTTATTTCCTATCGATGCTGTAGATGCTAAACAAATTGTTTTAAAAAGACAAATACGATTAAAAAAAATATACAATGTAAAAGTTGTAAAATTGGTAAAAAGTAGAAAATTGCACAAAAACTTTATACTATTTGTTGGAAAACTATTGTTTATTTTTATTCCACTTAAATTAATAGTGAAACTTATGTGTAATAATGCAAGTCATTATAATTATGATAGTTCAAATTATGTATCATGTGTTGCTTTTGGTTCAAAAAATAATCAACCTATAAAGAAAGAAATATTTAGTAAATATTTATTATTACCTTTTGAAAATAAAGAATTCTTTGTAATGGAAGGGTATGATCAATATTTAAAAAGCATATATGGCGATTATTTGGAACTACCTCCAAAAAATGAGCAGATTACACATCATGCTTTTAAAGCATTTTATATTGATTAAAAACACCTTTAATAAAATACAAATTTGAATGGTAGTGAAGATAAAAAATTATTTATTTCTTTGGATGATGATATAGATATTTTAATGTTAAGAAATGAATATGATAAAGTTTGCAAAATAATGAAAAAATTAACTCTAATAAGTTTTTTTTATGTGTGGAACGATAAAGATTATGGTCTATTATTTGGAAGGAAACAAAGGTTTTACTGAGACTCTTTGCTCTTATTTGAAAGAAGCTAAAAACCAGTGCCCAATCATAATCTCGTCTTCTATTCAAGCAGCTAGTGATAATGATTATGGAAAAAGTAAAAAAGAAGGCGAAGATTTTCTTCTTGCTTTTGGTAAAGAAAATGGGAATCCTATTTATATTTACTGATTTGTTAATCTGTTCGGTAAATTGTGCAGACCAAATTATAACAGTGTAGTTGCGACATGTTGTTATAATATTGCTCATGGTTTGGATATACAAATTAATGATCCTGATGTTGTATAGGTGATGTTGTAGAAAAAATCATTTTTTGCATTTGTAGCAATCCTTATATCTTTGATGGTATTCATTGTGGAGTGGAAAAGGTCTATAATTGTTCACTAGGTGATTTAGCAGAAACGATAAAGAGGTTTAAAGACTCAAGAATGACTTTACAAATCATTGATCAAGAAGATGGATTAACAAAGAAACTATATGCAACATATTTAAGTTATCTATCTGAAAATGAATATAGATGATAGAGGTAGCTTCACAGAGTTCTTGAAAACGAAAGAATATAGTCAAGTTAGTGTCAATATTTCTAAACAGGGTATTACAAAAGGGAATTATTGGCATCATACAAAAAATGAAAAATTCTTAGTTGTTAGTGGAATTGGACTAATACAGTTTAGAAAAATCGGTGATGATAAAATCATTGAATATAAAGTAAGTAGAGATAGGTTAGAAGTTGTAGATATTCCAACTGGCTATACTCATAACATCATTAATTTAGGAAAAACAGATATGGTAACGATCATTTGGGCAAATGAAATGTTTGATCCAAATAAACCTGATACATATTTTGAAAAAGGTGGTTGAAAGCAATGAGTAAATTAAAACTGATGACAATCATAGGAACAAGACCTGATATCATTCATTTATCTGAAGTAATAAAAAAATGTGATAAGTAATTTGATCAGATTTTAGTGCATACAGGACAGATCTAAATAGCATTTAATTAATGTTCAATATAAAAAAATTTACATTCAAATTAAAAAAAGGTAGTTTTCTTCTGGTGAAGTATGGTATCAAATCATTAATAAATATAAGGTCAAGTATCACATTTTACTATTGCTAATTTAATCGTTTATTTGCATTTTGATATTTACTAATTTCATCAATCTTGGCTAAAATAGAGGTATTAAAAATTCTTTTCTTTGTTTATCTAATTCTACAAATTGGTGAACGTTTTCTTAAAGAACAGATATCGCTATATACTCTTAGAATATTGAAATAGGTAAGTGTATGTTTGGTATTGAATAACGCATTTAATTTAAGAAAATCAATATTGATACATCTTTGAAGGAGATTCTTCTTATAATATATTTTAATAATTAATTGAGTAAGATAATGAATTAATTTTTTTGCTTCATATGATTTCTTTACTTGAATAGAAGTGATAAGACAATCGTCTTTATTAATACTATACAATATACTATATCTTCTCATTATCACTTTTAACTGTTTCTAAATGAGTTCTTTTAGACTCTAGTTGTAACAGGATTGATAAAGGCACTTTATAAATGTAGGTTGATAAATATCTTTTATTTACAAAGTTATAGTGTCCTCTATCTTCTATGACAAGTAGAAGATTATTTCATTGTGTTTATATTTAGCAATATCAAAGAAAAAATTTCATGATTAAAAAATTTTTTTATAATTTGTGATTGGATATTCATTTACTTTAAAGGCATTAAAAACTTGGTATGTTAATAATTTAAATATAAATGTAACTATTAAGGTAGTAAGTCCTTTTCAGAAAAGTCAATGTAATAAGGAGCTAACTAATCCATTATTACAATTCTAGATTTTTATCACGGTTTGAGGTGATATTAAGTTTCTCAGACAGAAAGGAAAATTGGTATATTGAATTATTACTCATTATGAATAACTTTAATATACTTGGTACGATAAAATGAATATAGCAGTACTAGGCAGTGGTAATATCGGAACATTAATAAGTGCACAATTATCTTTAAATGATAAAGTTAATTTATATTCTAGAAAACCAGAAAAATTCAACTCATTAATAACTGTATTTGATGAGGATACAAATACTGAATATCAATCAAAGATTAACATGGTAAGTGATAATTTAGAAAAAGTATTGAAAAATTGTGAGTTAGTTATCATTACAGTACCTGCTTTTGCAATTAAAGATTTAATTGTTAAAGTGTTTAAAATAATTGATATAGAAACAAAAGTTTTATTTTATCCAGGGACAGGAGGTGTAGAATTTTATTGTAAAGATTTTATAAAAAAAGGTGGAAAAATATATGGAACTCAAAGAGTTTGCTCTGTCGCACGTTTAAAAGAATATGGTAAATCGGTTATTACTTCTGGCAAAAGGAATCACATGTTTGTGGGAAGCATTCCAAGCAATTGTGCAGGTGAATTTAAAAAATTTATTGAGAATAAATTTGATATTGATACAACTGTTTTACCCAATTATCTATCTGTTACCTTAACTCCAAGTAATCCGATTTTGCATACATCAAGACTTTATTCTATATTTGAAGATTATAATAAAGAATGTGGATATAAATACATTCCATTATTTTATGAGGAATGGGATAACAAAAGTAGTAAAATTTTAATAGATGCAGATAATGAAGTTCAAAGATTATGTAGGAAAATAAATTTAGATCTCAATAATGTAAAATCATTATTAGAGCATTATGAATCTAAAAATAAAGAAGAATTAACTAAAAAAATTATTAGCATTAAAAGCTTGAAAGGTATTCCTACGCCAAGTATATTTAAAAATGAACAATTACATCCAGATTTAGATTCGAGATATTTTACTGCAGATTTCCCATATGGATTAATGGTTATAAAAGCTATTTGTTTAATTTATAAGATGGAAACGCCTATGATTGATAAGATGCTTTTTTGGTATCAAAAATTAGTTAAGAAAGAATATTTAGTAGATTGTGATCATTTAGGAATAGATTCAAAAGAAATTAGTATACCTCAAGACTATGATTTAAAAACTCCTCTTGATATAGAGACATTTTATAATAAAGAGTATTAGAAAATTATGAAAGATATTATAAAAATTATTTTAGGGAATATAATTCTTACATTTGCATATGCGTTAATTACAGTTCCTAATCATATTATTAATGGTGGAGTTACTAGCTTTTCACTTATCATATCGCAATTAATTAATACGGATGTGACTGTAATTGCTAATATTTTTACAATTATATTATTATTACTGTCATTTATCTTTTTGGGAAAAGAATTCGTTTTAAAATCATTATTATCCAGTGTATGCTATATGTTTTTTTTGAGCTTTTTTCATGTATTACCAATTTCTTTTATAATGAATCCCATAATATGTGTTTCAATAGCAGGTATCATGGTAGGATTAGGTTATTTTTTGTGTATTTCAGCAAATGCGTCAACTGTAGGGTTTGACGTGATTGCTTTGATATTAAACAAGAAAAACAGAAAATTTAATGTTGCATTAACAATTCGTTATATAGGTATTGCAATTTTAATGTTTGGGATCATTTCGTTTGGTATTAGTTCTGTTATCTATGGAATATTATTCACTGTAATAGAAACAAGTACACTAAATATATGTACAAAATTAAGAGAAAGCAAGTTTGGATTAAAAGAAGAGGAGATTGTACGATGAATTTAACACCATTAGAGTTTGAAATATTAGTTAAAATAGAAAGAAATCGTGATATGAAATTCTCTCAAAGAGAATTGGCGAAAGATTTATTAGTTTCTACAGGAATGATTAATAAAACGATTAAAGATCTGTTAGTTAAAGAACTTATTATAAGTGAAGAAACAAGTAAGTACGAATTAACGTTAAAAGGATATGAATGGTTAGAGCCATATCGAGTAAAAAAAGCTATTTTTATGGCAGCAGGATTTGGAAGCAGAATGGTGCCAGTAACTTTAAATACTCCAAAACCATTAATACAAGTACATGGGAAAAGAATTATTGAAACATTATTAGATGCAGTATTAGATGCTGGTATACAGGATATTACAATTGTTAGAGGGTATTTAGGTGAACAATTTGATGTATTATTGAATAAATATCCAATGATCAAATTTGTAGAAAATCCTATTTATAATGAAGCAAATAATATTTCTAGCGCATATGTTGTGAAAAACATGTTAGAAAATTCATATGTATTAGAATCAGATTTGGTTCTTTATAATAAAGATATTATACGAAAGTATGAATATACATCAAATTATACAGGAATGAAAGTAGACATTACAGATGATTGGTGTTTTGAAACAAAGAATGGAATCATTACAAAAGTAAAAGTTGGTGGTAAAGATGTTCATCATATGTTTGGAATTTCATATTGGAATAAGGAAGATGCACGAAAAATGAGTGTAGATATATCTGAAGTATTTCATAGTCCAGGAGGAAAAGAAAAGTATTGGGATGAAGTATCTTTGAAGGAATGTATTGATCATTATCAAATCATGGTAAGGCCAGTACAAAAAGGTGATGTTGTTGAAATTGATACATTTAATGAATTGAAACAAATTGATCCTATATATAATGTTTAAATGGGTATAAAGATGAAATTAAATAAAAAAGAAATTATATTTACAAGCGTGGTTGGTCTAGTCACCTTGATTACTTTATATCTTTTATTAAGATTAAATGTGTTGCCAATGAAATATTGTATTCCACTAATCATCTTATTGATTGTGATATGTGGTGTTCTTATTTATACACAGATTAAAAATAAAAGTACAAAGATAGGAAAAGTATTGATTGTTTTAGTATCTATTCTATTGTTGTTTGGTGATTATGCCATGTACAAAGGTAATGGTACTTTACGTAAGATATCAAATCAAAAAGAAGGATATGCAATCGTATCTGTTATTGTGAAAAGTGATAATGAGGCAGAAGATTTAAAAGGATTAAAAGGACAAAGATTAGGGTATTCAGATACTGGAGAAACAACGTATGTATATCGAGCATTAAGTGATGTAAAGAAAGAAATATCAGATGATGTATCATTGATTTCTTATAAATCTATGAATACTTTTAGTGAAGACTTTTATGATAATAAAGTAGATGCTTTATTATTAGATGAAAGTACACGTGCTACGATTGAAGATGAACATCCTGACTTTAGTAGAAAGACGAAGGTAATCGCACAATTTGAATATAAGATAGAGGAAGAGGATCTAAGTAAGAATGTCAAGGTCACAAATGTTCCATTTAATGTGTATATCACAGGGATTGATACATATGGTGAAATCAGTACAACAGGTCGTAGTGATGTGAACATGATTGCGACCATCAATCCTAAAACTAAACAGATATTACTAACGAGTATTCCTCGTGATTATTATATTGAACAGACTTGTCAGGGTAACCAAAAAGATAAGTTAACCCATACAGGATTCTTTGGTGTTGGCTGTACATTAACTTCTGTTGAAAACTTCTTTGGTATAGAATTAAATTACTATGCAAGAGTGAATTTCTCAAGTTTAGAAAAGATTGTGAATGCATTAGGTGGAGTTACCATAAGTAACCCTCATGATTTTAGTGCTGGAGGTTTTCATTTTGAAGAAGGAGATATCCAACTAAATGGGGCACAGGCATTAGCATTCTCTCGTGAGCGATATTCCTTTGTGGATGGTGACTTTGAAAGAGGTCGTGATCAAATGAGGGTATTAACAGCAATCATCAATAAGATCACATCACCTGCCATCATTACAAATTATTCAAGTGTGTTAGATGCTATCGCAGATACTTTCCAAACAAATATGAATGAGGATGAAATAAAAGCAATCATCAATATGCAGTTAGATGATATGGCAGGCTGGAAAATTAAACAGATCAGTGTAAGTGGTACAGGTGGAAGTGATTGGACACCAGCCAATGGCTTCAATGCTTATGTGGCATATCCGGATATGGACAGTGTACATGAAGCAGTAGAGATGATGAGAAAAATAGAAAAAAATGAAATCATAGAATGAAAAAATATTAAGGAAGAAATAGATTGTTTTAAGCGAGATTATTTCTTCTTTGTATTTTTCAAATTGATTTATACTATAGAATCAATGATATATTTTAAACATTGTTTATAACAATGAGGAGGTTCGTTATATGAAGGCTGAAGAAACTGATTTAATGACAAAAAATTTCGAATCAATATCAAATTGTTTTGATATTTCTACAATTACAGAAATATCTGAGTTTCTAAATAGTAAAAACAATGAAGTATTAAATTATTCTAGGTTATCCATTTTACCATCTTTTGTAAAAGATGTGGGAGAGCTAATTATGGATAGCAAAAGATTAAAAGTAGATGAAAAAAAAGCAGAATTAGATGCTGATGTGATAGTACAATATATTCAATCTAAGGAGAAATGTTATGTAAAGACAATTGAAGCTGGTGTGGAAACAAAATTAGAAGCAATCGATCGTGAATATGATTATCTAGAGAAAGAACTGCTATTAAACTATGATCTTAAGTTGAAAGAATTGCAAGAAACTTTTACTCGAAAAGATAAAAAGTTTGCTGAGAATTGTAGGAAATATGATCAATTAATGAAAGAGTTTAAAGAGCGAGAACAATATTTTTTACAAGAAATTGAAACAAGTTTAAAAAAGATTATGCAAAAAACAAATAATGAACCTTTATTTGGAAAATATAAAACTGAATATTTATTCTTATTACACTTGAGAGAGAAAATCTCTCAGGATTATTCTAATAAATATATTAAGCTATATGAAATCTATATGAAGGACTAAAATTATGTGGGCAAAAGAAATATGGAATACAATAAAATTCAAAATTTTACAAATGTTAGATTATTTAAGTAATACTTTTGATATAAAAAAAGAATATATAGTAATTACTTTTGTGCTTATTGTTATCTTTTTAGTTCTAATGATTATACTTAAGGTATACAGGAAATATAAAATTAAGAAAGTAATTAGAAAATGTAAAAGTAAACAAGATCTAAAAATTAAAAGATATGATTCTGAAATTACGAAAATCAATAAACAACTTAACTATAGTAAAGATATAATAAGAAAAGCTGAAATAAAAGGATATATTACTGTAAATAATGCGTGGAGAAAAAGATTTAATGAATTAAATGAATTAGCTAACACATTGCAAGCAAATTTAGAATATGAAATTAAAAAGCATTTAGAAAAAAGTAAATTTCATCGATATACAAGTTTACATTTTAGATGTATGTTGCTAGGAAACCAAGCATACGATGATTATAAAGTTTCAAAAAAGCAACAAAAAGATCTTTTAAAAGCTATTAATCAATTGGAAAAGAAAAATAAAAAAGTGAAAAATAAAGAGTTACAAGAATATAAAAAATTAGCAAAATTATTAGGAGAAGCATCGCAAAAGTTATATGAGGAAATGGTAGAGTTGCAAACTAATACTGCTAAACTAAGGGATAAAATAAGAGATGAATGTGGAAAAAGAGGAAGAGAATGGTATGAGAAAAATATAAATCATAGAAAATAAAACAATTAATAATCGTTTAACTGATAGAAATGGGAATTATCATAAAATTAAAAAAAGAGGAGGATAATTTTATGTCAAGGATAGGAATTGACTTTGGGACAACAAATTCGTATTGTGCATTCTATAGTAATGAAGGGGATGGTAAATTAATAAATATCATGAAAAACAATCAGCCTGAACCATCTTTATTTTTTTATAAGTCAAATACTGGAGAAATTTATGGGAGTAGATGTAAAGATTATATTGATGTTTTTCCCAATAATTTCATAAAATCAATAAAGGTAGTTTTAGATAATGAAGAAGAAAATGTAGTAATAGATGGAATATCATTTGAAAAAATGTATATTGTACAAAAATACATTGAGCATTTAATAAATGATATAGTAAATATAAAACTTGAGAGTATTTATGAAGATGCAGTAGATGAAGTTGTTTTATCTTTTCCAGTAGGGTTTTCTGAAAAATATAAAAGTAAAATTAAAAAGGCAGTAGAAAATATAAGCATAAAAGGAACAGATAAATTTATAAAAGTAATTGCAATGATTGAGGAACCTGTAGCGGCTGCAATTCATTATTTTTATATTATGAAGGAAAAAAATATAGAGACAAATGATAATGTTCTTGTATATGATTTAGGTGGGGGAACTTTTGATGCAGCTATTGTACATAAAGATATTTTAGGGGACTTAACTGTTATTGATCATCAGGGAATTAAAAATTTAGGTGGAGATCAATGGGATGAATTATTAGGAAATCACATTATAAAACGCTTAGAATATGAAAACTTAAGTGACGATGGATTGAATGAATTAAAAAAAATAAAGCAAAAAGAAAGAGATTATATAAAATTTTTGCATAAAGTTGAAGAATTAAAAATGCGATTAAGTGAAGCTGATGAATCAATATTTGTATTAAATTGTGGCTATAGTATTATCATTAGAAGAACTGATTTTGAAGAAGAAACAAAGCAATTAATAGAAAAAACGTTAACAGTATGTGAAACATTAATCAATGATAATAGCGATTATCCAATATCTCAAATTATATTATGTGGTGGAAGTACATATATGCCTATGATAAAGGAGAATCTTTCAAGAGTCTTTCCTACAATGAGTATAAATCTACATTATCCTGAATCGGCAATAGCATTTGGAGATATATTGTATAAAGAAAACGATAGTGTATCAACAATATTAAAAACAAATCATAGCTATGGTACAAGATGTTTTATAGGAAATTCAGAAATTGAAAAGATTAGTAATGTTATATACTATAATGAATATTTACCTGTTGTGAAATCAAAAAATTTTTGTACACATACTGCTACTGATTCAGTAATTTATACAGTTTATGAAGGAAATATTAAAGAAGGTGAGGAAGATTATAGTGAAATCAGAAGCCAAAAGTTATTAAAACAGTTCAGATTTGTATTTAATTATATTGTTCCAAAAGAGACTTATATGGATGTGATTTATACTTTAGATGAAATGGGGATTTTGACTTTATCTGTTCATAGTGATAATCATCCAGACCAGAATTTTAGTGTAAAGGTATTTGAAGATGGTATATAATAATGATTAAATGTATAAAGAAATTCATTAGACTAATAAAAAGGATGATTATAAAAGTGAACAAAATGAAAAACGAGTATATCGAGGAATCAAAAGAGAAAATAGTAGAACAAAAAAAATCTGAACAAGAACAAGTGGTTCTGGAACTGGATAATAATGAGAATAATGAAGAAAATTGTAATCTAGAATTAAGAATTAATGAAACAGATAATAAACTAGAAATAAATAAAGAGAAGTTATCAACAAATTGTGATAATGAAAATAAAAATGATAATGGACAAGGGAAAAATAAAATAGAATATATTGATGAATATACAAATATGATTAAATCTTTAATTTCTTTTCAAAATAAAGTTTATTGTATCAATAAAGAAAAAGAATATATTAATTCTAGTTTGGATCTCATTAAAAATTTAGCTAATTGTGAAAAAATAGATGAGAATATTTTTAAAATTTGTATAAAATCAGTTGTCCAAGATATTATTAAAATTGATAATTCTTATAAGGAATTGCAACTGCAAGGATTATTAGAATTACTAGATTCTATTGATCTTATAACTAAAAATATTGAAGAAGGTATTTTAGAAATAGATCAAATATGCGATAGATTAAATGGGCATAAAATATTATTAAAACAAAAAATTGAAAATTTTAGTATAGTTGAAGAAAATCCGAAAATTGGTGATTCTTTTAATCCAGAAATTATGGAAGTTGATATTGGGGTAAATTATGATTTCGAAAATAAGATTTATAAAGTGATTGAAGTAATAAGTCCATGTTTTAGATATAAAGACATTCTCCTAAGAAAATCATTTGTTAAGATAAAGGAATCAAATCATGGGTATAAGCATAGTAAATGATTGTTTGATAATTTCAGATGATATAGTTTTTTTGAAAGATGGAAATTTTAAAAATCAAAGTTTTAAAAAAGTTATATTATCGTCTAATATAAAAGTAATCAGTAAAGAATGTTTTAAAAATTGTGATAAATTAGAAGAAATCATACTACCTATAGGTGTAAAGCGAATAGAAGAGTCGGCATTTGAAAACTGTTCTTCTTTACGAAAAATTATAATATTAGGTGATTTAGAATATATAGGAGATTACGCTTTTGTAGAAACTAAAATTGAGAATATCACATTTCCTGAATCGTTAAAATATATAGGAGATTATGCTTTTTTTTGTTGTTTGATTAATGAAGTTTATCTTCCAGATAGTGTAGAATTTATTGGAGAGTCTGCATTCAAAGATTGTGGACAAATAGGAAACAAAATAGTTTTAAAATTTTATGAAAAAAAGTATTTTATCGAATATTGTAAAAACAATTTGATAAAATATGAGATTTTAACTGATAGAATTTTTGATTATCATATCGACGAAGATGGCGCTTTAACATTTAATTCTGATATTGTTTATATTGAAAAGGAAACATTTAAAAATAATCAAATAATTACCTCGATAAATTTTGATAAAGATATAATTGTAATAAATGAATCTGCTTTTGAAAATTGCAAAAACCTTAAAAGTATATCATTAAGTGGAATTATCACAATAGATAGTCGTGCTTTTTGTAATTGCTCTGACTTAATTTCATGCAACTTTCGTGGAGACGTGATTAGCATAGGTGATGAATCTTTTTTTAATGATTCATTGATTGATGTGAATTTTAAAAACAGTATAAAAAAAATAGGTGAAAGAGCATTTGCAGGAAACCCATTAGTCTTTTTAAAATTACCAGATGATATTGAATTTATAGGTCAAGATGCTTTTTTTGCCTGTCAAAATAAAGATAATCACATATTAATTGAATCTAATTCAAAGATAGTTGAGAATTATTGTAATCAAAATAATATATTGCATAGTAAAGGTAGAACAATAAAATTATTAAATCCTTTAATCAAAATGAAAAGATATATTAAGGAAGTCACTTTTTATACTGAGGTAAAAAAAGTATATGGTTCTGGTTATAAAAGGAAAGTCTTATTAGAAGATATTAATTTGTCTTTTTCTTCTGGAGATATGGTATTTATCATGGGGTGTTCTGGATCTGGTAAATCAACACTATTAAAAAGTATATTTGGAATAACGAAACAGTCTAAAGTTTATTCAGAATTAAAGATAAAAAATGGGAAAAATGAAAAAGTATATCATTTGAAAAAAGGAAAAAGCAATTTTATGAAATTTCTTACATATGGTCCACAATTTTCTCTATCAAATCCTAATTTAAAAGTAAAACAAGAAATTAAAAAAAAGCTGGAGTTAAGAAATATTTATATAAAAAAAGAAGTATATACAAAGACCATAACTAAATATAATCTTGAAAATCTTTTAGATAAAAAAATTTCAAATTTAAGTGGAGGTGAAAAAAAACGATTAATGATGGCTGTTGCTGATTTGTGTAATTGTTACATATATGCAATGGATGAACCAGATTCAGGATTAGACGAGCCATTTGCAAGTCAACTATTTTTACAATTATGGGAAAAATCTTGTGAAGGATGTATTGTAGCGGTAGTTAGTCATCATCCAAAGGATTTTGTGAAAAATGATAAAGTAATTAAATTTGAAGAGGTTTTTAATAAATTACTTGTATTAGCTGTAGATGAAAAAGATATAGGCAGAGTTGCATATTTTGGAGAAACCAAAGATGCAAGAGATTTTTTTAAATTAAAAGAAAATGATAAATACAGTGATATCATCAAAATTTTAGAAAACCAAGAACAATCTAATTATTATATAAAGCGATGGCAGCAAGTGATGAAAAAAACTAAATAAATTTGGGAGAGGTTATAATGATTAAGCAAACAAAAACGCTTTTAAGTACTAGATTTCATGAAATGATTAATGTTAAACAATATAAATTTGTAGTGTTAGCATTTTTAATGATTTCTTTAATGTCATTTGTATTAAAAGAAGATATTTTTAAAACATATTCAGCAACAAGATCAGGTATATTTACTCTAGTCTGCGCAAGTATATGGTTAGGAATATTTAATTCAATACAAACAATTTGTTCTTGTAGGCAAAGAATAATTGATGATTTTTTAAATGAAATGCGTGTTGGATCTTTTGTTTTATCAGAGTTGATTTTTCAAATATTTATATGCTTTATACAAACTTTAATAGTTATGATTGTTTTCACTTTTACTTTTTCTTATAACAAAGAGGGTATTATAACAAAATCTATTATTGAGTATTTTATCATGATTTTTTTGATTATTTATTCGTCTGATATATTAGGATTGATATTATCATCTTTTGTTAAAAGTAGTGTTACTGCAATGGAATTAATGCCTTTTGTTTTAGTAATTCAAATGATTTTGCCAGGAACATTATTTGAACTAAAAGGAATTTTAGAAAAGTTTTCTTTTTTCACTATAAGTAAATGGGGAATGGATGCATTAGGAAGTATAGCAAATTTAGAGAAACTTGCTTCCAATGAAACGATTAACATAAAATATAATACAACAGAATGTTTTATTCATACACAAGAACATTTTGTTGAAATAGTTTGTGTATTCTTATTATTTATAACAATATCTGTTTTCATGACTTATATAGGAGTTTGGAAAATAAAAAAGAATGGTTTATAAAAATTTCTTAAATTCAAAGTATATTTATGATTAAAATAGAAAGGAACAGGTGATCATGGAATATTTTTATGCATTTATAGATAATCAAAAGAATAAAGATTTTCAATTAAACATGTTGGAAGAACAGTTAAACATGAAGAAACAACAGGTCTATATTGATGAAGATGAAAAAGGAAATGTATGGAATCAATTGATGGAAACATTGAACGAGTTTGATAAGTTATATGTTCCATCTTTTTATATGTTTTCACCAGACGAGGAGAAGTTAAAAGTACGTTTGGAGCGATTAAAAGAAATACGTGCAAAACTGTATCTGATTGAAGAAAACCAGGATATCGACATTGATGTGCTATTGGATATGTTAGATTACGTGGAAAGCATCAAAAAAGAGCGTTTAGCCGTTAAACAGCGAGAGGGAATAGAGAAAGCTTTGAAAAAGAAAGAGCTTGGAGAAGGCGCTTATGGGCGTCCTAGACTAGATCTTCCAGAAGATTTTGAAGAGAATATAAAAGCTATCATGCGAAAAGAAATGAGCCATGAAGTATATCGAGAAAAGATAGGAATGAAACGATCTACATATTATAAATATGTGAAGTTATTTAAGGATCGTTGGAAACAAGAACAAGGGGGATAATTGATTGAAAGGGATATAATGCTATGGATATAAATGATTTAAAACTAGCTGAATTAGAGCAATGTAGGGAAGATGAGAGAAGTGGTCAATCACAAATGATTGAAGTTATATCTGCAGCTGGAACTATATTGAGTGTGATTTTAGGTATTAGTATATTTCGCAACCAGAGTTTTCTCAATTTGAACAGTTAATTCTTTTAATAGGTAGTATAGCAATTTTTTGTACAGCTTTTGGATATATCACATCCTTGGGAGTTATGGCTGTTTTAAGATTTCATTATATGAGAAAATTAGAAGATGAATTAACTAAAGATGATAAGAACTTTGTGATGTGGATGAGTTTTAGTTCACCAGTTACAACAAGGAATATAAAGCATTTAAAAAACAGATATTCTATTATTAATTATTTTAACTATTCAGTGGCTACTTTTTGTGCCATTTTCTTTAGCTTAACTATGATTGCGGTACAATATTTAAATTTAATAAATATGGATGGAAAATCGAATACCCTTTTTACATATATAGGAACTTTTTTATTTTGTTCAACTGTTGTTTATATGGCTTTAGCATTTGTGATATACATATTTTCATCCACAAAAGCAAAAAAAATGTCTGAAATTTCTTTAAAGAAAGCACTAATTAATAAACAAAATAGATTATCTGAAAAAGATAAAGAAAAGAATAAGATAAATTTAAGAAGTATTAGCTATTTTGTATATCCTAAAGTAAAAGATTTACAAAAAGGTATTTTAATAATTTTAGGAAGTTTCTGTGCAATTCTTATTAAAAATCAAAGCTTTTTATTAAATATTTCTGATATCTTTAGAATATTCTTCATATGGTTTATAACAGATTTCTTAATTTATCAAGCAAGATTTCAATGGAATGATATACGAGGATTACAAAACGATAAAGAAGAAGATAAAAATGATCGATTGCACGGACTTTTCAAAAATGATGTGAAAGGTATTTTTCTTTCTATAGTGATTTTTGATAAGTAGGGTTTTATTAGCGTTTATTTTAATTGAATTTTATGGTAATGATATGAAATTCATATTGCTTGTAGGAATAAGTTTTATTTTTGTTTTATCAATATTATATGAAATATCAAAAACAATAAATAATGCTGCAATGGTATTTATATTTGTAAGCTTAGGCTATCCTTTACGTTTTTTTATTGGTCTATATGCTTTTGCTCCAGAATTATTAAGTAGTAATTTATCTTTAAATTTATATCTCTTTTTATTATTTATTGCCATAGCATTATATGGTGAGTTTTCTGCAATAATTCCTTGGACATTAGAATCAATAGAATTAATGAAAAAGCAAAAAATGATAAAAAAAGATCATTATAATTGTTTATTCAATGTAGTGAAGGACAGATTTGAAAATTATTATCATCATAAAAGCTGTAAACTAATTGGGGATATTTTAGAAGAAAAGGGTACGATTAATGATCCATGGAACTTATGTTTATTAGGAGCTTTGGTATTCTTGTTTTTTGGCATTTTTATTATTGATATACCAATTGAATTCAAAATAATTGAGGTTGTATTGATGATAGGGTTAATAAGTCTTTGTTATTTATTTGATCTACCAAAATTCATTTTAGAAGTATTAGTGGTACTATTAGTTATTAAAGTTTTTGATTCATATACTTTTGATGATAAATTATATTTTATTACAAGTGCCTGCCAAACATTTTTTGTAGCGACTTATTTAATGCTAAGGTATTTTTTCAATCCTGATTTTAATTTTATGGTTGTAGTTATACAAACTTTTAAAACTATATTCTTATTAATAAAAAATTTTGTTTTAAAACTATTTTGTGTTTTTGTAGGAGAAGAAGCATTTGAATATATAAAATCACACAAAAAAGCAAGAAATGATGAGTTCAGATAAAATTTTCATAATGCATATAGGGATGGAGGGATTACTTCATCCCTAAATTTTTATTAACTAATAGGCATATAAATATTAAAGGGAAAAATTGATTCACATTTTTTAATATGATGATAAACTTTATGAAAACTTATAGTTTTTACTTAAAATCAATAAAAACTATTGTACTTAAATAAACTTTTCTATATAATTAAGAAAAAGGAGGATGCATCTATGATCATTAGAAAAGAATATTTAAATACTTTAAGGAAATATCGTGATATACAGCTAGTTAAAATTTTAGTAGGAATTAGACGTTGTGGAAAATCAACAATTTTAGATATGTTAAAGAAGGATTTGATTGATAACGGTATCAAAGAAGATCATATTATTTGTATACGTTATACTTCAGAAGATTTTGACGAGGGAATGAATGATAAAGAAATGCATCATCATATCAAAATGCAAATTATTGACGATCAGCGTTATTATTTACTACTAGATGAAGTTCAGGAAATAAATGGATGGGAAAAAGCTGTCAATAGTTTATTAGAGAATGTAAATGTTGATATTTATGTGACTGGTTCTAATTCAAAATTGATGTCCAGTGAAATATCAACCTATTTGACAGGTAGATATATCTCGATTCCTGTGTTCACATTATCTTTTTCCGAATATATAGAATTCAAAAAAGACAGTAGTTTGACAAAGAAAGAACTTTTGAATGAATATATTCGTATGGGAGGATTTCCAATTGTAGCATTAGGAGATTTTGATGAACAATCATCCTATCAGATAGTGGAAGGTATATATAATTCAGTAATTACAAGTGATATTACAAAAAGACATAATATTACAAATTTTGATTTGTTTAATCGTGTTGTAAAATTCATTGTTGAAAATGTTGGTAAAACTTTTTCAGCAAATACGATTGTTAAGTTCTTAAAGAGTGAAAAAAGGGCGTTATCTGTTGAATCAGTATATAATTATTTAGAATGGCTGGAAAAAGCTTTTGTGATTTATCGTTGTCCTCGATATGATCTACAGGGAAAATCTGTTTTAAAAACGCAAGAAAAATTTTATCTTGCGGATGCTTCATTAAAATATTGTATCATGGGATTCAATCCTAAATCAGTAGCTGCAATGTTAGAAAATATTGTTTATTTTGAATTGCGGCGAAGAGGTTATCAGGTTTATATTGGAAAAAATGAAAAAAAGGAAATTGATTTTGTTGCAGTGAAACGTGATGAGCGGATCTATGTACAAGTTTGTCGCAATCTGCCAGAAGAATCTGATAGAGAAATTGAAAATCTTTTGGAAATCAAAGATCATTATCCTAAATATGTAGTCACACTGGATGAACTTGCTGGTGGAAATATCAATGGAGTTAAGATTGTACATGTAGCTGATTTCTTGCTGTGTGATGCATACTGAAAAATTTAGTAAATCAGAACTTAAAAATATCGAATTTTTATTTTTTATAATTACACTATTAAGAGTAAAATACCGTTTCCGGGTACTAAAAATCAAAAAAAGTGAAAAAGAGTACCCGGAAACGGCAAATAAAAAAGAGTCGGACAAATGGAATTCCATCCTTACGACTCTTTTCCTTTATATGATTTAGAATAATTCTTTCTGATGAGAAGCAAACAGATATTCATCAATGCAGTTGATGATACGATCACGAATCAATGCTTCTGGATCATTTTCTAATGCACCTTCACGTACTTTTGTGTACTGGATAGGCATAAATTGTGATAATACGGCAAGTGAGATACCTTCTTCACGCAGGTTCGCAATTAGTTTATCTTTTGCGGCAGCAACAGCAGGTTTTGGCATGTAGTAACGGCTGCGATCAGAGAAACTAAATTTACGCTTGAACCATAATGCATTGTCATCGCCATGATAGTGCTTGTTCCAGTTCTTAGGTTCTGCAAGCATTGCTTCTTCTAAAGTATCGATAAAGTGAGAAGTTTCTTTACCAGTACCATGTAACATCATTTCTTCCATATAAGCAAGGGCAAATAAAGCTTCACGCATTGCATATGTCATAGCTGGTCCTACTTTCAAGATACCAACGCCATCTTCTACCAATTCTCTCAATTTATATTTTGTCTGATAGTCTGTAGAGTGACCTTCAAATACCAGGTTAGGGAATTCTTTGATGCTTGCCATTAGATCTTTTGCTCTTTCACGATCATATTCTGTACATCCAGCATCTTTTTCTTCCACACCAGGCTGTACAACAACACCAATAACATCCTTCCAAGTATCTTGTAAACCTTCTTTTGCGAAAGCTTCCTCAAATGTTTTTACAGTTGCTTTAAAATCTTCAACTTTTGTCACCTGCATACCTGCATTTTCTTCCTGTGCACCACCTGGAATTGGTACTTCACTACCAACGATATAAACAGGACGAACAGCATCTGGATTGGTTTTTAATAATTCCTGATAAGTATCTTCACAAACGCGGGCAAGACGGGCACCACGTGATGCAATGATTTCATCACTTAAACGAATGTTTGGATCATCGTCTGCGACTTTCATACTTGTGTCAATATGAATTTTTGTAAAGCCGGCAGCTACATAGCAGCGTACCAGTTCTTCAGCATCTTTCATAGCTTCTGCTTCTGGCTTCCCAGCGAATGTTAGTGGACCTAAATGATCTCCGCCTAAGAATACACGACTCTTGTCAAAGCCAATCTGATCAGCTTTATGCATAACGAAGTCATGGAAATCCTGAGGCTTCATTCCAGTATACCCACCGTTTTGATCAACCTGATTTGCAGTAGCTTCAATCAGCACACAGGAATTTTCTTCTTTGGCACGCATCAATGCAGCTTCAATAACATAGTCATTGGCACTACAGCAGGAATAAATTCCAACGGGTTCTCCCTTCTTTTGTTTTGTAACAATTTGTTTTAATGGATTTGTTTGTGGCATAATAATTACCCTCCTTTGATAAACAAATTATAACACGATTCAAACGAATGTAAACGAATTCAAATCAGCTTGTTAGTTTGTATAAAACATTTGCACAAAAATACAAATCTACAAAAATATATAAATTATCTCATAATTCTCCATAAATCTAAAAAATATGATATCATAAGGTATAAATCGGAATGAAAGCGATTTGATTTCGGTTGAGAAAATTCTTTAACGTGATATAATAATAGAGAAAGACTGGATAGAAAGAGGGAAATGGTATGATCGAAAACAGAGAACAACACCTGATTCGAAAAATACGTTCTTTATGTGCCCAGCTAGAAAGCGAAATAGACGCAAAAGAAAATGGACAGGCAAATCAGCAGGATACCATGGGAACAATCAATTATAAAGAATTGTTGGAAATGAGTGCTGATTACTATTGGACATTTGATCCAAACGCCAATATGATACAATTCCTTTATATTAAGGGAAGAACATCACAGGATATGCCGGTAAGCGTATCATACACAACGATATTAAAAGCAATACCGACAGATCAGCAGAAAGTTATTTCCGATGCGTTTTTACATTTGCTGCAAGGGGAAAGCAAAGAAGAAGTATTTCAGTTTCAAAGAGTACATGGTGATTTGACTTATGAAATGGAAGCCTCCTGTCGTGCCTTCATGGATGGTCAGATTAAAAAAGTAATGGGAATCTGTAAGTTATATAACAAGTATAGCAGAAGTCAAAGACAGACAGTACAGGAAGAAGAAAAATTCAATGTACTGATGAGTTTATCTAATATGTTTATATGGGAGTATGATGTAAAAGAAGACACGTTTTTGGCAAATGCTTCACTGTTTCATAAATTAAAGATTGATGAAGGAACTTATAGTTTTGAAGAAGCTGTAGATCTATTGGGAATGCCTAAATTAAATGATTTGAAACAGCATATTATGGATGATAATCTTACGGGACATGCCATCGTGCATGTAAAGCCAAAAGGCAATCCCATGGATTATATATTTGAAACAAACTATAAACCTATCAAGGATAAACATGGACGTTATCAAATGATCATTGGCACGATGGAGGATATCACAGAAAAAGAAATCCTGAAAACCAATGCCAGCAAAGATCCTTTGACCAATAGTTATAATCGAAGAACTGCAGATATGACACTGCACAGCAGCTTTGAGAAATTTATGAATGGAGAAGATTTCTATACCTTGATCTTCTTTGATATTGATAACTTTAAGAGTATCAATGATTCTTATGGACATGATATGGGAGATTATGTATTGCGTCATGTGTGTGAAGTAATCACAAAAGAAATCCGTAACAGTGATATGTTGTGTCGCTGGGGTGGAGATGAATTCTTATTGATTTGTACAGGTATTTCAAAAGAAAATATCTATGCGTATATTGATCGTTTAAGAAAACTGATTGATAACACAGAATTTGCATTCAATAAAGAGAAAGTACATGTGACAGTATCCATGGGTGCTGCCTATTATTACCATAGTGATGTGACCTTTGATCAGGCAATGAAAAGAGCCGATCGCAGTGTTTATAAATCAAAACTTGCTGGTAGAAACAAAGTATGTATCTTAAAATAGCCTTCTTACCTATTCGTAAGAAGGTTTTTCATATCCTTTGGCAGCTCACATGTACAGGTAATGATTTCCTGTAAAAGTGGATGGGGAAAACTTAATTGATAAGCATGCAGGGCGCAACGCTTGATTCGTTTGTCTTTTTTTCCATATAAAGGATCGGATAATATAGGATGATGAATAGATGCTAAATGTACACGGATTTGATGGGTCCTTCCTGTGAACAACTGACATTTCACAAGTGCATAATCTTTATATTGCTGACATACGCTGACTTTTGTTTTGGCATCTTTACCATGCTTGTCAATTCGCATTTTTTTTGCATTATGACGATCTCTGGCAATGCCTGCCTGTATCATCCAGCTTTGTTTTTCCATGACTCCCTGCACGATAGCCTGATAATCCCGCTTAATTTGTTTTTGGGATAATTGCATATCTAATAATGGCTGAAAGAATGGCTCCTTGCAAAATAATACCAGACCACTGGTTTCTACATCCAGACGATGAATCGGGCGAACAAGATGCTGCTGATTTGTTTTATCATAATAAGCCTTTACAGCATTGCATAAAGTATGGTCCTGATTATTGCCATCACTGTGTACGAGCATGCCACTTGGTTTATCTACAATCAAGAAGATATCATCTTCATATACGATGGACAGGGAGGTATTCCATGCATGGATTGTGTCACTTTCCTGTGACAAAGTGATTGTTATGATATCATTAGGCTTTAACATCTTTGACTGATACAGGGGAGTGCCATTTACTTGAATTACACGCTTCTGATATAAAAAATAACGCTGTTTTCTTGCGATATGGAATGTATCAAGTACAGCATCCATTGTTGTTTCTTCTTTTATGGGAATCGTTAAGATATGATTTTGAAGTTTCATTTTGATCTTCCTTTTTTTATGAGCATTTGAATATACATAAGGGTTTTGGAAATGCTATACTATGGGCGTATCAAGGGATACACAAGAATAGCAATGATCCTTTCCTGGAAAAGGATAACATAAAATAAGGAGGAAATAAATATGAAATTATTAAAATGTTCAGTATGTGGAAACATTGTAGAAATGGTAGAGGACAAAGGCGTACCTGTTTTGTGCTGTGGCAAGCCAATGGTAGAACTTCATGCCAATGAATCAGATGGTGCACTGGAAAAACATGTACCTGTCGCAGAAGTAGTGGATGGCAATCTGCATGTGAAGGTAGGAAGTATGGAACACCCAATGCTGCCAGAACACTTTATCACGATGATTATCGCAGAATTTGGAGAACGCAGTGTTCGTGTGAATTTAACACCAGGTGAAAAGCCAGAAGCTGTGATTGCATTAGGCGATTATAAAGGTAAAATCCACGTATATGAATACTGTAATCTGCATGGATTATGGAAAACAGATATTGAAGCATAAGGCAACTTCGGTTGTCTTTTTTTCTTGTGTCCTTTGCTAGATAGGATTACAATATAAGTAAGGAAGTGATCGTTATGTCAAATGAATTATTAGAGTTATTAAAGAGTCGCCGTTCTATTCGTTCTTATCTGCCGAAAATGATCAAAGAAGAGGAACTAGATGCCATTGTGGAGGCAGGAACCTATGCACCTACTGCGATGGGCAGACAATCACCAATCATTGTGGCTGTCACAAATAAAGAAATACGTGATGAATTAAGCCGCATGAATGCAGAAATTATGCAATCTGTCATGGATCCATATTATGGTGCGCCGGTGATTATACTGGTATTTGCGCCAAGAGAGGAAGCTACCCATATACAGGATGCCAGCTGTGTTTTATTGAATATGATGCTGGCAGCACATAGCTTACATATTGGTACCTGCTGGATTAATCGGGAAAAGGAAATGTTTAATACACCACGTGGAAAACAGCTCATGGCGGAATGGAAAATTGATGGCTGTTATGAGGGTGTTGGTGCTCTGGCTGTTGGATACAGTAGAGAAAAAGATCCATGTCCAAAAAAGAGAAAAAGTGATTACATTATCAAAGTTAAATAAAAAGTGGAAATTTTTCCACTTTTTTCTCTTCATCTTGTCTATATCATACCACAAAATGGCAATTTTTTCAAGTCTATACCTTCTAAGCTGTCTATGGTATAACATATATCCACGAGAGGAGATATGTTATGAATGCTATAGAAAAAATGAACAAAATACGCAAGTTGTGCACACAGATCAATGGGGGTCTACAGGCAAGCGGATATTGGTTAAGTGAAGAAGATATCAGTTATTTAAGCAAGCAACAGATACAGGCCTGTAAGATCCATCAGATGATTGATTTTGATTCCCATATTCTGTTTGATATCGCAAACACCTTTCAAAAATCTCCCTATGTCCGTTACGATTCTTTTGTGAACTGTATCAAAGAGGCACTTTATATTTACTATGGTGTCAGACGACGTGATCACATACGATATGATCATGAAATTGTAATGATCATGTATGAACAATATATAGCACATCATGGGATTTTTGATCTTGCATTGCTTCAGGATTGTATCAAGGCGGTGAAAACAAATGAATAATTTATCAACATCAGTTTATGAAAATAAAGAAGTTTATGCTTTATCCAAACGTTTAAGTTTAGAAAAAAACAGGCATCGTTCCACAGCGATATCTATCAAAGATTATCAAAGAATTTTAAAAAGTATTTCCTTTATATGTGATCATGCGACAAGGCAGGGAACACTTGAAATACGCTATGCTTCTGGCTTGAAGGAAGTAGAGCGCTTAGTGAAAGAAACACGACAACAGGCAGACATATATTTAAAAAAACAGCGCCCATTGCCCAATGAACGATATCGCAGTATTCTGACTCAACAGCTTCCTGATTTTTTATCATCATATGATGAGCATTACCATGCGACATCTTGTAAAGAAGATTTCGATTATCCATTATTATATGGCTTGCCCTTGGAACATGCCATGTATCATAAACAGGGAATTGATCTTGTGGCATATTATTTATCAATGTTTTGTATGGAAGAGCGGATATTACATCTTTTTCATGAACAGCTGTCTGATTTTCTGACATCCTATGCTGTTTTTTATGGTGTGGAGATTGAAGAATTAGGTATTAATTTTTGTGAGCTGATCATTACGCAGGCATTCTTTTCTTTTAGCTTAAAATCTTTTAGCTTAAAACATCGCTATGAGCTTTTGATATCACACGAACAAAAACAACAGATCATACAAATAATAAAACAAGCAGAAGATCTTTTTAAGCTGTATCAGGCTTTCTTGTCCATCTTTGATACAGATATAAAACAATATCTATCAGGCTATGGGCAGATACTTATAAACAAAATCACATGGGCACTTAAAGAAGATACGCTCGATCAATTGATTGTTCATGAAATGTGTAGAAATGAAATCGAAGTGAATATTCATGCTTTCAATGAACCAGAGCACTTCTTTACGTTGTTGAAGCATTTAGAAGGATGTGATACACAGAAACGGATAGAAGCTGTTTTACATTCTGAAATAGGATTCTATGATTATATCGATTTGTTTGATATGCAGATTTTGTCGAAAGATGAGTATTTTCTGTTGTTTCAAATGTTTGATTCCATGTCTTTGGCATATTTATTTTATATCCACTTTGAAGAAGCTTGCGTGTTTCATCAACGTATTGAATTGGATGATACATTATATCAAAAGGTTTCGATCATGCAGGATTGGGAGGAAGTATTCATACAGTATTTGATTACATGTGATCGAAAAATGGAAATAAAGAATTGTTTGATATCCTTGCAAGATGGGGCTGTGCGTAAATAAAAAGCACTATTCGTGCTTTTCATAGTAATGAATCAAAGCCTGTGTACCAGCATTTTCTTCTCCTTTTTTCGCCAGTTCTTCATACATATGGCAAACCGTATCCAGCATATCCAAATGTTGTTTACCCATTTCTTCCTGTACGATATGCATATCTTTAATAAAATGCTTGATATAAAAACCAGGCGCAAAATCGTTCTTTAACACACGTGGTGCTGTATTGTTGATTTGCCAGCTGCCAGCCGCACCACCTGCGATTGCTTGAAGCATGGCTTCTACATTCAAATGATTTTCTTTCGCATATACAATGGCTTCACTCATTGCCGCTACAGCACCTGCCACTGCAATCTGATTACATGCTTTGGTATGCTGTCCACTTCCGGCTTCTCCCATATATAGCGGTGTTCCCATAAGTGATAAGATAGCTTTACATTGATCAAATGTTTCCGGATCGCCTCCACACATAATAGATAATGTACCAGCTTTTGCGCCACTATCTCCACCTGATACAGGGGCATCCATCATTTGATAAGCAAGCGCTTTGGCCTTTATTGATAACGCTTGCGCTAATTTTGGAGATGATGTAGTCATATCAATCAGAATGGCATGTTTTTTCGCATGAGCAAAAATACCATCTTTTGATGTATAGACTTCTTCTACATCCTTTGGATATCCTACCATTGTGAACACCATGTCACAATCCTTCACACAATCTTTTATTGTTTGATGTACTGCTACACCACAGGATACTAATTTTTCGACTTTTTCATAGCTTCGATTATAGGCATGTACCTCATGCTCTGCCTTTACAAGATGCATTAACATGGCACTGCCCATGACACCTGTTCCTATCCATGCAATCTTCATTATAAATTCCTCCTTCTTTTGTTTATATTATACAGAAAGATAAAGGAAAATACAAAAGATCAGACAAGATAAAAGACTTTGTAGGATACGATAAATAAGAAAGGTACGATATTTTGTTTTACAATTATCACACATAGAATATATCTGCATATGCACACAGAATCCACCAAAACCTAACAATGCACTGGTACACAATAATTTGCATATCGTAGACAAGGATGTTGCCTGTATCAGAAAGACACCACTGGAAAATTCAGCACAGATACGAAGTGGCAGAGAAACAAGTTGAGGCAAAAAGGAAAAAACAATACCTGTGACACTCATAAATATCATCAAATACCCGCCAATCATAAATAAAGAAGTCCCACTTTCTAATAAGGATGCACTAAAATCCTGCATGAAGCTGTTGGTGCTTTGATGCTTTATATGATGGGTATGAATACTTTTTGATCTTGTGAGCCACAACATAAAAAAGCCATAAAGAACAGAGGATACATATAAATAAAATCCAGTCTTTGCGTTATGATATAAACCAACACCACAGCTTAATATCACAAATCCAGGTGTAGGAAAACAACAGATGAGAAATAAACGCTGTGCACCCTGTAGATCTAATTCCTTTCGCCTGTAGGCTTCTTCGATAAATAAAGAACCATTAGGAAAGCCTAACAGCATACTGCTGATCACCAACGCAAAAGATGCCTGATCTAATCCAAACATGCGACATATCATATCTGGAACCAGGTGCTGTAACATCTGTTGTTTATATAATAAACGAATAAGTACCATAGTCACAAACATGCTTGGCACTAAGTTTTCAAACCAGAGTGTCAAAGATCGGGAACTGATTTTGATACAGGTACTGCCATAACATAAACATAATAATAAAGCTGTTAACAGGAAATAGCGCAGAATTTTTTTCACAACATCACCGTTTTTACCATATGCTGGAAAAGAAAGAAACATGAAGGTCTTTTCCTATTTTCAAAAATATGTTAAACTATGTACTCGATAAGAAAAAATGAGGTGTTGGATATGATATCATTACTCGCAAAAAAAATGATTAAAAACTATGAAGATATAAACAATGAACATGTACGTCGTGCATATGGAAATCTGACAAGTACCGTGGGCATCGTCAATAATATTATCCTGTTTGCGTTTAAGTTTATCGCAGGAACATTGGCACAAAGTGTTTCCATCACAGCGGATGCTGTTAATAACCTTTCGGATGCTGGTAGTTCTATTATCTCACTTATCAGTTTTAAGCTGTCTAGTAAACCCGCAGATGAAAAGCATCCTTTTGGTCATGCCCGATATGAATGTATTGCCTCAATGGTTGTTGCTGCTCTTATTTTGATATTAGGTTTAGAATTGATTAAATCCAGTATTACCAAAATCATTTCTCCAGATGCCATTGAATTCAGCTGGTTATCTATTGTGATTTTAGCTTTTTCTATCAGTGTGAAACTTTGGATGTATACTTACAACAAACATTATGGCAAGCTGTTAAAATCCAGTATCATGGAGGCAACTGCTGCCGACAGTATATCTGATGTTATGGCTACTGGTGCTGTTTTATTGTCTACGATTATTTCACCGTTGATCCATTTTAATCTGGATGGATATATGGGGGTTATTGTGGCATGCTTTATCATTATCGCAGGCTTTGGCATTATCAAATCTGCATTAGATGAATTGTTGGGGAAGGCTCCAGATGAAGAACTGGTAAAAAATATTCAAAAGAAAGTAGAAGCGTATCCGGGTGCTATTGGTATGCATGATCTGGTCATTCATGATTATGGAAGCCATTCAACATTTGCTAGTATGCATGTGGAAGTAGATCATAAAGTGGATGTATTAAAAAGTCATGATATGATTGATAATATGGAAAAAGATATCAAAGAATCTTTGGGTATAGAAATGGTGATTCATATGGATCCGATTGTCATAGATGATCCTTTAACAAATGAATTGCGTGAATTTGTCAAGGAAACCGTACACAGCGTTGATGAACGTTTGTCCATGCATGATTTTCGTATGGTACCAGGGGTAACACACAGCAATCTGATTTTTGATGTTGTGGTGCCATTTCAAATCAAATTAAGCAATACAGATATCTTAAAAGCGATTGAAGAAAAGGTAAAGGCGAGCTATCCAACCTATTTTGTGGTTGTGACATTTGATCGTGCATATACAAGTGATAAAATAAGTGATTAGAGCTGAAGAAAATATTCGGCTCTTTTTATAGATATCGTCATAAAAGGCTTCCTCCTGCTTGAACAGATAATAAAAGAGGTTCTTCAAATGGTTGATAAAATACAATCATTGAAGTAACCTCTTTTTTATACCCTGTTTTGTCAAAAATTAATCTAATTCAAAATCATCATAAGGGAACATAGGACGTAAGATACGTTTAAATTCAAGCTTTTCACTACGCTGGTAGGCAGGACCTTGCGTCAAAGACATGATACATAACTTGCCATATTTCTTGAAATCATCAGAAATATACCCTTGTTTTGGAATGATGACATCATAATCATCGATATTTAAATGACTACATGGATACTGGTCTAAATCCGTATACTGGATAGCATCATATTCAACGATGACACTCACTGGGGCATCATCAAATTTCACAGTGATGGCAGTTCCAATATCTTTGCGATCTTCATATAATTTATGTGCGATACCTTTGGCAACGATGGTACCATGAACTTCTACACTCTTACATAATTCATCTAGATTGGCACCTAATGTAAAGTCCACATGTGTACCGACTTCTTTATCGTATAGATAAGCGTAAGCATTTTTATCTACGATACCACTGAATAAAAACTGTTTTCCATGAGTATCTTTTAAATTCAATACCTGATGTAAGATATAGGTATTGAATCCATCAGCGCCAGAACCAACATTATCACCAGAATCTGTCACAAAGACAGGAGAACCATCAAATTCTACCGCTTGTTTTATGGCATCCTCTGGTTCAGCGACATTACCATGGAAGTGGAATTCATGACGTTTTGAGAATGCATATTTACATAATTTATCTGCCATTTCCTGTGCATAAGCCTGATCCTTTTCACTGTTAGGCACAACAACAGCACTACATCCTAATTTATCTCCATCATGACGTAAATATCCAATATGGAAAGAAGCACTCATGATACGAGCATCTTTTTCAAGTTCATCACAGAAATGATTGATGGATACCATTGGTTCATCGCTGGAAACACTCTTTTCTCCGCCAATGATAATAGGAACTTTCACATATGCCGGTTTGATATGACGACGATGCTTTAATAAATCCACAAACATCTTCGCAACGATCCGATAGGTTTCTACTGTATCTGTATGTGGTGATTCACGATAACAACGTAAAATATTAACATGATCGACCAGCTCCTGTGAAAGATTTCCATGAGGGTCCATCACAAGTGCAATGGGAAGATATGGTCCGGTAATCTTACGGATTTCACGTAAGAATGCATGCTCCGCAGAACCACCTTCTAAATCAATAACCTTGCTGGCACCATGTAAGAATAAAAAGATACCATCAATTTCATGTAAATGTTCTTTCACATCATGTATTAATCTGGCTAGGATAAAATCAAAAGCATCCTTTGTGACTGGGCCATGAGGATGTCCAATTGCCGCAATACTTGGAATCATTTCTATACCAGCCCCTTCAAAGATATCTCTGGTATACATGGAATCAACACAATCTTCCCCGAATTTAAAAACAAATTTGTCAAATGACATCAATGAACGGGAATGTTCATTGGATTCTGAGCTGAAACGCGCTACTAAAACCTTCATAAACTACCTCCTCGATTTTTCTTATCTTCATTATAGGATAAACCAAAAGGGGAATTGAGAAAAAACTATCCTAGCCATTAGGAAGAAAAAAACATCGACGTTAATCGATGTCTTTACGGATAATATAGCTTAAATGTCTGCCACAGTGATGATCTCTTCGATAACTGAACAAAGCATCATTTGGTGAAAATGTATCAGATTTATTGATGGTAATGTTTTCCATTGGTACTCCGGCATCAAGCAGCATCTGTTTATTTAATCCACGATTGTTCACCAGGGCTTTCTCATCTGATAAATATGTGATATAACCGGATGTATCAAAACTCATAGATAAAATTTGATCAATAACATCACGACCTACTTCAAAGCTTCGATAAGCGATGGCCGGCCCAATATAGGCAATCACATGCGATGGGTCCACATGCTCCTGTGTGATCAGATGCTCCATGGTTTTACGTGTGATTTCTTTTACCGTACCCTGCCAGCCGCTATGAATGGCTGCTATGATATTTTGAATGGGATCATATAACAAAACAGGAACACAATCCGCATGAAATACACCAAGTAAAACATTGCTTTCTCTTGTATATAAAGCATCACAATCATCAATGGCGCTTGCCTGTTCATAAGCACCCTTGCCTAAATCATCAAGGGTTACACAATGAATATGATCACTGTGTGTCTGTTTTGCGAATACACAATGCTGCAAATCTGTGCCTAAAGCATCACACAGATGTTTTCGATTTTCTATGACATGATCTAAGTTTCCACCAACATGCAACGCCATATTATTATTTTCCAAAGCTTCAAGATCACGTAATGTGGTCCCAGCCAGAATATGAATGTCACCATTCCAGTCTATTTTTTTCATAAATTACCTTCCTTTTTCTTTATCATATTATACTATGTCAAACGATGAATATTTGATATCTATAGTATATGAAATTTTGTGCGGTTATGCAAACCATATACATTATAAAGGATAAAGGCAAGGCGTTTGTTAAGGTTTTGATAATTTTTAAGAGTGATATAGTACAAAATACAGGATAGAACAGGCTTTTTTTCAAACAACAGGAAAATTTATTGGCAATTTAGCACTAAAGTGTTGACAGTGCTAAAATATTGTCATATACTATTAGCAGACATAGAAGTGGAGTGCTAGAAAGGAGTGGACCAGAGATGACAGAAAGACAGATTGCAATATTTAAAGCAATTGTAGATGAGTTCACAAGAACAGCAGAGCCAGTTGGTTCTAAGCGTCTGTTAGATCTTTTGGATTTCACTTGTTCAAGCGCTACTATTCGAAACGAAATGGCTGCCTTAGAGGAAATGGGCCTTTTGGAAAAGACACATACTTCCAGTGGACGAATCCCAAGCAGTAAAGGGTATCGTTTCTATGTTGAACATCTGATGGAGAAACAGCTTGATGAAGGTGTCAAACATTCCCTGCAGGCTGTGTTCTCTGAACGCCATTATTCCATGGATGAAATCGTTAAGAAAAGCTGTGATATTTTATCACAGATGACATCGTTAACATCGGTGGTATTAGGACCGGACAGCAAGTATCAGACTTTACAGCATATCCAGCTAGTTCCCTTAAACGAACGTAGTGCTGTGGCTATCTTTATTACAGATCATGGACATACAGAGAATAAAACTTTCCATTTTGGAGAAGATGTCAGTGTCAAGGATATCAAGACATGCTGTGATTTGTTGAATGATAAGTTAAGTGGTACGCCAATTGGTGAAGTTGTGAATAAGATGAAGGAAATCCAACCGCTGTTAGCAAGTCATGTTGCACGACATGAAGTGCTATTTGAAGCATTCGTAAATGCCTTTATGAAATTTGCGAGTGATAACGTATATTGCAGTGGTCAATCCAACATGTTGTATCAACCGGAATTTGCGGATATCGAAAAGCTGAAAGAACTGATGAAAATGTTAGAGGACAGCTCACTATTTCGTCAGATTGCCAATCATGATGGAAATGTCGCTATCCAGATTGGTGGAGATAATGACCTGATTCAGATTGATGATGTTGCAGTTGTCAGCAGTAAGTTCAAGCTGAACAATGAAGAACAGGGTGAGTTGATGATTGTCGGTCCAACACGTATGCAATATAACCGAGTTGTTGCTTTAATGGAATATATGAGCAAAGTGATCGAAGACTTGTATCGGGAAGAAAATCAATAGGAGGTCAACATGCAGGAAGAAAATGTAAAAGAAAAAGAAACGACCGCAGAAGAAACGTGTGAAGAAGTAAAAGAAGACGTGAAAGAAACGGTCAGTGAAGAAACTACTCCTGAAGAAAAACAGGAAGAAACAGAAAACAAAAAAGAAGACAAAAAAGGCGCAAAATTCGGCAAGAAAAAGCGCATTGAGGAATTAGAAGAAGAGAATGCAAAACTGAAGGAAGAACTTGCGGCAAGTAAGAATGCTTACTTTAAAGCATATGCAGATGCTGAAAACTTAAAGAAACGTCTGCAAAGTGAAGCTGACAACGTTCGTAAATACCGTATTCAGGGATTTGCCACAGAAGTGCTACCGGTTATTGATAACTTAGAGCGTGCACTGGATGTCAAGGTAGATGATCCTAACGTAAAAAATTACGCAAAAGGATTTGAAATGATTTACCAGCAGCTGGTGCATATTCTGGAAATGGAAGGCGTAAAGGAAATTGAGGCAAAAGATAAGCCATTTGATCCAAACTTCCATCAGGCATTGATGCAGGAAGCCAAAGAAGGCGTAGAACCTGGTATGGTTATCGAAGTTTTACAAAAAGGATATATGTTAAAAGACCGTGTATTGCGTGCAACGCTTGTTAAAGTAAGCGAATAAAAGGAGGAAACGATTATGAGTAAGATTATTGGTATTGACTTAGGTACAACAAACAGCTGTGTTGCTGTCATGGATGGTGGGGACTGCAAGGTTATTACAAACCCAGAAGGTAACCGTACAACTCCATCAGTCGTAGCATACAAAAACGGAGAACGTATCGTTGGTGATGCTGCAAAACGTCAGGTAGTAACAAACAAAAACACAGTAAGTTCTATTAAACGTTTAATGGGTACAAATGAAAAAGTAGAATTAGAAGGCAAACAATATACACCACAGGAAGTAAGTGCAATGATCCTTCAATATTTGAAAGGATATGCAGAAGATTACTTAGGTGAAAAAGTTGAAAAGGCTGTTATTACAGTTCCTGCATATTTCAACGATGCACAGCGTCAGGCAACAAAAGATGCTGGTAAAATTGCTGGTTTGGAAGTAGAACGTATTATCAACGAACCAACTGCAGCAGCGCTTGCTTATGGTATTGATAAGACAGACAGCGAACAAAAAGTATTGGTTTATGACTTAGGTGGTGGAACATTTGATGTTTCTATCCTGGAACTTGCAGATGGAACATTTGAAGTATTATCTACAAATGGTGATACTCACTTAGGTGGAGATGACTTCGATAACGTTGTTGTTGACTGGATGGTAGATACATTCAAAAAAGAAAACGGCGTAGACTTAAGAAAAGATACAATGGCTATGCAGCGTTTAAAAGAAGCTGGTGAAAAAGCTAAGAAAGATTTATCAGGTATGGTACAGACACAGATTTCCTTACCATTTATCTCTGCTGGAGCTGATGGACCACTTCACTTTGAAGCAACATTAACACGTGCAAAATTTGATGAAATGACAAAACACTTAGTAGAACGTACAATGGAACCAGTACGTAACGCATTACGTGATGCTGGTTTAACAAAGAACGATATTCACCAGGTATTGTTAGTAGGTGGATCTACTCGTATCCCTGCTGTACAGGAAGCTGTTAAGAATGCATTAGGTAAAGAACCAAACCGTTCTGTAAACCCTGATGAAGTAGTTGCTATGGGTGCAGCAATCCAGGGTGGTGTTATCGCTGGTGATGTAAAAGATGTATTATTGTTAGACGTTACACCATTAAGCTTAGGTATTGAAACAATGGGTGGCGTGATGACTGTATTAATTCCACGTAACACAACAATCCCTACAAGTAAATCACAGATTTTCTCAACTGCTGCTGATAACCAGCCTGCTGTAGATATCCGTGTATTACAGGGTGAAAGACCAATGGCAAACGACAATAAAGAGTTAGGTATGTTTAAATTAGACGGTATCGCTCCTGCACGTCGTGGTGTGCCTCAGATTGAAGTTACATTTGATATTGACGTTAATGGTATCGTACACGTATCTGCAAAAGATAAAGGAACAGGTAAAGAACAGTCTATCACAATTCAGAATACAAGTGGTTTAAGTGATGAAGAAATCGATCGTATGGTTCGTGAAGCTGAAGAACACAAAGCTGAAGATGAAAAACGTAAAGAAGAAATCGATTTACGTAACCGTGCTGAAGGATTTATCGCTCAGATCGACTCTATGTTAGCAGACAATGGTGATAAGATTGATGCTAACCAGAAAGAAGAAACTCAGAAACTGCGTGATGATTTACAGAAATCATTAGATGAAAACGATATGGAAGCTGTTAAGACAAAACTGGAAGCTTTGGAAAAAGCAGCTCAGGCAGCTAGTGCCCAGATGTATCAGCAGCAGCAAAATACTGGTAATCCAGGTGGAGATGCTGGAAACAACAACGATGACAATGTCGTAGACGCAGAATTTGAAGAAAAGAAATAAAACGACGAAACGACTACAAATCCTAGTGCTTGCGCTAGGTTTTGTATGTTGTGGTCTACTTGCGTTTTATGTGTATACATCGCATAAAACCATAGATATTACAGAATTCTATCATCCATATGTTCAAGTAAACAAGGAAGCGGCATTGTATCAACTGAACAAGGATGAATATGAAGAATTTGCGAAAGTTTATCCTAATGTAACCATGCAACTGGAGAATAAGGATAAACAGGATATGCATACCGCATATTTTAAATTAAAAAATCAGGATGTTTATGTAAAAGCAGAAGATGTAAAAGAAGCAGCTGCACTTACTAAACAAAAAATGACCAGCAGGTATCTTCCTTTTAATGAAACAATCACTACAAATGATTCCTATACTTTAAAAGATGGTGATGGGAATGCACTTGTGACAATGAATCAAAAAGACAGTTATCCAATTTATATGAAAAATAAAAAAACGATTGGTGTAATGGTCAATGATCAGTTATACTTTATTGATCAAAAGGATATCAAGGAAACAAAACAAGCAGATAATACAAAGGAAGAAGCCGCAAAAGATGTTCCCGTATTTATGTATCATTATTTCTATTCCAAAGCGAATGGAGAAAAGGCAGAAAATGGGAACTGGCTGGAAGTGAATGATTTTGAAGATCAGTTAAAATATTTAAAGGAAAAAGGATATCAAACTGTTTATATGCAGGATTTAGAGTATTTCATGGATGGTAAAATCCGTTTACCGAAGAAAAGTGTATCCTTAACAGTAGATGATGGAACAAAAAGCATTTATCAATATGCTTATCCATTGTTGAAAAAATATGATATGAAAGCAACCCTGTTTCTGATTATGAATAAATTCAAAGATGACACATTGCCTGATACCTTTCAAGAAATGAAGGAAAATGGTATGGAATTACAATCACACTCCTATGCGATGCATACTGGTGGATGTGATGGTGGACATGGTGGAGCACTTCGCTGTGTTGATCTGGATACGGGTATTAAGGATACGAAAAAGTCTTTTTCCATTATAGGCGGAGGCTTTGTATATTGTTATCCTTATGGTGATGTGACAGAAAGTGCGTTAGAAATTATGAAAGATAGCGGCGTACGTATGGCTTTTACAACAAATTATGGTAAAATAGAACCCGGTATGGATAAGCTGCAGTTGCCAAGAGTCCGTATTTTTGGGGAATCAGGGCTATCGCAGTTTATATACAGTCTTGATGAGTAGGAAGGTGATCCGATATGAGTGATAAGAGAGATTATTATGAAGTCCTTGGTATTCAAAAAGGGGCAAGCGACGATGAAATAAAACGTGCATATCGTAAGATGGCAAAAAAATATCACCCGGATGTCAACAAGGAACCGGGTGCTGAAGAAAAGTTTAAGGAAGTAAATGAAGCATATGAAGTGCTGAGTGATCCTCAGAAAAAAGCAACTTATGACCAGTTTGGATTTGCGGGCATGGATGGTGCCGGTGGATTTGGCGGAGGTGCTGGTGGCTTTGATGGATTTGGTGACTTCTCTGATATCTTCGGTTCTTTCTTCGGTGGAGGTTTTGGAGGCGGTGGAAGCCGTCGTCAAAGCAATGGTCCACGTAAGGGCGATGATCGTTTCATGCAGATGAGAATCGACTTTATGGACGCCATTTTTGGTAAAGAAGAAGAAATTAGTATTGATGTAGATGAATTATGTAATGAATGTAATGGTACAGGCGCACGTAGTAAGTCCGATATCAAGGGATGTAGTCGATGCGGTGGTACAGGACATGTCACAACACAACAGCGTACACCATTTGGCGTATTCCAGAGCCAAAGCGTATGTCCGGATTGTAATGGTACAGGTAAGACCATTGTTAATAAATGTCCAAAATGTCATGGTAAAGGTTATGAGCACAAACGTGTGAAACTAAATATCAAGATTCCTGCAGGTATTCAATCAGGTCAGCAGGTTCGTGTGCCAAATAAAGGTGAACGTGGTGTGAATGGAGGGCCAAATGGAGATTTGTATATCGAAATTCTGGTAAGCCGTCACAAACAGTTTACACGTGATGGCAATGATATTCGTATCACCATTCCAATTAGTGCGATTGATGCAACACTTGGCTGTAAGGTGGATGTGCCAACCGTTTATGGTGATGTGGAATTAACCATTCCAGCAGGTACGCAATATGGTCAGCAGTTCCGTTTAAAAGGCAAAGGTGTGAAATCACCACGTGGTGGTCAAGGTGATCAGTATGTGGAAGTGAAGGTAGAAATTCCTACAAAGATTAGCCGTGATGAGCGCGAACTGTATGAAAAGATCAAGAATAAGAAGGAACATGAGAGTCCTTTTGAAAAGTTTAAGAATGCGTTTAAATAAGTAAGATGAGAACCCAGAGTATGGGTTCTTTTTATATTGTATATTATTTTAGGATAAAATAAAGATATAATGGAACTAGGAATCGTTTCGAGTTTATTATTTAATTTAAAATTGAAGAATTATAAAAATAAAGTGTATTGCTTAGTTAATCGTTAGATATAAAAAATTTGGTTCTTCATTTTTTGAAAATCAATTAAGTGATATATTGAAAATACGAGTAGTAGAAGTTATATTGTCATTATACATATGTCTGAATACGGAAAAAAAAGCTATCAATCAGGATATAATAAAAACGTTCGATATGCTACGTTTGATGAGAAGAAACTTGGATATGGTTTGGATTTTAGTAGAATGAGTGGTCAAGAGAATAGATGGAGAAATAATGAGCAGACACAAATGAAAGCTTCATGGAGAAAAGGCTATGAAAAAATCATAGAGTATTGTATTAAAAAAAAGATAGATTGATATAATAAAATCTTAATTATTATAGAAGTAAGATTTTTTATTTGAGAAAGGAAATTTATGTTAATACTATTTATGGCATAGTCATAAATAACTTATATTCCCCTTAGAGTATAGATTAATATCTTAAATGTTAATGAGATTAAGCCGATATTTTGATTAGAATACTTATTATCTATTGCATGTTATTCTAATTAATATCTAATAAAAATATAATTATGTTATTATATCTCAAGTTTTACACTTCAAATAGTGTAAAACATCAAATCCCCTTTATTTAAGAGGTTTTCAACGCTTTAATTCTATATAATGCGTTGTATATGAATATTATTTTGTTAATTTTTTTATCATTTTTGCCAGCTCCTTTGGCTGATAGTCCTTTCAATCTAATAGAAGCAGTATTTCTTTCTCTAACGCATTTAATGTCTTACTGTCTTGATAGACTACCATATAATATAGATCATGTACATTCATATTTTTTTTATGTTTCTATCAACTTATCTGTTGTGACATGTGTATTTTGATCATTTAACCTGCGTTCTATCTGACGACAAATCAATAATGCAGTATAACAGATCAAAAAATGAGCTTTGATCCTTTCTAGCTTTCTATGAGGGTGTGTATCGAAATTGGTTTTCATTACATGAAAACAGTATTCTATCTTAAATTTCTTAAGTAACTCACTAGTGGTTTACACTACTTCTGCTGTTTATACTACTTGCATTATGCATTATATGGAATATTGATTTAGCTCACATTTAGGACTATAATGTATATTAGAGTCAGAACATGGGATTATTGTGTTTAGATAGCGGAGGCGAAAATTGAATATATAAGTCAAACAGCAAAAAATGGAGAGTATCACGAAGACGAATTCAAGTATTGTGCTTTGATAAAAGAAATTGAGGAGCAGAGAGAATTGGTTTTTGCTTGGTCAATACCAAGTGATCCTGCAAAACCAGTTGACACAAGGATAAGAATTGGAAAAATATAAAGAAATCAAAAAATGGTAAGTTAAATGGTGAAAGCTAAATGGGAGTTAGAAGAAGCAGTTAATGCTTATATAAAATCGGGTAAGACAGTGAATATTGAAACATTATTCTAGAAAAATTATCCAGCTGTTTAAATAAAATAGCAAAAAAAGAATGATTGTAGACGATAAGTTCAGAAATATCAATGGACTTTTTATGTAGATTAAGTGCATTCATCATATTACAACCAACGGTAAAAAAAGATTATCAAATATTGGTTATTTTTTTCTGCGGCTTACGATCTATCTGAAAATAACCCTAAGGAGTTTTATTCAATTGTGAACGTTTTTTATCAAAAGTATGCTGATTGAAAAAAAGATGTTATCAATATAGAAAAATAACACAGTCAACGTAAAAGGGAGAGCAAAATTATGGCAAAGATGATGGATATTAAAGATAAAACATATGCTGGTGAACAAAGGGTATACGAATGTATAGAATCAAATTTGCCTGATGAAGTAATCTGTTATTATAATCGTGAAATAAATGGTAGACAATTTGATTTTTGCTTGCTTATTGAGCATATGGGAATGCTTGTAATTGAAGTTAAAGGGTGGAGTTTTTCAAATATTATTAGAGTGATTAGTCCTGATATTATTGAAACTAATTTATACCAAGATCCAGTTGGTTCACCAAAAAAACAAGCTCGAAGTTATAAGTTTGAGTTAGTAAACATCTGTAATAATAAGTATTGTATAAATCCTTTGGTTATGGATATGGTGTGTTATCCATTCTTATCTGAATACGAATATAAGAAGTGTGGATTAAATATTGTTTCAGAACCTGAGTTCACATTGTTTGCTGAAGATATAGAAAATCCAATGAAATTTGCAAAGAAAATTGCATCTGTTTATCAAAAATCAAATCAAACAATATATGATAAAATGGTTGGGGATGTCTATATAACATGTAGAAAGCATTTTGAGGTTATTAAAGAACCCAATAATGATATGACTATTCCATATTCAGAATTGAGAGTATATCCAGACGGTATATCTATTTCTGATATTGGTAGTATAGTGACTGCATATTTTTCTGGAATTAAACAGTCAATCTTTGTTTCAAGAGAAGAAGAAGTAAAACAGATTGTCCAGAATATTTCTAATAAATTTGATGATGAAGGATTATATCTTAAAGGAAGAAATTTTATAATCAATTCAAATAAAAAAAATGAAATAGTTATAAACAATGGAAATTCTAGTTTCTTTAATTTTGAAATTTTTACTATAAACGATTTAAAGAATATAGTATCTTCTAATTTCATTATTTATAACGGTTTAATTGACGCAGATAGAAAAAGAAATCTTCAATATATCACTGATAATTCAAATTTTAATTTGCAGCAATATATGATAGAACATGCTCCAATCGATAAAAATATAGTTGTAAAAGCTGGAGCAGGAACAGGCAAAACATTCTCAATGATTTCTCGAATATCGTTTATTTGTCATCAAGCTAGTAATGCTAACATTTTAGATGTCAAAAATGAAATTGCTATGCTGACATTTACTACAGAAGCAGCTACAAATATGAAAAGTAGGTTGAAGCAAGCATTTATGAATTATTTTGTTTTGACTCGTAATAAAAAATATTTGAATATGATCTCAGGAATAGAGAATATGAGAATATCTACTATACATAGCTTTTCAAATTTAGTCATTAAAGATACGTCATTATCTTTAGGAATTGGTGTTGACTTTTCTACAGTAAGTGGTAGTTACAATAAGCAAAAAATATTTGATCAATATTTCAACGAATATTTAAAAAAGAAAAATGAAGAAGAACCAATATTTTTCGGTAGTATTCCAGGCAGTATATATGATTTTAGAAAATTGTTGTTGCAATTTGCTGATATGTTATATAACAAGGGATACGATATAAAAGATGCAACTGAAGATGTATTTGGAAAACCTATTGTTGAAATGCCATACATGAAAGAAATTATACAGGAAGTTATAATTGAAACGGAAAAGACCTATTCTGATTTTTTATCTGAAAATAACTCGGTTAATCTATCGGAATATATGTTGTATTTGAACAAATGTGTAAATGATGAATCGTTTAATAAAAATTTATATCAGTACAAATATATTTTTATTGATGAATTTCAAGATGTTGATGATTCGCAAATAGAAGCTTTTTTGGCAATGCAAAGAAAATTGAACTTTAAATTCTTTATCGTTGGTGATTTAAAGCAAAGCATTTATCGCTTCAGGGGAGCTACCATGGATGCATTTAATAAAATGGGTTGTGATGGAAATGAATGGCAAGAGTATACTTTGAATATTAATTATCGTACGGATATGCGTTTGCTTGGAAAATTTTCAAAATTATTCAATTATATGGGAGAAAAGAAACTTATACCATATAACGAAAAGAAAGATAAGCTTATAGGAGCTATTAGTAATCAATTGATTTCAGTGAATGAATTGATTGAAGAATATACATATAGCAAAGAAGAAGAAATAGATATTATTTATAAAATGTTATTTGAAAAAATTAAACAGAGAAAAGTGGAAATTGAGCTGAATCCAAATTTTACCAAATTATCAGTATCTGAGAAAACAGTTGCAATTTTGGTTAGAACAAATTATCAAATATCAAAAATATTAAGGCAAGCAAAGAATCAAGACGATGTTTTTGTTGAAAGTGATTCTAATGGAGATTTATATCGAATTCAGCCAAGTATTGATTTGTGTAAGTTAACAGCTGCATTATCGAATCCGAGAAATCCAATTTATTTATTTGATTTATTACTTTCAAATAATATAAATATAAAATTTCCTGTAGAAAAACTAATTAACATGGAAGAAAATGAAAAACTAGATTATTTAATTAAATGTCTCAATGAATTTTATCAAAGTGTTTTAAATATGTGTTGGAACGAATTAGTTTTTGAAGTTCAAAGCAAACCTGTTTTAATGGTTTTAAGAAAGATATATGAAGCTTCAAAGCCATGGAAAACATATTCTTCTGATGAAACCAAGCAACAGTATTATAGAACTAATTATGATTTGATATTTGAGGACCTATCAAAAGAAGGAAAATATAGCTATTTAACTTTGGAGTCCATAAACGAGTCTTTACATATTTTAATTAACACTGGCTCAGAAAAAACATCAAGATCTGTTACTGATGATGGTGATTATGTTAGAATTGTATGTACTACAGTTCATAAATCTAAAGGATTGGAATATGACACTGTAATAATGCCTTTTACTACAGATTCTATTGATAAAATGCGTAGAAACGGATTGGATATTACTTATGTTGGAGGAAAAGTTGGATATTGTTTTAGTGTAAATGGCGAGGCAATAACCAATGAATATTTTTATACAAATGATGAAATTAAAGAAATAGAGATGGAAGAATCTCGAATATTATATGTTGCCTTAACAAGAGCTATCAATAAGTTTGTGTGGTTTAACAAAATTGATTCAAGTGGAAATACTTGGGGAAAACTATTGGAGGAAATATAGAATGGGACTGAAAATATATACATATTCAAATCCTTATGAAATAGATTGTGAATCATTTTGGAATGAAATAAAAGATTGTGCTCATTTTTGTGTCTCACAAACAATGGTTAATGGCATGAACCAAACGTATCCAAATTTGAAAAAAAGGCAGTCAACCGCCACAATAAAAAGTCTTGTAAATGCACTTTATGAAGATTGGGAAAGCATTAATACCAATATTCGTCAGATTATGGAGGTGGATAATGCAATTAGTGAATTGGATTCTCAAACCACTTGCCTTGAAAATGTTAAAAGATCTTTACTATTTAATACAAAATCGATCGTTTCATGCATTAGAATGTTTAAGGAATTAGAACTTGATTCAGGTTTAATGAATAAAAAAGACCTGAATATTGATCAGCAATATCTTGTGGAATTATATAAAATTATTGATAAAAAACAGAATTCTACTTTTTCTTTTGAAAGAGCTTCATCGCAAAATTTTGTGGAAAAAGCTATTGATGACGCAATACTATATCACAAAAAAAATGTTGATCTAAGTGCTATTAATAGGAATAGAATCGTTATTCATGGAATTCATCAATTTACACCAGCAATGTTAGTGGCTATAGAAGACATTAGTAAATATAAAGATGTAATCTTACTTTTCAATTATCAAAAACAATATTCTTCAGTATATGAAACATGGATGAATATATATTCTATTTTCGATTTACCTATTAATAATCAAAGTGTTAATCAATTTGTTCCAATGCCTTTATTAATTAACTCATATCAATCAAATGTATTAGCTGATTATATTGGGCACTTATCAAATGGAGAATTTATAGAGAAAAATAAAATTTTAAATAACTTAGAAATAATTGAATTTGATAACACAACTGAGTTTGCCAATTACGTTGCTATGCTTTTTGATAAAGCAAAAAAAACTAACAGACAAAATTCAAATGTCAATAATCCGTTAGAATTTATGGAAGAACAATTATATTCCGCTTCTGGAAAAGTGAATGATATTTTAAGAGCTTATTTCCCAGAACAATTTGGTGAAAGACATTTTTTAGATTATCCAATTGGGCATTTCTTTGTATCGACTACTAATATGTGGGATTACGAAACAAAGTCTGTTAGGATTGAAAATTTTTCAGATATAAAAGAGTGTTTGAATTCTGGAATTATTTGTGAAAGTAATTCAGGTCAGCTAGTAAGTACATTTAACATGGTAGAACCATATATAGAAAAGGAAAATACAATAGATGGCATAAATAAAAAAATAAATCAATTAATTAAAAATGCAAACAAAAAACATGAAGATAAAGATAAGGTTGGCTATTTTAATGTCAATTTTGATGCTTTACAAGAGTTAAAAAAGGCTTTAACAGAATTGGAACAAATTATTAATTCATTTTTTTATGATTTTGACAATGGTGGTGACAATTTTAGAAGATTCTATAAAAGAATTCGTGCCTTTATTATTTCTCGAATTGGAGATATTAATGAGTTAGATGAAGAAATGCATACTGTTATCGAAAGATTATTAACTAGATTAGAAGAGTCTGATTTACCAGAAAATGGAACATTCAACTCTTTAAAGCATACTATGAGCTATTATTTGAATCAAGATGAGAATATAGCAAGAGGAGCACATTGGATCGTTAGAAATTTTGATCAAATTGACGGTGATATACTCAGAAGTGCAACTCAAGATCCAGATAAAGTCTGTTACCATTTTTGCTGCTTGAGTGATAAAGATATATGTTCAGGAAGAGATGAGAGATTACCTTGGCCGTTAGATATTAAATTTTTTGAATATAGTTATAAGGCTCTAGATTTTAAGTATCAGTTATTTTTAAAATCAAAAATGGAATATCGTAATTTTAAAAGATATGCGTTGTTGTATGGATTAGAATTTAATAGGGTAGCTTGTAAACTTAGTTATGTTAAAAATGAAGAAAATAAAGATAATGATTTATTTTACATGTTTAAATTATTAGGGGTAAATATTAGAAAACATTCATCTTTTAATTCAAATAATTATTTAGGGCATATGCTTATTGAATCTAAAGGAGAAGATATTGAAGAAGCAGTGAAAATGATTTCAACTGAGGATAAAATGAAATTAAAATTATGCCCATATCGTTTTGCTTTAGAAAGTATTGAACAAGGAAAAACTATTTTTCGTGATAGATTTTTAATTCATTCTTATTTAAAAATACTAATTAGTAATAGCGTAAAGAAAAAACTTAATGGAAAACCATATAACGACGATATCATCAAAAAAGCTATTCAAGAGGAATATGAAGTAATTGAAGTTAGATTTCGTATTTCGGACGAATTAGAAAAAACACAGATTATATCATCTGTTTATAAAGAAATTTATAGTTATATTTCCTCAATGAAAAAATATAACAGGAATAAAAATGCATTTCCTATTATTTCAAGTCAAATGGATCGTGAAATGCATTTAAAAAGAGATTTTTTGAATATTTCTATAAAAGGATTATTAGATATTCCAAAAGACGAAGAAGTAAAACAAGCATTGATAGATAAAAAATTCTACTGTAAGCATGGGAAACATTGTTTGTATTGTGCAAGTAAAGATATTTGTCTAGAATACGGTGCTAATACAGGAGGTGAATAACTTTGATAAAATGTGGTATGTTTGTCAGATGTTCAATTGATGATGAAAAGTATTCTCGTGATTACGCTATCGGAAAAGTTAAATCAATTGATGAATTTTCTGAATTGCTTGAAATTCAGTTTTTTGATGTCACAGGTATTGGAGATTTCTACCCAAAACCAGAAAACAAGCAATATAGTTTACACAATGTATCTCATTGTAAAATTAGGATTGGTGCAATAGTAAAATATAAAAAAACTAAATATATAGTAAAAGCTTCTGTTATAAAAAAAGAAGATGGTTTGTATTACTACTATCTTCAATCTGAAACTGATAAGATAGAATGTTTACCTGAGACAGTATTAGAATGTTCGTATAATGATGGCTATGTAAAACCATTAGAACAATTGAAACAATATGAATTTCAAAACCCGATGTGGTTTTTTGGAAGAAGTATTGTAAGTAAAACTATGAACATCATCAATAATTCTTTATATGGTTTTGATGAAATTGCAGGGTGCAAAATCTTTTTGAAAACTCATCAGTTAAAGACTATTGTTAGGTGTCTTCAAGATGGAACTTGTAGAAATATGATTGCTGATGAAGTGGGTATGGGAAAAACTATTGAAGCTTTAGCAATTTTGAAAGTGTTTTTAAAGGATAATCATAATTCTAAGATCTTAATTCTCGTTCCAGATGCGTTGCTTGAACAATGGGAAATAGAGATGGCGTACAAATTTCATATTCTTACAGGTAAAGATGTTAATGACAATGTTATTGATTTAGTAGGAGTGAATAGTTTTTGTGAAAATGCATCACCATATAGTTCACTAAATTCTGAAGAATCATACGATTTTGTAATTGCTGATGAAGTACATAAATATTTACGTGATGATAAACGATATAGGTTATTATTACATCTTAGTAAACGTGCAAAAAATATACTGATGTTAAGTGCAACACCGGTGCAAAGGAGGAAAGATGAGTATAAAAAATTGCTGCAACTAATTCAGCCTAAAAAATATGAGCAGATGTCAAATGAAAAATTTGAAGAGTTACTAGAACTTCAAGGAGATGTTGTACGAAGAGTTCATGAAGTTTTGGAAGATTTAGATTCCTATTTAGAAGAGATAGAAGATACTTTTAATGAACATACAGAAGAAACTGAGGAAGCATTCAAGGATATTACGGATGGATTGAAAAAAATCTATAAATTAATTAACGATGAGATGTTTCAAAATTTATGCAGTAAAATCGATTATTCAAGTGATGATTTCGGGATCGAAGGAATTCAGTCTGCAATAGCTTATGTATGTGAAAATTATCAATTTGAAAGATCGATCATTCGAAATAGACGTGATGAAGATGAGGATTATAATTTAAGAGAATTAATAGAAATACCTTACGATATGCGAACTAATTTTAATAATACTGAATACAACATATATAAGGAATTAGCTTTTTGGATAGAGAGAAGTGATTTGGATTACGATACTTTTTTACAACATTATAAAAGTATTGTGTCTTCTTTCTTTAGTTCGGCTGCTGCATTTTACAACGAACTAAAAAATACTGTACTTAGTGTTCCAGAAGAATTACTACAATTGGCTGATAATTGGAAAAATGAAGAAGCAGAAAATCTGGAAAATATAAATACATATATGGAAGATCCAACTGGCTTTGAATCAAGAATAAATAATATTATAGATTTTATTGATCAAGAAGCAAGCGAACAAAAAGTCTTGGTTTTTACAAGCTTTGATGAGACATTCTCTTTGTTTAAAGAAGCATTTATAAATTATTTTGGAGAACAACATTGTACTTTTTTCTCCAGAAATATGGATTCAGATGAACGTGAACTAGGTGCATATAGATTTGAAACTGATGAAGATTATTGGATTTTATTATCTGATGAATCTGGAGGGGAAGGCAGAAACTTCCAAAATGCAGATATATTGGTTCATATTGATCTTCCATGGAGTGCGAATGATTTGGAACAACGAATTGGACGGTTGGATAGAATCGGGCGAGAACGAAATAAACCAGTTATTTCTGTTGCCTGTTATTCTCAAGAAACTCTGGAGGAAGATTTGTTTTCATTTTGGAATGATGGTATTGGTATTTTTACAAAATCACAAAGTGGTTTAGAAATAATTATGAATTCCATGGATGAAAAGATTATCAGAGCTTTGAGCAAAGACTTCAAATATGGTTTAGCAAATATTATTGAAGATGTAAACAAAGAATTGGAAGGTTTAAAAGAGGTAATAAAGAAAGAACGATATTTTGATGTAGCGGAGTATAAATATCAGGCTATAAATAGAATTATGGATAACACAAGGGAGTTATATGCTGCAAATGAAAAACAGTTATTTGGAGATTCAATGATGAAATGGTCTTCATTATCTGGATTTAGAGGACATGAATTAGAAAAATCAATGGTGAGATTTGATGCATCTTCCTTTTCACTTAATTCTGCTTATAACTCGTTGTTTGTTCCACCAGATATCAGACTAATGATTAGTGATAAGATAAATCAATTACAAAATAAGGTCCGAAGTATGAATGGAGACCGAGCTATTCATACAGATAACAATTATATTCAGGGAACATTTGACAGACAAATAGCACTTGATAATGACTACATTCATTTTTTTGCACCGGGTGATCCCATCTTCGATAGTATTGTAAATAATGCATTAAATTCTTATAAAGGTACATGCGCAGCATTTGCTTGTAAGGCGTATGCCGATTGGGAAGGTTTTATCTTTACATGGAATCTATCTCCAGATGAAATCAAAATTCTAAAAAAAGGGCTTTCGACTCATCTTATAGATAAATATAGAGGATTTATGCCTATTGAACAGTTCCAATGTGCAGTTTCTATTTCGGATAGTCATTCAGTTGCAGAAGCAGAAATCCTAAAGGTGTATAATTATCTGATGACGTCAGATAATGTCAACAGAAAAAAATTCCAACATCTTGGAAAAAGAGCAGGAATTAATTCTAATATGGACATTTTTGCTAGTGTTTATCCTCCTGAAAGATGGGAAGAATTAGTTGATGAAAACTATAAGAAAGCAATAAAAATGGTAAAGAAGAGGATTTCTGCAAAATTGAACAAACAATTAGGACTCTTAAAAATAGAATTATTAAAAAATAGTGGAGCAAAAAAAGCGACAACTAACTATTATTTACAAACAGGATTACCTGAGGACGATGGAATAAATGAGATGATTAAAGTGTACCCTTTGTCAAGGACAATTAAAAAAAAACCAGTGTAAATCTTA